>JAVEET010000178.1 GCA_030840295.1 Pseudonocardiales bacterium
GCAACAGTGATGAGGTGTTACGGGTCTGCGCCTCGACGTTGGTGACCTGGTAGCCGTAGACAGAGTCGGAGTTGACCGGCAGGTACATCCGTCCCGGTTCGGCGGTCGAGAAGCCGGCGTTGCGGTCCGGCGTCCACTGCATCGGAGTACGGACACCGTCGCGGTCGCCCAACCAGATGTTGTCGCCCATGCCGATCTCGTCGCCGTAGTACAGGACGGGGGAGCCGGGCAGCGACATCAGCAGTGCGGTGAAGAGTTCGATGCGGTTCAGATCGTTGTCCAGCAGGGGTGCGAGCCGCCGCCGGATCCCGATGTTGGCCTTCATCCGGGGATCCTGGGCGTACTCGTTCCACATGTAGTCGCGTTCTTCGTCCGTGACCATCTCGAGGGTGAGCTCGTCGTGATTGCGTAGGAAGATTCCCCACTGGCAGGTGGCCGGAATCGCCGGCGTCTGCTCCAAGATCTCCGAGATCGGGTAGCGATTCTCGCGCCGGACGGCCATGAAGATCCGTGGCATCACCGGAAAGTGGAAGGCCATGTGGCACTCGTCGCCGCCGACCGAAAAGTCACCGAAGTACTCGACGACGTCGCTGGGCCACTGATTGGCCTCACACAGCAGCACCCGATCCGGATAGTTGTCGTCGATCTCCTTGCGGACCATCTTCAGTACCGCGTGGGTCTCGGCGAGATTCTCGCCGTTCGTGCCGTCGCGCTCGAAAAGGTAGGGCACCGCGTCGAGCCGGAAACCGTCGATCCCGAGGTCGAGCCAGAATCTGATCGCGTCCATGATCGCTTCGACCACTGCAGGATTGTCGAAGTTCAGGTCGGGCTGGTGGGAGAAGAACCGATGCCAGAAGTATTGCTTGCGAATCGGGTCGAACGTCCAATTGGAAGGTTCGGTGTCAACGAAGATGATCCGCGCATCCGGGTATCGGGTGTCGTCGTCGGCCCATACGTAAAAGTCACCGTACGGACCGTCCGGGTCCGAGCGGCTGGCCTGAAACCACGCGTGCGCGTCGGAGGTGTGATTCATGACGAAATCGATGATCACCCGGATCCCTCGGGCGTGCGCCTCCAGGAGAAAGTGCCGGAAGTCCTCCAAGGTGCCGAACTCAGGCAGTACGCCAGTGAAATCCGAGACGTCGTAGCCACCGTCACGCAAGGGTGAGGGAAAAAAGGGAGGCAACCAGAGACAGTCGACTCCCAGCCACTGCAGATAGTCGAGCTTGTCCGTCAGACCCCGCAGGTCGCCGGTGCCGTCGCCGTTGGAATCTGCGAAACCGCGAACCAGTACCTCGTAGAAGACCGCCCGTTTGAACCACTCAGGGTCGCGATCGATCTGCACGGCCTCGGTCACGGATGCCTCCTGTCGCGCGGCAGTTGGACCCCTCCGGACGTGGTCCGCCGGTGGGCTCAACGCCCGAGTCTGCCATGAACCGGAAGCGCTGACAGCCCCTGGCAGTAAACGGTACTGCGGCCGATCAGCTCGTCGGGGGTAACGGTGGCACCGGCGGCAGGGGCGGAATCGGTGGCAGCGCCGAGCTGTCCGCCAGGTCATCCTCGGGCAGGCCCGCGTGGGCGGAACGCGAATCGGGATCGTCGTCGGACGCCCGAATGGCTGCCGCCTCGGGCAGGTCCGCGGCAGCCGGCAGATTCGAATCGAACCACCCGTCGGTGTCGATGGGCTCGGCGGCAGGTCCTGACGCGGCCGGGCCGCCGGAGCTCTGAACCGACAGCCAGGACGGGACGTTGTCGCCGGCCCCAGACCCGCCAGGGCCGCCGGCCAGGCCCGCTAGGCCTTCCAGGGCCTTGGAGAATTCACTGGGCACGATCCACATCTTGTTGGCGTCACCCTGGGCGATCTGCGGCAGTGTCTGCAGATATTGGTACGCCAGCAACGCGGGGTCGGGCTTGGCCGCGTGAATCGCTCCGAACGTCGTCTCGATCGCCTTGGCCTGACCCTGCGCGGACAGGTACCGGGCCGCGCGCTCGCCCTCGGCTCGCAAGATCCGCGATTGCCGGTCGGCCTCCGCGGTCAGGATCGCCGCAGTCTTGGCACCCTCGGCAGCCAGGATCTGCGCGGCTTTCTGGCCCTCGGCGGTCTTGATCGCAGATTCCCGCTGGCCTTCGGCGGACAGGATGATGGCCCGCTTGTCCCGGTCGGCCCGCATCTGCTTCTCCATCGCGTCGCGGATGGACGCAGGTGGCTCGATCGCCTTGATCTCCACCCGCGCGACCCGGATTCCCCATGGGCCGGTGGCCTCGTCCAGCACGCCACGCAACTGGGTGTTGATGCCGTCCCGGCTGGTCAGCGTCTGTTCGAGGTTCAGGGCGCCCACCACATTGCGCAGCGTGGTGATGGTCAGCTGTTCGACCGCCTGGATGTAGTTCTGGATCTCGTACGTGGCCGACCGCGGATCGGTGACCTGGAAGTAGATCACCGAGTCGATGGCCACCGTGAGGTTGTCGGAGGTGATGACCGGCTGGGGTGGAAAGCTGACCACCTGCTCGCGGAGGTCGATCAGCGGACGAAGCCGGTCGACGAACGGCACCAGGACGGCGACACCGGCCCCCTGAGTGCGCGTGTAGCGGCCCAATCGCTCGACCACGCCGGCCCGCGCCTGCGGGACGATCCGGACGCTACGGACGAGAGTGATGACGGCGAGGATCGCTATCACCAGCACCGCAATCAAGATGGGATCCATCCCAGGTCCTTTCGACATTCATCGGTTCGATCAGATGTGCGCCCATGACCTCTGCGTCCATCGGAGTGCGTCCATCAGATGTGCTGGGAGTCCCACACCACTGCGGTTGCTCCATCGATCTGCATGACCTGTACAACGGTCCCCGGCGAGATCACCTGGACCTCGTCGAAGGTCCGGGCCGACCACTCGCCGCCGCGTAGCCGGACGCGGCCGCCATGGGCATCGACGCTGCTCAGCGCTACGGCCTGCTGACCCACCAGGGCCGCAGTCCCGGAAATGTGTGTTCCGGTCCCGGTCAGGTGCCGCTTGGCGACCGGGCGCACGAACAACAGCAACCCGAGTGCCAC
Source organism: Pseudonocardiales bacterium (assembly GCA_030840295.1). Taxonomy (GTDB): domain Bacteria; phylum Actinomycetota; class Actinomycetes; order Mycobacteriales; family Jatrophihabitantaceae; genus Jatrophihabitans_A. The sequence goes on from JAVEET010000178.1 coordinate 3,053, forward strand.
GGCAATGGCCACCGCCACCTGCACGGCGGCGGGTGCACCCGCACCCGCCGCGATCGCCCCGGCCGAGGCGCCGCCGGCACACATCACCAGGACCAGGTCGAGCGAGAGCGCTTCCGCGCCGGCCAGACCGGCAGCGAGGATGATCCAGACCAACCAGTCATGCACATCTTCATGGAACCACGATCTTGGTCACGGGTGGGGAGCAATTGCCTTAGTGCAGGGGCCCGGGGCAAAGCCTGCCGCACGGCCCTCGCCGGGCGTCCCGGGCAGCGGCCCGCGGGGTCAGCTGTGCCGATGGACCGCAAAGATGTGCGCCGGCTGGTATGGGTTCAGGCGCACGAAGTTGTGCTCGCTCCACTCGTAGTTCGCCCCGGAGATCAGGTCGCTGGCCGTGAAGTTCGTCAACCAGTCCACGCCGAGCTCGTCCAGTCGGAGGTGCACCCAACCCTCGCGGGTGTTGTGCGGATCCATCGAGCAGACCACCAGGATGGTGTCATCGGAGTCCGGGTCCCGCTTGGAGAACACGATGATGCCGTCGTTCTCGCTGCTGTGGAACCGCAGATTTCGGAGGTGGTGCAGGGCCGGATGGGCCCGGCGAATTTCGTTCAACCGCGTGATGAACGGGGCCAGCGACTCCCCGCGTTCGATCGCGCCGTAGTAGTCGCGCGGGCGGAGCTGATACTTCTCGGAATTCAGGTACTCCTCGCTGCCCGGCCGGACCGCGGTGCCTTCGAATAGTTCGAAACCGGAATATATGCCATAGTTCGGCGTCATCATCGAGGCCAGGACTGCCCGGATGGAAAAGCCGGTCCGACCCGAATGCTGCAGGAACTCGTTGAGAATGTCGGGAGTGTTGGGCCAGAAGTTCGGCCGCATGTAGTCGGCGGCCGCCACCAGCTCTTCGCCGTACTGCTGCAACTCCCACGGTGTGTTACGCCACGTGAAGTAGGTGTAGCTCTGGCTGAAACCGATCCGGGCCAGTTCGTGCATCATGGCCGGCCGGGTGAACGCCTCGGCCAGAAATAGCACCTCCGGGTTCTTCTTCTTGACCGACGAGATGAGCCACTGCCAGAAGTCCAGTGGCTTCGTGTGGGGGTTATCCACTCGGAAGATCTTGACCCCTCGGTTCACCCACAGCATCGTCACCCGAAGCAGCTCGGCGTAGATGCCCTTCGGGTCGTTGTCGAAATTGAGCGGGTAGATGTCCTGATACTTCTTTGGCGGGTTCTCCGCATAGGCGATGGTGCCGTCGGGCAGGGTGGTGAACCATTCCGGATGCTCGGTTACCCACGGGTGATCGGGCGCGCACTGGAAGGCCAGGTCCAGCGCGACCTCGAGTTCGAGTTCCCTGGCCCGGGCGACGAAGGCCAGAAAGTCGGCCTCGTCACCCAGCTGCGGGTGGATCGCGTCGTGGCCGCCCTCGGCGGAGCCGATGGCCCACGGCGATCCGGTGTCGGTCGGCTTGGCATTCAGCGTGTTGTTCGGGCCCTTGCGGTTCACCCTGCCGATCGGGTGGATCGGCGGCAGGTAAACCACGTCGAAGCCGAGATCCTTGACGTACTCCAGGTGCTTGGTGGCATCGGCGAACGTGCCGTGTCGAAGCGGTCGGGCCGGGTCGTCCGGATCATCGACCAGCTCGGCGCCGATGGAGCGCGGGAAGAACTCGTACCAGGCGCTGTAGCGGGCGCGCTCCCGGTCGACCGAGACGGTGTACGTCGGGGAGGCTGTGACGAACTCCCGAAGCGGGTAGCGGTAGGCGAGGTCCCGCACCTCGGAAGTCAAGGATCGGGTGATCCGCAGCGGGACGTCCACTGACTCGTTGCGGAGGTCCTTCGCGGCCGACAGGGCGAGCTTCGCCTCGGCCTTGCTCGTGCACGATACGGCCACCTTTTCCAGCAGCCGGGCCCCTGATTCCAGGTCGTTTGCCAGTTCCGCCGCGGACTGGCCCGCGTCCACCTTGACCTCGATTGCGTGGTACCAGGTAGCCAACGGATCGCCCCAGGCCTCGACCTGGAAGGTCCACAAGCCAGGACCGGTGGGGACTACTTCGGTGCGCCACCGGTCGCTGCCGCCGCCCAGGGGATGCAGCCGGTTGAAACCCGCAGCCTTGCCCTTGGGAGAGCGCCAGACGACCGAGGCGGCGACGGCGTCGTGCCCCTCTCGGAACACGGTCGCCTCGATGGCGATGTGCTCGCCTACCGCGGCTCGGGCCGGAAGCTCCCCGAGCGCGATCACCGGATGAAGTGCGTTCAGTCCAAGTCGTCCCGTCACCCGCTAACCGTAACGTCTGGCGGCCCCTTTTTGGCGCTGCCACCGTTTCGTCTGTAAGCGCTACCGCGAACCGCTATCCTCTGGCCTATGAAGGCTCTCCGTCGACTCACCGTCCGTGCCGCGCTACCGGGGCAACTGGCGCCACTGGGCGAAATCGTCGCCAACCTGCGCTGGTCCTGGCACCCTGATTCTCTTGATCTCCTGGAGGCCGTTGATCCTGAGCTCTGGGCCCGCGCACACGGTGACCCTGCCAAGCTTCTCGGCGGGGTGAGCGCGGACCGGCTGGCCAGCCTGGCTCGGGACCGCAAATTCCTGCGCCGGCTGCAGGACGTATCCGACGATCTCAAGGACTACCTGGAGCAGCCCCGTTGGTATCAACGTCAGCTCGAGGCTGAGCCTGGTTCGCTGCCGGCGTCTGTCGCCTACTTCTCGCCGGAATTCGGCATCACCGAGGTCCTGCCGCAGTACTCCGGGGGCCTCGGCATCCTGGCCGGCGATCATCTCAAGGCCGCCTCGGACCTCGGTGCCCCCATTATCGGTGTCGGCCTGCTGTACCGGGCCGGCTACTTCTCCCAGTCGCTGTCACGCGAAGGCTGGCAGCAGGAGCGCTATCCGTCGTTGGACCCGCAAGGTCTGCCGTTGACTCCGCTGCGTGACGCGGACGGAAACCTGGCCCGGGTGACCCTTGAGCTTCCCGAGGAACGCTCGTTACACGCCCAGATCTGGGTAGCGTCGGTGGGCCGCGTGCCGCTGTTGCTGCTCGATTCCGACGTCGAGGAGAACGACGCGGCCGCCCGAGGCGTGACCGATCGCTTGTACGGTGGCGGGCCGGAGCACCGGCTGCTACAAGAGCTGCTCCTCGGGGTGGGCGGTGTGCGGGCGCTGCGTGCGTTCTGCTCGATCTCCGGGCACGCCGCGCCTGAGGTCTTTCACACGAACGAGGGGCATGCCGGATTCCTCGGTATCGAGCGGATCAGCGAGCTCAGTCACGGCGGGCCAAAACTCAGCTTCGAAGAGGCCCTGAGCGCGGTCCGCGCCGGCACTGTCTTCACGACCCACACTCCCGTGCCCGCCGGCATCGACCGTTTCGACCGCAATCTCATCGAGGCCTACCTGAACGATGTTCCGGGTGTGCCAGTCGAAAAGATCCTGGAACTCGGACAGGAGGAGGACCCGACGAAGTTCAACATGGCGCACATGGGGCTTCGCCTGGGCCAGCGGGCCAACGGCGTCGCCCGGTTACACGGCCGGGTCAGCCGAGCGATGTTCAACAACCTGTGGCCTGGTTTCGACGCAGACGAGGTTCCGATCACGTCGATCACCAATGGCGTGCACGCTCCGACCTGGATGGCCCGTGAAATCCTCGATCTGGCAGAACGAGTGGCCGGTCCCGATGCACTGGCGGCCGGTTCCGGTTGGGAGGCCATCGACCACATCGAGGACTCCGAGCTCTGGTCGATCAAGCGTGAGTTGCGCGACCGGCTGGTCACCGAGATCCGGCGCCGAGTCCGGATCAGCAGCCTGGAGCGTGGATTCTCCTCGGTCGAGCTTGGCTGGACCTCGACTATGTTCGACCCGGATGTCCTGACCATCGGCTTCGCCCGCCGCGTGCCGTCCTATAAGCGACTCACCCTGATGCTCCGCGACCCGGACCGGTTGACGAAGCTGCTGACCGATCCTGAGCGTCCGGTTCAGATCGTGGTGGCCGGCAAATCCCACCCAGCCGACGACGGCGGCAAGGAACTGATCGCACAACTGGTCCGCTTTACCGATAACCCCGACGTGCGGGAACGGATCGCGTTCCTCCCCGATTACGACATCGGCATGGCCCGCTACCTCTACTGGGGCAGCGACGTCTGGCTGAACAACCCACTTCGCCCGCTCGAGGCGTGCGGCACCTCCGGCATGAAAGCCGCGCTCAACGGTGGCCTCAACCTGTCCATCAAGGACGGCTGGTGGGACGAGTGGTGTGAGGACGGCAAGAACGGCTGGGAGATCCCGTCGGCCGACGATTCGCTGGACGGGACCACCGACGAGCACCGCGACTCGGTAGAAGCCGCTGCCTTGTACGACCTCATCGAGCACCAGGTGGCGCAGCGGTTCTATGACCGTGATGCCAAGGGCATTCCAGCCCAGTGGGTGTCCATGGTGCGCTACACCCTCAAATCCCTCGGCCCGAAGGTGCTCGCCACCCGGATGGTCCGCGATTACATTCGCAACCTCTACTCCCCGGCGGCCAAGGCTGCGGCCGTGATGACCGCCGATGACTACCGAGCGGCGAAGGACCTTGCGGCGTGGAAATGCTGGGTAGCCGGTGCCTGGAAGGACGTCGCGGTTCGCCACGTGGAGTCCCACGTCGACGGCGATCCGACTCTGGGCGGAACGCTCCAACTGCGGGCCGAGGTCGTACTGTCCGGGTTGAAGTCCTCCGACGTGCAGGTTCAGGCCGTTTTCGGCCCGGTTGACGCTGACAACCGCCTGACCAACAAGAACATCGTCCAGTTGGAGTTCGCCGACGAACGGGACAGCATCGCCTTCTTCACCGGTGATGTCCCGCTCTACAAGGCAGGGGCGTTCGGCTACACCGTTCGGGTGCTGCCGATTCATCCGCTGCTCGCCAATCCAGTGGAAACCGGTCTGGTCGCCATCGCTCACTGAACCGTGGCAGATCACTGCCTCAGGACAACGACGAACTCCTCCGAGTCGGAATCGAAGGGTATGAAGCCGATCTCGGCCAACACGCGCTGGGAGCCGATGTTGGTCTTGAGCACGTGGGCGTATAGGGGTCGGGTGGTCTCTATCTGCAGGAACAGTTCGGCGGCGCGAGTGGCGGTGCCCTTACCCCAGAAGGCACTGCTGATCCAGTAGCCGAGGTTGCGCTCCTGCTCGTTGCCGAAGCTCACAATGCTGCCCGCAACTTCGTTCTCCACCACGATGGTGCGGGCGATAACCATCGGGTCGGTTGCGATCCGGTGCCAGTGTGCGGCATCCGCCTCGGCGTCCCGGGGCACGAAACCGGCCATGACCGCGGCGGCGGGATCTGACTGGTAGCTGAAGAAGCTCGGCAAATCCTCCTCCCGCACCTCCCGCAGCCGCACCTGGAGGGCGCGCCGCTCAGTCACGTTCTACCTTCAGCAGGAGTACCGAACGGGCTTCGACGGCGATCGACGTACCGGCGTCGACCGACGAGGACGATCCATCGTCGCCGCCGACCTCGGTCGTGTCGATGACCACCTGGTAACGACCGGCCCAGGGCAGTCCGGGCAGCATGAAATCCACCGCATCGTCGCCTGAGTTCAGGACGAGCAGGTATGACGCGTCGACGATGAGTTCTCCGCGTGGGCCGCGATGGCGCAGGCCGCGACCGTCGAGGTACATGCCGATGGTGCGCAGGTCACGGTCGAACCATTGGCCGTCATTGAGTTCCGTCCCGGACGGGTGGAACCATGCGAGGTCCTTGGAGCCATCCGCGCCCTCAACCGGATGACCCTCGAAGAAGGCCCGCTGGCGAAGCACCGGTGAGGACTTGCGGAGGTCGATCAGGAGCCGGGTCAGTTTGAGCAGGTCGTCGGCCTCGGCACTGGGGGTCCAGTCGATCCACGAGATCTCGTTGTCCTGGCAGTAAGCGTTGTTGTTGCCGCGCTGGGTTCGAAAGCGCTCGTCACCGGCGACCAGCATCGGTACACCGGTAGACAGCAGCAGGGTGGCCAACAGGCTGCGGACCTGGCGGCGCCGCATGGAGTTGATCCGCTGATCGTCGGTTTCACCTTCGACCCCGAAGTTGATCGATCGGTTGTCGTCGGTGCCGTCCCGGTTCGATTCCCCGTTGTCCTCGTTGTGTTTGCGCTCATAAGAGACCAGGTCGCGAAGCGTGAAGCCGTCATGAGCGGTGACGAAGTTGATCGAGGCAAAGGGTAGCCGGCCGTCGTCACCGTAGAGGTCCGATGACCCGGTGAGGCGGTACGCCAGGTCGCGTACTCCGCCGGCGCCACGGGCCCAGAAGTCCCGCACGGTGTCGCGGTACTTGCCGTTCCATTCCGTCCACAGCGGAGGGAACTCGCCGACCTGGTAGCCGCCATCACCGATGTCCCAGGGTTCGGCGATGAGTTTGACCTGGCTGATCACCGGATCCTGATGGATCACGTCGAAGAACGAGGACAACTTGTCTACGTCGTGCAATGACCGGGCCAAAGCCGAGGCGAGGTCGAAGCGGAACCCATCGACATGCATCTCGTTGACCCAATAGCGCAGCGAGTCCATGACCATCTGCAGCACGTTCGGAATCCGGGCGTCGAGGGTATTGCCGCAACCGGTGTAGTCCAGATACCTCGAAGGGTCGCCGGGGGCGAGCCGGTAATAGCTGGTGTTGTCGATACCTCGAAAGGACAGCGTGGGCCCATCCGGCCGCGCCTCGCCGGTGTGGTTGTAGACCACATCGAGGATCACCTCGATACCGGCCGCGTGCAGAGCGCGCACCATGGCCTTGAACTCCCGGACCTGATTGCCGCCCAGGCGTCCGGTGTGGGTGGCGTAGCTGGCGTGCGGTGCGAAGAAGCCTATCGAGTTGTAGCCCCAATAATTCTGCATGCCGCGTTCCTGCAGGGCCGGCTCGGTGATGAAGTGGTGAATGGGTAGCAGTTCGACCGCCGTGACGCCCAGGTTCTTGAGGTAGGAGACGGCCGCGGGATGAGCCAAGCCGGCATACGTGCCCCGTAGTTCGGCCGGGATGTCGGGATGCTGGGCGGTGAAGCCCTTCACGTGCATCTCGTAGATGACGGTGTCCTCCCACGGTGTGCGCGGGCGTCGGTCCCCACCCCACGGGAAACCGTCTAGGACGACGACCGAACGCGGTACGAAAGGCGCCGAATCGAGGCTGTTGTCGGCGTAACACGCCGGGTTGTCGACGAAATCGCCGTCGATCGCCTTGGCGTACGGGTCGATCAGAAGCTTGGCCGGATTGTGCAGCATCCCGGCAGCCGGGGAATACGGACCGTCCAGGCGATAGCCGTAGCGCTGTCCCGGGTTGATGCCAGGGATATAGCCGTGCCAGATATGGAAGGATCTCTCGACGAGCTGCACCCGGTGCTCACGTCCGCCCGCATCGAACAGGCAGACGTCAGCGCGCGTCGCGGTGGGTGACCAGATCGCGAAGTGCGTGCCTTCACCGTCCCAGGTGGCACCGACCGGAAACGGTCGGCCTGGCCATGCGACGAGATGGTCGCTCGGCGCGTTGAGGCGACGGGACAGGGATTCACTGAGGTTGGCTACGGGTTCCATCCAGACGGACCTTACGCGGACTGGCCGACGGTTCCTCGACGATCAGTTCGACGCCCGAGGTACGACATCCGGCATGCCGGTTTCGCCGCGATTCGGTAGTGCGGTTGGATGGCAGGGTGGCGGTAGCGGAATTTCAGTCGAACCCCGACGCGACCTTGCAGTTCGAGCAGGTCACGGTACGGCGGGGAGAGAAGCGGCTGCTCGACACGATCGACTGGACGGTGGAAGAAGACGAGCGCTGGGTGATCCTCGGACCCAATGGCGCGGGCAAGACCACGCTGTTGCAGTTGGCCGCGGCGACCCTGCATCCGACGTCCGGGTCGGTAGCGATCTTCGGCGAGCGGCTGGGCGCGGTTGACGTGTTCGAGCTGCGACCTCGGATCGGGCTGTCGTCGGCGGCGTTGGCCCAACGGATCCCGCCGGGCGAACTGGTCGTCGACGTCGTGGTGTCGGCCGGGTATGCCGTTATCGGGCGCTGGCGCGAGGCCTATGGCCGGCTCGATGTGCGCCGCGCGAAGACCTTGCTGGCAAGGTTCGGCGTCGGGCAGTTGGCCGACCGGACGTACGGCACGCTGAGCGAGGGGGAACGCAAGCGGGTCCAGATCGCGCGGGCGCTGATGACTGATCCCGAATTGCTGTTGCTCGACGAACCGGCAGCGGGAATGGATCTCGGTGGCCGGGAGGATCTGCTCCGTCGGCTCGCTCTGTTCGCCGCGGACGCGGATGCGCCGGCCATGGTGCTGGTCACGCACCACGTGGAGGAGATTCCGCCGGGCATGAGTCATGCCTTGTTGCTCCGGGATGGTCGATCGGTGGCACAGGGGTTACTCACGGACGTGCTGACCTCTGAGCACCTGTCGACGACGTTCGGCCTCAACCTGTCTGTGGAACAAGCAAACGGCCGGTTCTTCGCCCGGGCAGTGTGACGGGCGCATGACACAGCCCGGGCAGTGTGGCGGGGCGGTCTAGCGCATCCCGAGTTCGGCCACCAACTTCTTCGGGGCGACCGTGCGATACGCGTCCTCGATGAGATCGGCTACCCGCTCCCAGTCCGGTTCCCGGTCGAGCCGGACGCCCAACCAGCCCCGGGTGCCGACATAGGGCGGGACGAAGTACTGCTCCGGATCGTCCGATACCAGCGAGTGCTGCGCACCCGGCGGCGCGGCGCACCAAACCGCCACCCTGCCGTCGCCGTGATGGTCGTCGGTGAACGTCGAGAAGGTCTTCTTGCCTCGGATGAACCAGGTCGGGGCGCCATGACTCAATCGCTCGGTGGTCTCGGGCATGCCCAGACAGATGTCCCGCAGTCGTGGCAACGGACTGGTAGACATCGACCGCGCGAGCCCGTCAGGCCTCGACTGAGACCAGGGTCACAGCGAGGGTCTTGCCGTTGGCCGCTCGGTAGGTGACCTCGTCGCCCGCGCGAGCTCCGAGCAGGACGGATCCGAGCGGGCTGTTCGGGGTGATGACATCGATGCCCGAACCGGCCTGTTCCACGCGTCCGATCAGGAAGGTTTCAGGACTCTCGTCCGGTCCGAACCGCAGGGTGACCTGGCTGCCGACGGCTGCCGCCAGCGGATCGGCTGACTCCACAACCGGTGCCTGCAGCTGCAATTCCAGGTCAGCGATCCGCGCGTCGAGCTCGCCCAGTCGGATAAGGGCGTCGATGTTTCCAGCGTGATCCGCGGCGTCACCGGTACCTGCCTGAGGAATGCTCTCGACGGCGGCCTGCGCGCGCTGGGCCTTCAAATCGGCCAGCCGAGCCTGCAGAGCGGTACGTGCGGACTTTGACAGCATGGAGAGGCTCGTGGTCAACGGAAATCCTTCAACTCAAACTACAAAAAAACGGCTCTGAACTTCTACCAACTCCGGCGATGTCGATTTCGTTCCCGGCCCAGGTAAGTGTTCGGTAAGCGGATTGTAGGGGACTGGATTTCGGGGCTGACGGGGAAGTTCGGCGAGTATTAACCGTTGACGCCCGTCGCTTGGTACGGTTACATCGGCCGCCAAGACAGGAATCGTCGGATATCAATCCTTCAGCACCTGGCGACCGGTTGTCCCTTCCATTTTCGGTCCTACCGGGAACGGTTCGTACGTCCGGTGAGTGACCCGGGTGTCGCATGTGCGGCATCTGTCCAAGATTGGAAGGAATACCAGCATGACTCAGGGAACCGTCAAGTGGTTCAACGCTGAAAAGGGCTTCGGCTTCATCGCCCCCGAGGATGGCAGCGCGGACGTGTTCGTCCACTACTCAGCCATCACCTCGGACGGCTACCGCAGCCTCGACGAGAACCAGAAGGTCGAGTTCGATACCACGCAGGGCCAGAAGGGCCCGCAGGCGGAGAACGTTCGCGCCATCTGAGCTACCTCACCTGAAGCGGGCCCGGCGATCATCGCCGGGCCCGCTTTGTGTTCGGTCGTACAAGCAGTGGGCCGGCGGCACCGGTACCGACGGGTAATAGGCTCGCCGTACTAATGAACCGCAATAGCGCTGTCGAGCAGGCAGCCTGAGCCAGGGAGTTGCGCGTGACCGCACTCGTTCGATGCGACGTTGAGGACGGGGTGGCGACGATCAGAATCGATCGCCCGCCCGTGAACGCGCTCAACACCGAGGTGCAGGACGGCCTGCGGGATGCCGCGTTGGAATGCACCCGACGCGACGACATCCGGGCGGTCATCCTCTGGGGCGGTGACAAGGTCTTCGTCGCCGGCGCCGACGTCAAGGAGTTCCATTCGATGTCGCCGCAGGAGATCACCCGGCGCGCCGCATCGGTCACCGGTGCGATCGATGCTCTGGCCCAGATCCCGAAGCCGGTCATCGCGGCTGTAACCGGCTACGCCCTCGGTGGCGGCTGCGAACTCGCGTTGACCGCCGACTTCAGGGTGAGCGCGGACTCGGCCAAGTGGGGCCAGCCCGAGATCCTGCTGGGGATCATCCCCGGGATGGGCGGCACCCAGCGACTGCCGCGGCTGATCGGCCCGGCCAAAGCCAAAGACCTGATCTACACCGGGCGGTTCGTCGACGCCACTGAGGCGTTGGAGATCGGACTGGTCGATGTGGTGGTCGGAGCGGACCAGGTCTATTCCACCGCGAAGGCAATGGCAGCCAAGTTTGCAGGCGGTCCGGCGCTGGCCCTGCAGGCGGCGAAGGCCGCGATCGATCAGGGGCTCGAGGTCGATCTAGCCAGCGGCCTGAAGCTGGAATCCCACTTGTTCGCCGCCCTGTTCGCCACCGAGGACATGCGGACGGGCATCGCCTCGTTCCTCGAGAACGGCCCGGGCCGGGCCGAGTTCGCCGGGAATTGATCCGATGACCATCTCGAGGACGGGGAGCGCGTCTGCTCTGGCGAACCCGCATGCCTCGGCCGAGCAGGTACAGGCGGCGTGGCAGGACCCCAAACTGGCCAACGTGCTCTATCACGACTGGGAGGCCGGCAGCTACGACGCGAAGTGGTCGATCAGCTTTGACCAGCGCTGCATCGACTATGCGCGGGACCGGTTCAGCCACGTCGCGGGCATTGAAGGTTGGCCTTACGGCAAGGCGCTGGAAGTGGGTTGCGGAACCGGTTTCTTCTTGCTGAATCTCAAGCTTGCCGGTGTCCTCGATCAGGGCCACGTCACCGATCTCAGCCCGGGAATGGTCGAGGTGGCCCTGCGAAACGGTGCCGGCCTCGGCTTCGAGCTCGAGGGACGGGTGGCGGATGCGGAATCGGTTCCCTACCCGGACAACAACTTCGATCTGGTCATCGGCCATGCCGTGTTGCACCACATTCCCGACGTCGAGCAGGCATTTCGCGAGGTTCTCCGGGTTCTCAAGCCCGGCGGCCGTTTCGTCTTCGCCGGGGAACCCACGAGGTACGGTGACTTCGTGGCCCGGCGGCTCTCGCGGCTGACCTGGTGGGCCACCACCCATGCCACCCGGTGGTCCCGGTTGGGGGGATGGTCGCGTACGCAGTCTGACCTGGACGAGTCCTCGCGCGCCGCCGCCCTGGAGGCGGTCGTTGACCTTCATACCTTTCATCCGGCCGAACTGCGGCGCCTTGCGCATCGGGCCGGGTCGGTAGATGTGCAGACCCGAACGGATGAGTTGACCGCGGCCTGGTTCGGTTGGCCGGTACGCACCTTCGAGGCGGCGGTGCCGCGTGACAAGCTCGGCTTCGGCTGGGCCAACTTCGCGTTCAGGGGCTGGCAAGGCCTGCATACCCTGGACTCCAACCTGCTGAGCCGGATTGTGCCTGCCGGCCTGTTCTACAACGTCGAGATCACCGGGACGAAGCCGGTATGAGCGACGCTGCGCCGTTCGACATCGTGTTGTTCGATCTGGATGGGACGCTGACCGATTCGGCGCCCGGGATCTTGGAATCGTTGCGCAAAGCCTTTGCCGACCTGGGTTTGCCGTGGATCGACGAGACCACTGCGCGCTCGCTACTCGGTCCGCCGTTCTACCACACCTTGCCGCCTCTGGTCGGCGCCGACCGGGTGGCCGAGACGATAGCGGCCTACCGCGGTCACTACGTCGATGACGGAGGCATGTACCTGACCTCGGCTTACCAGGGGATACCCGAACTGTTGGACGCCCTTTCGGCGCGCGGTGTCCCGATGGCGGTGGCGACCAGCAAGCCCGAAGTCCATGCGAGGCAGATCCTCGCCCATCTCGGGCTGGTCGACCACTTCGCGACGGTCGGTGGAGACACCCTCGATGGGGCCCGCGATTCGAAGGCCCTGGTGGTCGGTGAAGTGTTGCGGCGGCTCGGGGATCCGGATCCGGACTCCGTCCTGATGGTCGGTGACCGCAGTCACGACGTGTTGGGGTCGGCGGCCCATCGGGTCAGCTGTGCCGGTGTGCTCTGGGGTTACGGCACAACGCAGGAACTCACCGCGGCCGGAGCCCTGCGGCTGGTATCCCACCCGACCGACCTGCTGGCCCTGACAGGCTGACCATGCTCAACGCCTGGCGCGCCCGCACAACCGACCCACGGCAGGCGAGATTCCTGACCGTGGCCAGTATCGGCTGGGTTGTTCGACATCGGGCCTATACACCGTGGTATCTGTTGCGTTACTGGCGGTTCTGGCGGTTCAAGGTGGCCAATCCGCATGTCATCACCACCGGGTTCGTGTTTCTCGGCCGGGGCACCGAGGTGTTCGCCCGTCCAGGCTTCGGCCGATTGATCCTAGGGCGCTGGGTCCACCTCGGCGACGGGACCTCGCTGCGCTGTCACGAGGGAAATCTGTCGATCGGGGACAAGGTCGTCTTCGGGCGCAACAACGTTGTCAACGCCTATCTCGATGTCAGCATCGGAGCCGCGTCCATCGTCGCGGACATGGTGTACGTGGCTGACTTCGATCACAACTTCAGTGACGCCGACCGACCCATCAAGGACCAGGGGATCACCAAGTCGCCGATCCGGATCGGCGCCGACGTGTGGCTGGCCAACAAAGTGACCGTGGTCCGTGGTGTGCACATCGGTGATGGGAGCGTGGTCGGTGCGAACGCGGTGGTCACTGGCGACCTGCCGCCTTACTCGATAGCGGCGGGAGTTCCGGCGCGGGTGATCCGGAGCCGGCTCGACGATCATGAGGCGCATTCCGCCACCCGCGCTGCGCTGAACGATATGGCCAGCAAGCTCGACCGCGTACGTCCCACCGACCGGCCGGTGCGCAGCAAGAACGCCCGCCAAAGGATAGAGAGTGATCGAGAATGACCGACACGGAGAGGTTCTCAGCCGCAGACCGGGCCTGGTCCGATGAGGCGATCCGACGGGTGGAGGCGGATGCCAACAGATCGGCGGACACCCATCTGGTGCGCTTCGAGTTTCCCTCTGGCTGGGAGATCGACCTGTACTTCAAGGATGAATCCACCCATCCCACCGGCTCACTGAAACATCGGCTGGCTCGGTCACTCTTCCTGTACGCACTGGCCAATGGCTGGCTCGGACCGCGAAAGACCGTGATCGAGGCATCCTCCGGATCGACCGCCGTGAGCGAGGCGTACTTCGCCCGGCTGCTCGGGTTGCCCTTCGTGGCAGTGATGCCCCGATCCACCTCGGCCAACAAGATCGCCCTGATCGAGCGGCAGGGTGGTCGCTGCCACCTGGTCCAAGACGCCACCTTGGTCTACGCCGAGGCGGCCCGGTTGGCCGGCGAATGCGATGGGCACTACATCGACCAGTTCACCTTCGCCGAGCGGGCCACGGACTGGCGCGGGAACAACAACATCGCCGAGTCCACCTTCGCGCAAATGGCGCTCGAGCGCTACCCGGTGCCGACCTGGATCGTGGTCGGCGCGGGCACCGGCGGCACCTCGGCGACGATAGGGCGCTATATCAGATACCGGCGTCTGGCCAGCCGCCTGTGCGTGGTCGACGTGGAGAACTCAGCGTTTCTGCCCGGCTGGCAGGCGAACAGTGACAAGGTCGTGACGGGCATCGGCTCCCGCATCGAGGGGATCGGCCGACCGAGGGTCGAACCCAGTTTCGTGGGCGATGTGGTGGACCGGATGATCTCAGTGCCCGACGCTGCCTCGCTGGCCGCGATGCATTTCCTGGCCGAACCATTGGGCAAACGGGTCGGAGCATCCACCGGCACCAACTTCATCGGAGCGCTTCGGATCGCGGCTCGAATGCGTCGGGTGGGGGAGCGGGGCAGCATCGTCACTCTGATCTGCGATGGCGGCGAACGCTATGCCGACACCTACTATTCAGAGGAATGGCTTCAGGCCCAAGGTTTGGATCTGGCTCCCTACACGGCCCAGATTCACGACATGTTGGCAGGGGCCGACTGGACCGATCTCTGAGTGGCCCGCGACCGAGGAAAGGATGAGCTCGATGAGGGAAGGAGGCCGGTGACCGGCAGCGTGCACCAACGAACGGCGCCGACCACACGACTGGTGGCCGGCGTCGTACTGATACTCATCGCACTGCTGGCGTTCGCCGCGTCGCGGCTGGTCTCGGAAGGACAGCGGCATGCATATGACCGTGGCGCCACGCCCGCGCCGACGTACCGGGTTGCGTCCGGCAACGTCTACCAGCTCTCCAGCGCCGGCGGCGTCGAGGGACTGACGAAGGCCGGCGTGCTCGGCACCGGGGTAACGCTGACCTGCACGGCCTCGAGCACGGACGGGACAGCTCAGCCGTTGACCCTCGAATCGACCAAGGACGACGTCCGGGATCTGCATGTGTTCGCGACCTTCCGCGCGTCCGCGACTGGGAGCTTCCATTTCGCCTGCAAGGGCATCGGAGAGGTCTTCGTCGATGATGCCGATGACGCCGCGCCAGATGTGAGCGGGATCCTCGTGGTTTTGGCTGCCGTCATCGGCCTGATCGGCGTTGCCGCGGCTCTGTCAGGCGGGTACGAGCTCGGTGGCTACCGGCGCGCTGCCGATGCCATCGACGGTAACGAGGCTCGCCCGACGGACTGAGGCCTACAAGGTACGGGCGTCCAGGTGGCCGAACGGCCCGTCGACCTGTTGCAGCGAGGTGGCGAGATCGACCGCGGCGACGCGGTCACCGGATTCGACGAGGTCGGCCAGCGAGGCAAAACGCCGAGCGTGTTCGGCGGCCCGGGCACGGGCATAGTCGGCGGCCGAGTCCCGACTGATCATGAAAGCCCAGTCACTTGACGTCAGCAGGAAGGCCTCCCGGCACAGCTGGTCGGCCACCGGGTCACGACCCCGCGCCCGCGACGCCGAGGTGCAATCGCCTTCGAGGAGGCCGTCGAGCAGGCCAAGCAAGCGCTTTTGAACCTGCGCCGATTCCTCGACCAAATCGGCCACCTGTTCGTTGTCCCAGACCCGCCAATCCTGACCGGCGCCCCAGGACGAGGCGGGGAGCTCGATGCGTCCGTCGAGAAGGCCGGCCTCCCGGCTGCGACTCAGCGTGCTGACCCGTACGTTGGCCTGCGGCAGCAACCGCAGGACTGCCGCCAGGAAGTCCGGTCCCTCGTACCACCAGTGCCCGAACAGCTCCGTGTCGAATGCGGCGACGACGAGCGACTCCCGGCCGTGTTCGTCCCGCAGCCTGGCCAGGCGATCCACGACGTCGGCCA
The DNA here is from genome assembly GCA_030840295.1 of Pseudonocardiales bacterium. Lineage (GTDB taxonomy): Bacteria > Actinomycetota > Actinomycetes > Mycobacteriales > Jatrophihabitantaceae > Jatrophihabitans_A. Next base: position 18,644 of record JAVEET010000178.1, read on the forward strand.
CGAACCGATGGGCATCTCGCCGGACGGCAGCGGCGGCGGCGGCCGGATCCCACAGCCGCTTGGACTGTGCGGGCGTGTCGAGGCTGGTCACACGCGAGGAACGAAAGCCCGACCCGTGGTCGAAGGTGTGGAAGTCGCGGTAGTCGCTGCCAGCCGGGTACCCGTCTCGTGCCGACCAGATCCGATGGGAAATCGGCCGATCCCTGGCGAAACAGACCACCTCGCTGTCGGCGACCTGGTAGCCGAATCCGGTGCGATCGCCGACTGCCGGTCCGTCGACCAGAAAGTGCGAGATGCCCTGTGCCTGGTAGAGCTGCTCCATGCCGGGCGCATAACCGCACTCAGGGGCCCAGATGCCGCTTGGCCTCGCACCGAGTCGCAGCGACGGATCGGACAGACCGACGGCCAGCTGCGCGGCGGCGAACCGCTCGATGAGCAAGGGCTGAAATGGGTGGGTGGCCGGACCGCCGATCAGCTCGACGGTCCTCGCGTCGAGCAGCGGGCGCAAAACCGCAGACAAACCGCCGGTCAACCAGCGGCTTTCCAGGTCGGCCAGGCAGGCCGTTGCCGCGCGCCGCTCGTGAGCAGCCAATGCCGCGTGATCACCTGACCGGTCGCTCCGCACAGCCAGCTGTTCGGCCCGGAGCTGCCAGCGTCCGGTCCAGGAGTGGATCTCGCCTAGGCAGTACTGGTCATCCAGCATCGATGCGACCACCGGTGTCACGCCGAGCGTGAGCACGTCGGAATAGCCTTCCGCGGCCAGGGATTCCAGCATCGCCAACACGCGGCGCCATGAGCCGGTAAAGGCCTGATGCAACCATTCCTCACCGACCGGCCAGGTCCCGTGGTGTGCCACCCACGGCAGGTGGGTGTGCAACACAAGGCAGAACGTTCCTACCGGGTGCGACGGGCCGGATTTGGGAGCGGGGCCAACCGTCACCGGCGCCGGGCCAACAGGATGAGGTCGAGGCAGGAATCGTCGGCCACCCCGGACACCACGAAGTCCGCCACGGTGACCGAGACGACGTCGGCCCACAATGAATCGGCCCAGCTTTCGGGAGCACCGGCCAGCTGTGCGTCGACGAAGGACCGCAGCCCGCGGCCGGCGTACTTGTTGTCGAGCTCTGCCAGCCGGGGTCCCGCTCGCAGGCCCCGTATGGCCAGCACAGCAACGCCGGCGTCTCCGACCAGCGCCAACAGTTCCGGGGCAGTGAATTCATGGGTGTGAAACGGATTGACCGGACGGTCAAGGCCGGGGGAGAAGGTCAGCCGGTTCGGCGTCGTCAACATCAACAGACCACCGGGGCGCAGGATGCGCGCACATTCGGCGACGAATTGCCGGTGGTCCCAAACGTGCTCGATCACTTGCAGTGCCGCGACGGTGTCGGCCTGCTCGGATCGGATCGGCAACGCCGCCAGGTTGCCCCTTACCCCCGACACCTGGGGATAGCAGCGGGCCGCGTGAGCGATACATCCGGCGTCGTAGTCGATGGACAACACCGCAGCTGCGCGTTCGGCGAAGAGGGCTGCGCCGTACCCCTCGCCCGAACCTATCTCCACCAGTACGCCACCGGTGATCTCGGCCACCAGATGGCGATAGGCCGCTTCGTGCCGTCGGAACCAATAGTTCTCACTCGCCACGCCGGGCAGCGTGCGTTCGCCGGTCAGGGGCAGCTCAGCCGTTGCCTGGCCCGAATCGGGAAGAGCCACAGTCGATCTCCTGATCGGTCGGTGATGCGTCCGGCGCGCGGAATTGCCCGCCGCATCAGCGCCTCACGTGAGTAGAAACACCCTACGGGTAGATCACCCGAGCGTGCTACCCATGGGTAACTTAGGCAATATCCTGGTAATACTTGAAGCACCCAGAATTCGCACGACCGAGCACCCGATGCCCTCGGCGTTTTCGTGAGTACCGAGAGCCGAGTAACCGACAGTATCGACGAGAGTAAGGACCGAGAGCCGGATGAATATCGTCGTCCTGATGAAGCAGGTGCCTGACACCTACGCAGAGCGCAAGCTGCAGGCGGGGGACAACACGCTCGACCGCGACGCCTCCGATGCCGTGATCAACGAGATCGACGAGTACGCCATCGAAGAGGGACTGCTGCTCAAGGAGGCCCACGGCGGCGAGGTCACCATCCTCACCATGGGGCCGGACCGGGCTACCGAGTCGATCCGCAAGGCACTGTCCATGGGCGCCGACAAGGGCGTGCACGTCCTAGACGACGCTCTGCACGGATCGTGCGCGATCACGACCGCCAAGGTGCTCGCGAAGGCACTCGGCACCGTCGAGTACGACCTGGTCATCGCCGGGTCCGAAGCCACCGATTCACGGCTGTCCATCGTCCCAGCGCTGGTCTCCGAAGCGCTCGGCGTTGCCCAGCTGTCCGGCGCTCGCAAGGTCACCGTGGACGGTTCCACCGTCACGATCGAGCGCACCACCGACACCGGCTTCGACCGGGTCGAAGGTGCGGTGCCGGCCGTGGTCAGTGTGGTCGAGAAGATCAACGAGCCGAGATACCCCTCCTTCAAGGGCATCATGGCGGCGAAGTCCAAGCCAGTGACCACGCTGTCGCTGTCGGACCTCGGATTGAGCCCGGACGAGGTTGGTCTGGTGGCCTCCACGACCACCGTCGAGTCCTACGAGGAGGCGCCGCCGCGGGCCGCGGGCACCATCGTCAAGGACGAGGGTAACGGCGGCGCCGCCATCGCCGAGTACCTGGCCAGCAGGAAGCTCATCTGAGTTCCTCGGATCGCACCCGACCTCGGACACTGAAAGCAAAGGATTAGACATGGCTGAAGTTCTGGTTCTCGTCGATTCGGCGAATGGAACTCTCAAGAAGTCGGCGCTGGAACTGTTGACCGCGGCCCGATCGCTCGGCGAGCCGTCTGCGGTCGTGATCGGCGCGCCGGGGACCGCCGCGCCGCTGCAGGAAAAGCTTGCCGAATATGGCGCGGCAAAGGTCTACATCGCTGAGAGCGAGGAGATCGAGCAGTACCTGGTGGCACCGAAGGCGGAGGTGCTCGCGCAGATCGCCCGGCAGGCAAACCCGGTCGCGATCCTGGTCGCTTCCACGGCCGAGAACAAAGAGGTTGCCGCGCGTACCGCGTTCAAGATCGATTCAGGGTTTCTCGCCGACGCGGTTGATATCTCCTCCGAAGGCAAGACCACCCAGTCCATCTTCGGCGGCGCGGTAACCGTCACCTCGAAGGTGGCCAGGGGTGTCCCGGTGATCAGCCTGCGGGCGAACTCGGTCGCTCCAGAGGCGTCGGCCGGGGCAGCAGAAGAGGTCAGCGTCGACGTCGTGTTGTCCGACGGGGCCAAGTCGGCGAAGGTGCTCGAGCGGGTCCAGGAGGCCAAGGGATCACGACCCTCGCTGCAGGACGCGTCGGTCATCGTGTCCGGTGGGCGTGGAGTGGGCTCGGCGGAGAACTTCTCTGTCGTCGAGAACGTCGCCGACGCCATCGGAGCGGCCGTCGGTGCTTCCCGCGCGGCCACCGACGCCGGCTGGGTTCCCCATCAGATGCAGGTCGGCCAGACCGGCGTTACGGTGTCGCCCCAGCTGTACATCGCTCTCGGTATCTCCGGCGCGATCCAACACCGCGCGGGCATGCAGACCTCGAAGACGATTGTCGCGGTGAACAAGGATCCCGAGGCACCGATCTTCGAACTCGCCGACTTCGGTGTGGTCGGTGATCTCTTCACCGTCGCCCCGCAGCTGGCCGAAGAGGTCACCAAGCGCAAGGGCTGACCAAGCTCTATCCAACCAAGACGGTCCGGCACCTCCCACCGGTGTGCCGGACCGTCTTGTTCACTCGGGGGGCGGCGCAGCCTCCCGTAGACTGGGCCAACGTGACCGTCCCGCTGACAACTCCGCAATCCGGGCGATCCGTGTCGATATTTTCCCCCGCGTATCGCATTTCGACGCTCGGCATCATCATCCTGATGACCATCATCGCCTTCGAAGCGATGGCGGTTTGCCACCGCGCTGCCGACCGCGGCCAGCGACTTGGACGGCCTGGGTTCCTACGGTTGGTCCTTCACCGGGTTCCTGGTGGCCTCGGTCGTCGGCATGGTCACCTCTGGCATGTACTCCGACTCCCGCGGCCCTCGGGTACCTCTGTTGATCGGACTCCTGCTCTTCACCGTCGGCCTGCTGCTGGGCAGTGCGGCCGGGGTCATGCAGGTGTTGGTGGCCGCCCGGGTCGTCCAGGGGCTTGCCGTCGGATTGCTGATCACCGCCATGTACGTCGTCATGGGGGAGGCGTATCCGGACGTCATCCGGCCCAAGATCTTCGCTGCTTTGTCCAGCGCCTGGATCGTTCCGGGCCTGGTCGGCCCGGTCATCGCCGGCTGGGTCACCGAGCACCTGTCGTGGCGGTGGGTCTTCGGCGGCCTGGCTCCGTTCGTCGTGATCGGTGGCCTGCTGATGCTGCCGTCCCTACGGCAATTGCGGTCGCATTCCGCCTCGGATCCGCAGCGAGTGCGGGCCCGCTCGAGCCGGATCGGCTACGCCGTCCTGACCGCGTCAGGCATCGCCGGTATCGCCAACATCGGTGAGAGCCAGCGACCGTGGAGTATCGCCGGCGCCGTGATCGGCGTCGGGATGCTGGTAATCGGGCTCCGCGTGCTGTTGCCGGCCGGGACCACCACCTTCGCTGCTGGCGTACCCGCGGCCGTCGCGTTTCGAGGGGTGCTGGCCGGCATCTTCTTCGGCATGGAGGTGATCGTGCCGCTGACCCTGAAGGTCCAGCACCACTACTCGCCGACTCTCGCCGGCCTGCCGTTGATGCTCAGCGCCGTGACCTGGGCACTGGGTTCCCAGGTCCAGAGCCGTTCGCGGACGTTGAGCCGGCGGTTCCTCGTCGGCTGCGGGTTGGCCCTGATGGCGGTCGCGGGTGGCGGAATGGCCCTGACCGCATCGGCAGCGGTGCCGGGCTGGACGGCATTCGTGGCCTGGCCGATCGCTGGGCTGGGCGCCGGGTTTGGGCTGACCACGACCAGTGTGGCCATGCTCGAGTTCACCAACGACGCTGATCGAGGCTCGGACTCGGCGTCTCTGCAACTGGCGGACTCGACTGCGAGCGCACTGTGCACAGCATTCTCCGGTGCTCTGCTCGCCTCGGCCGCCCACGGCGCTCTGAGCTATGGATCAGGCCTGTCGACGGTGTTCCTCGGCATGTCGGCGCTAGCCCTGCTTGCCATCACCCGAGCGTCCCGGCTACGTCCGGCCAGCGGCAGTGTCGGCCGGGTAGCCCCAGCCCGGTCCACCTCAGGGGTCGGGCAGGTGAAACCAGCGCCGTAAGCTGGTAGCCGATGCCTTACCTCGACCACGCCGCCACTACTCCGATGCTGGAGGAGGTCATCGCCGCCATGGCGGACGCGATGACCCTGGTTGGCAACCCGTCATCGCTGCACACGTCCGGACGTAAGGCCAGACGGATCGTCGAGGAGTCCCGCGAGCGTTTCGCCGCTGCTCTCGATGCGCGGCCGTCGGAGGTGATCTTCACCAGCGGTGGTACTGAATCGGACAATCTCGCGGTCAAGGGCATCTACTTCGCGCGCCGGGCAGACAACCGGGCCCGGCGGCGAGTGCTGGTCAGCGCTGTGGAACACCACGCCGTATTGGACACGGTGCAGTGGTTGGCTGCTTATGAAGGGGCCGAGGTCGTACTGCTGCCGGTGGATCAGTACGGGATGGTCTCTCCGGCATCATTGCTCTCCGCGATCGGCAACGATCCCGGCTCGGTAGCGCTCATCAGCGTGATGTGGGCCAACAACGAGGTCGGCACGGTGCAACCGGTCGCCGCACTCGCCGACATCGCTCGACGCTACGACATTCCGCTGCACACCGATGCCGTACAGGCCGTCGGATCGCTCGGAGTGTCGTTCGCCGCCTCCGGCGTGGACGCGATGACGGTCACCGGGCACAAGCTGGGCGGCCCGTACGGTGTCGGCGCCCTGTTGCTCAAGCGGGACGTCTCATGTGTTCCGTTGTTGCACGGCGGTGGGCAGGAACGCGAGGTGCGCTCCGGAACGCTGGACACCCCGGGTCTGGTCGGCTTGTCCCTGGCTGCCGAGCTCGCAGTGCAGCGCCGTCCGGAGGTCGCGGCGAGACTCGCGAGGTTGCGGGCCCGGCTCGTCGAGGGCATCCGGCGGGAGGTGCCTGATGCAATCGTGAACGGCCATCCCACAGATCGGTTGCCCGGCAACGCTCACCTGTCGTTCCCCGGTTGCGAAGGCGATTCGCTGCTGATGCTCCTCGATGCCCGCGGTATCGAATGCTCGACGGGGTCGGCTTGCTCGGCCGGGGTTGCGCAGCCCTCCCACGTGCTGCTCGCCATGGGCGCCGACGAGTCGCGGGCCCGCGGGTCGCTGCGGCTGTCACTGGGACACAGCTCCAACGAGTCCGACGTCGACGCGGTGGTCGAGGTCATCTCCGCGGTCACCCACCGCGCTCGCAGGGCCGGCATGGCGAGCACGACGCCGTCGGTCGCGACCATCCCGCCGGGCGCCGGATCGGCAACCCGGCCGCCCCAGGTTCCGGCCGCGGCAGGACGGATGAGATGAAGGTTCTGGCTGCCATGAGCGGCGGGGTGGACTCGGCCGTTGCTGCCGCGCGCGCCGTGGATGCGGGGTGGGGCGTGACGGGCGTGCATCTGGCGCTGTCCCGCCAGCCGGCGACGCTGCGGACGGGGTCACGCGGGTGCTGCTCGCTGGAGGATTCCCACGATGCCCGTCGAGCCGCAGATGTCCTCGGGATCCCCTTCTACATCTGGGATTTCGCCGAACGGTTCCAGGCCGATGTGATCGATGACTTCGTCGCCGAGTACGAGATCGGCCATACGCCCAACCCTTGCCTTCGGTGCAACGAGAAGATCAAGTTCGAGGCGCTCCTCGACCGGGCCCTCGCCCTCGGCTTCGATGCGGTTGTGACCGGTCACCACGCCAAACTGATCGACGGCCAGCTGCACCGCTCGGTCGATGAGGGCAAGGATCAGTCCTATGTGCTGGCGGTCTTGAGGCCGGACCAGTTGGCGCACGCCGTCTTTCCGCTCGGTGATTCGACGAAGCAACAGGTGAGAGCGGAAGCCGCCCGGCGCGGTCTGTCCGTGGCGGACAAGCCCGATTCCCACGACATCTGTTTCATCTCCGACGGTGACACCCAGGGTTTCCTGAGGAAGCAGCTGGGCGAACGTCCCGGCCAGATTGTCGATGGCACGGGTGACGTGCTGGGCACGCACGACGGCACGTTCGGTTTCACGGTCGGTCAGCGCAAGGGCTTGAAACTGACCACCCCCACCGCCTCCGGTGAGCCGCGCTATGTCTTGGCCATCCAGCCGAAGAGCAACACGGTGGTCGTCGGCAGTGCCCGGGATCTCGAGGTGGACCTGATCCGCTGTGAGCGTGCGGTGTGGACGAACACCGAGCGTTCGGACGACTTCAGCTGCCTGGTGCAGATGCGCGCCCACGGCATGGTTTCGGCCGCCGACATCACGTTTGACGGGTCAGGTGATTCCGTCGCGATCGTGGCGACCCTGCGCGACGTGCAACGGGGCATTGCGGCGGGGCAGGCATTGGTGATGTACGACGGTGATCGGGTCATCGGATCAGCCACCATCACGTCTGCCCGGCGACGAGAGAATCACAGCGCGGCCCCTCAGGGCGCGACCGTACACGCTGCGGCCGCGGTGTCCTCATGATCGGCGAGTCGTGATCGATCGTCCCTGGCCTCCGGGGACGGCAACTGGCCTGGGTTCGCTGCCCGGTACCGACCCTGACGAGGCCGTCCGGCTCGTCGTGGGCGAAGTGCCTGAGCTGCCTTATCTCCCCGAACTTCCCGAGCGTGGCGTTGGCGCCGACATGATCGGGCGCACCGGGTCACTGCTCGTCGACTTGCCGCTGGAATGGCAACTGCACGGCTGGACGGTCGCTGACCGTGGCGGCCGGGACCGGAGCCGGGCCGGCGATCTGTTGCAGCGGGATCTCGATGCCCTCACCGAGCAGGGTCAGGACCTGGACGTCGTCAAGCTCCAGGTCTGCGGTCCGATGACGATGGCGGCCAATATCGAATTGCCCAATCTTCACAAGGTCCTGACCGATCCCGGCGCATTCCGGGACTTGGCCGCTTCGCTGGCTGAGGGGACTCGCCTGCACCTGGCGGATCTGCGCTCCAGGCTTCCTGGAACCCGCATCGTGCTGCAGGTCGACGAGCCTGGCCTGCCCGCGGTCTTGGCCGGGACGGTCCCGACCCCGTCCGGTTACGGCACGGTCCGGTCAATGGCGCCGTCGATCGCGCAGCCGGCCCTGGCGGCGGTGCTGGATGCTGCCGAACCGGCACACCGCGTCGTGCACTGCTGTGCGGCCGAGGTGCCCTTTGAGTTACTCCGCGGTGCGGGTGCCTCGGCCATTGCAGTCGATTTCTCCCTACTGGGTAAAAGGGATCTGGACGCTATCGGCGAGCTGATCGATGCGGGCGGGTCGCTCTGGCTCGGGGTGGCGCCGGGCATCGACGCGGAGATCTCATCGGATCAGTTGCGGAACAAGATCACCTCGATGTGGCAGCGCCTCGGTTTCGCGATGGAGCTGATGCCCGACCGGGTTGTTCCCACCCCGGCATGTGGCTTGTCCGGAGCCTCGATGAACTACGTCCGGCGCGCGATGTCGGTGCTGCGCGAGACCGCTCACTCGCTGACGGGCTGACTTCTCCTCCGCATGAACGTCTGGACTGTCGTGGCCGGGCGGTAACTTGTCCTGGTGACCACAGTGGATCCGAGTGACGTCGGAGTTGATCTGACGGGTGTTGACCAGTCGGCCGCGCCGATGCCACCGGAGGTGCGGCAGCAGCATGCCGAGCTGGCCCAGGACCTGCTCGACTCGTCCTACCGGTACTACGTGCTGGATGCTCCGACGATTTCCGATGTCGACTACGACACGAAACTGCGCGCCATCGAAGCGCTCGAGGACCAGTATCCGGAGCTCCGTACCCCTGACTCGCCGACCCAGCGGGTGGCGGGCGACTTCTCGTCGCAGTTCACTGCGGTCGACCACCTCGAACGAATGCTGTCACTGGACAATGCGTTCACCGACGCCGAACTAGCGGCCTGGGCCCTGCGGGTGGAGAAAGAGGTGGGTGCGGCCAGCTACCTCTGTGAGCTCAAGGTGGACGGTCTGGCCATCAACCTGGTCTACGAGGCGGGGCGGCTGGTGCGCGGGGCCACGCGAGGCGATGGCCGGACCGGCGAGGATGTCACCGGCAACGTCCGCACCATCAAAGCCATCCCGGATCGGCTGGTCGGCGAGGACGTCCCGGAAGTGATCGAGGTCCGGGGCGAGGTGTACTTCCCGCTCGAAAGATTCGCCGAACTGAATGCGGCTCTGGTCGAAGCCGGCAAGTCGCCCTACGCGAACCCGCGTAACACCGCCTCTGGGTCGCTGCGCCAGAAGGACCCTCGCATCACCGCAGCACGCAAGTTGCAGATGGTCGTGCACGGCGTCGGCCGGGTCCAGGGCGGCCCGAGCGTTACGGCCCAATCGCAGTGGTACGAGCTATTGAGCAAATGGGGTCTGCCGACGTCGCCTCGGGCCAAGGTCGTCGCTTCACTGCCTGAGGTTCGGGAGTTCATCGAGTATTACGGCGAGCATCGTCACGACGTGGAACATGAGATCGACGGCGTCGTGGTCAAGGTCGATTCGTTGGCTGAGCAGCGTCAACTGGGCGCCACCAGCCGTGCGCCTCGATGGGCGATCGCTTTCAAGTACCCCCCGGAGGAGGTGAACACCAAACTCCTCGACATCCGGGTCAACGTCGGACGCACCGGGCGGGTGACCCCGTTCGGTTTCATGCAGCCGGTTCAGGTCGCCGGCTCCACCGTTTCGTTGGCCACCCTGCACAACGCCAGTGAGGTCAAGCGCAAGGGAGTGCTGATCGGCGACACGATCGTGCTCCGCAAGGCCGGTGATGTCATCCCCGAGATCCTGGGCCCGGTCGTCGATCTGCGGGACGGTTCCGAGCGGGAGTTCGTGATGCCCACGCACTGCCCGGAATGTGGCACCGAGCTCAAACCGCAAAAAGACGGGGACGCCGATATCAGGTGCCCGAATCAGCGCTCCTGCCCGGCGCAGCTTCGGGAACGACTGTTCCACGTGGCCGGCCGTGGCGCCTTTGATATCGAGGTGCTGGGGTACGAGGCCGCGGTCGCGTTGCTCAAGGCCGGGGTTGTCGGTGATGAGGGCGATCTGTTCGGCCTGGACGCCGACGATCTCCAACGGGCAGAGTTCTTCGTCCGCAAAGACGGCGAACTGGCGGCGAATGCCAGAAAATTGCTGGACAACCTCCAGGTTGCAAAGACCCGGCCGCTCTGGCGGGTCCTCGTCGCGCTGTCGATCCGGCATGTCGGTCCGAGCGCGGCCCAGGAACTGGCTGTCCAGTTCGGGTCGATCGACGCAATCGCAGCCGCGAGCGCTGATCAGCTCGCGGACGCTGACGGCGTCGGCCGCACGATCGCGGAGTCGGTGGTGGAGTGGTTCGCGGTGGACTGGCACCGGGAGATCGTCGAGAAATGGCGAGCGGCAGGTGTCGTGATGGCCGAGGACCGGGTCGTCGACGACGGACCAAAACCGCTCGCTGGGCTGTCGATCGTCGTCACGGGTGCCCTCGAGGGGTACACGCGCGAGGGTGCAGCCGAAGCGATCACCAGTCGGGGCGGCAAGAGCGCCGGTTCGGTGTCGAAGAAGACCGCCTTCGTGGTGGTCGGTGACACTCCGGGTAGCAAGTACGCCAGGGCTGTCGATCTCAAGGTGCCGATCCTGGACGAGGCTGGGTTCACTGTGCTCCTCGAGCGGGGACCGGAGGAGGCGGCGCCG
>JAVEET010000229.1 GCA_030840295.1 Pseudonocardiales bacterium
CGCACACCGGTGCGGCCCAGGGTGGCATGTGTGCCGCGCTGGCCAACGTCGAAGAGGACAACTGGGAATGGCACACCTTCGACACCGTCAAGGGCGGTGACTACCTGGTCGACCAGGACGCCGCCGAAGTGATGTGCAAAGAGGCCATCGACGCCGTGCTGGACCTCGAGCGGATGGGCCTGCCGTTCAACCGCACGCCGGCTGGCCGCATCGACCAGCGCCGGTTCGGTGGCCACACCCGCAACCACGGGGAAGCCCCGGTCCGCCGCTCCTGCTATGCCGCCGACCGCACCGGCCACATGATCCTGCAGACGCTGTACCAGAACTGCGTGAAGCAGGGTGTCGAGTTCTACAACGAGTTCTACGTCCTGGACCTGCTGATGACCCCGAATGCCGAGGGCGTCGAGGTTGCATCCGGGGTGGTGGCGTACGAGCTGGCAAGCGGCGAGATCCACGTCTTCAACGCCAAGTCCGTGGTGCTGGCCACCGGCGGTTTCGGCAAGGTGTTCAAGACCACCTCGAACGCCCACACCCTGACCGGGGACGGTATGGGTGTGGTGTGGCGCAAGGGCCTGCCGCTGGAGGACATGGAGTTCTTCCAGTTCCACCCGACCGGTCTGGCCGGACTGGGCATCCTGCTGTCCGAGGCGGCCCGCGGTGAGGGCGCGATCCTGCGTAACGCCGACGGCGAGCGGTTCATGGAGCGCTATGCGCCCACCATCAAGGATCTCGCGCCGCGCGACATCGTGGCCCGTTCGATGGCCAACGAGGTGCGCGAAGGTCGCGGTGCCGGCCCGCACAAGGACTACGTGCTGCTCGACCTGACCCACCTGCCCAAAGAACAGATCGACGCGAAACTGCCCGACATCACCGAGTTCGCCCGGACCTACCTCGGGGTCGAGCCCTACACCGAGCCCGTGCCGGTCTACCCCACCGCGCACTACGCGATGGGCGGCGTGCCGACCAATATCGAGGCCGAGGTACTGCGCAACAACACCGATGTGGTGCCGGGGCTCTACGCCGCGGGCGAGGTCGCCTGTGTGTCCGTGCACGGCTCGAACCGCCTCGGGACGAACTCGCTGCTGGACATCAACGTCTTCGGGCGCCGGGCCGGCATCGCCGCAGCCGAGTACGCGCTCAAGGCTGAGCTGCCCGACCTGCCCGCCGACCCGCAGGCGATGGTGGAGGGCATGGTGACGAAGCTGCTCAGCTCGACCGGAACCGAGAAGGTCAACACAATCCGGACCGAACTGCAGAACACCATGGACCGCAACGCCCAGGTCTTTCGTACCGAGGAGTCCCTCGGTGAAGCCGAACGCGACATCGCCGCGCTGCGCGAACGGTATGAGAACGTCGCCATTTCCGACAAGGGGAAGCGATACAACTCCGACCTGCTGGAGGCCATCGAACTGGGCTTCCTGCTGGATCTGGCGGAGGTGCTGGTCATTTCAGCCCGTAACCGCAAGGAATCCCGGGGCGGTCATGCCCGCGAGGACTACCTCGAACGCGACGATGCCAACTACATGCAGCACACCATGGCCTACCGTTCCGAGGACGGTGGCGTGAATCTCGACTGGAAACCGGTAGTCGTCACCCGCTACCAACCGATGGCCCGCAAGTACTAGACCCGCAAGTACCAGAAAGGCCGTTTACCATGACGTCAGTTGCCGAACGTCCCGCCGTCACACCCGTCGACGCGCCGGTGTCCCGGCCGGTCGAGGTCAAGATCCGTCGTTATAACCCCGAGGTATCCGAGGACGTCACCTGGGTGACGTACACCGTTGAGGCGTTTCCCGCCGACCGCGTGCTCAACCTGCTCATGAAGATCAAGGGCGAGCAGGACGGCACACTGACCTTCCGCCGCTCATGCGCGCACGGGGTCTGCGGTTCCGACGCCATGCGGATCAACGGCGTGAACCGGTTGGCGTGCAAGGTGCTGATGAAAGACATGCCCGACAGGCTGACGATCGAACCGATCAAGGGCCTGCCGGTCGAGAAGGACCTCGTCGTGGACATGGAGCCGTTCTTCGAGGCCTACCGTGCCGTGAAGCCGTTCCTCATCACCGGGGGCAACGAACCGTCCAAGGAGTGGCTGCAGTCCCAGGCCGACCGGGACCGCTTCGACGACACCACCAAATGCATCTTGTGCGCGGCGTGCACCACGTCCTGCCCGGTCTTCTGGACCGACGGCTCGTACTTCGGCCCCGCGGCGATCGTCAATGCGCATCGGTTCATCTTCGATTCCCGGGATCAGGGGGCCGAGGAGCGGCTGGAGATCCTCAACGACCGCGAGGGCGTCTGGCGCTGCCGGACCACGTTCAACTGCACCGAAGCCTGCCCGCGCGGCATCCAGATCACCAAGGCCATCGCGGAGGTCAAGCAGGCCCTCCTCTTCCGCCGGGTCTGATTGTGGCTACTGGGCTCGCCACGCCGGGCCATGGCTCGTGCCGTCGGCGTCCGGCGACGACACCAGCGCTCCACCCGGGCGCCCTGCCGCCATCGGGTGGTGTAACGCTGTCGGCGTCCAAGCCGCTGGCCGCCAGAGCCCAGGACGTGACAGAATTCGAGTTCCACATCTCCCCGGTGTCGAGTTCGTCTCGACCCCAGACCGGGGTGGGCACGTAGGGCAGCACGGACAGCAGGCGCCGGCAGATGGCTTCGTCGGAGCTAAGGCGTGTGGGGCTCGCGACTGCGTCGGCGATGTCGGCGATCGACCCGTCACGCCAGCAGTGAACCTCATAACGGAACAGGCGCGATCGGCCAGCCCAACGGGTGCCGACGGCACCTTCAGCTACGACGCCATGATCGCGGGCGTCCATCATCCACACGGGCGTCATCTCGATCATCCACGAGTAGCGGGCAAGGGTGAGCCGTAACGCTGAGTGGTACAGCTCGGTCGCGGCGCGACGCTCCAGTAGCGCGCACACCGCTTCATAGACGCGCCCGTTCCAGCGGACCGAATGCCCGCCCGCTCCGAGTGGCAGCCAGTACAGGTCCAGCCCGACGGTCGGTGCGTTCAACTGGCCGTCGGCCCCTTGAGCTTCGGTGTTCGCTTTGCTCGCGCGCATAGGCTCATACTCGGTATCGGCTCGCGTAGGCGGTAGGGCCGAAGGGCCCGTTCGCTGGGTGCGATGGTTCACGGCAATCGCGTCGCCGCTCTCCCGCCGAAGCGCTATCGCGGTGGCTGCCGCTCCCGCGGTAGCAGAGCGGCGCCGAGGCCCCTACCGTTGCGGGTCGATCGGGTCGACGATCAGGTGTTTCGCTTTCCCAGTCGCATCCGAACGCGTCCACACTCCTAACGCAGGACTGGCGCAAAGATTCGGTGACGCTCAGCCCGCGCGGCACGCGCGCAGCGCGACGCAGCATGCACCGATCTGCGGCTCGAGCACGGCCTCGACCGTCGGGGCGTCCAGGCCGGTGAGGAAACCGGTCAGGAACGCATGGTTGAGCCCACACACCAGGTCGGGTGCTTGTCTGGCGAGCGGGTGGAACGGGCAGTTGCGCAACTCGACGCGAACGGGTGAGGCTCGGTCGGGTTCGTAGCCGTGTCGTTTCAGCAGCCCCTCGCTCAACGTGAGGGCGCGTTCGGCACCGAGCCGGCCCGGGCGGAGTTGCTGACGTTCGGCGGCCGCGACGGACAGTCCGCGTGCGTGCGCGGCCCGCATCGCCGCCTGCCGCGCGGTCTCGTTCAGGCGCTCGCTCAGCACGGCGTCCATGAGGATGGCCGCGAGGACATCGTGCTGGCGTTCGGGGATGCTGATCCGGATGTCGGCGTCGACGGGCTCGTACACCTTCGGAGTCCGTCCGACCTTACGCAGGCCACCGACAGGTTCGGAGTGGGTACGTAACAGGCCGGCGGCGACGAGCTTGTCGAGGTGGAACGCGGCGAGCTTACGCGAAATCCCGACCGCTTCGGCCGCCTGCTCCCGCGTCACCGGATGCCGCGCCGCACGGATGAACTCGTACATGCCCTGGCGCAGGTCATCCTCCAGTGCCGCGACGGCCTTGATGGCTGCGTCCGCCGGCAGTTGCGAGGCCTGTTCACCGATGCTCACGAGGCAACCATAACGCCTAATGATGGCGTCACAACTAGTTGCACCTCACTTGAAATAGAGGCTATTGACCTATCACCTGAATAAGACCAAGATTCGTTGGATAAATACCACCGCAGGCTTACTCATCGGAGGCGTCCTGATGACCGAACCGCGCAACGCCAAACTTCCCGTCACAGTGATCGCAGGCCCCTACGGTCACCCGTTCCACCCGATCCTGGTCACCGTCCCCATCGGTGCGTGGACCGCGTCGCTGGTCTTCGACCTCGCCTCTCGCATCGTCGGCAGGCCGGGCTTCCTCACCCAGGGCTCGGAATGGCTGATCGGCATCGGCATCCTCGGCGCGCTCGCCGCCGCCATCTTCGGCTTTCTCGATCTGCTGGCCATCCCGGCCGGCACCCGGGCGTTCCGGACCGGGCTGGTCCACATGAGCTTGAACCTGGGGGTGACCGTGACCTACGCGGTCAACTTCGCGTGGCGGCACGGCACCTACACCGATCAGGGCCGGGTCGGCGTCGGACAGCTGGTGCTGTCGGTGGTGAGCATCGCGGTACTCGGCGGGTCGGGCTACCTCGGCGGCAAACTTGCCTACCGCTATGGCGTCCGAGTCGCCGACGAACAGACCCAAGCCGAAGGCTTCATTACCCGTGCCGGCTCTGATATCGGACCGGCGTCCCGGCACGCCGGCCAGAGCTGAGCGCCTTGCAGTCGGTTCTTCAGATCGGACAGGTCATTCCATGTCGAGTGGTTGCGCGTTGCGTGTCGTCCACGACCACGACCCGGTCGATCTCGGCGCTGCCGAAGTGGCGGCCGAGCAGTTCCTGCTGGCGCTCGGCATCTCACTCGACAGCGAAGGCATACGTGCCACGCCTGGCCGGATGGCCCGCGCCTACGCCGAACTCCTCACCGCACGGCCGTTCGATCTGACCACCTTTCCCAACGATGAGGGCTACGACGAGCTGGTGCTGGCCCGCTCGATACCCCTCAGATCGGTGTGTGAGCATCACCTGCTGCCGTTCGTGGGCGTCGCCCACGTCGGCTACCTGCCCGGTGACCGGATCCTCGGCCTGTCGAAACTGGCGCGGGTCGTCGAGCATTTCGCTCACCGGCCTCAGGTCCAGGAGCGTTTGACGAAACAGGTCGCGGACTGGCTGGCCGACCAGCTGCACGCTAAGGGTGTGGGCGTGGTGATCGAGGCCGAACACTTTTGCATGACGCTGCGGGGCGTGCAGGCTGTCGGCTCCAGCACGGTCACCTCCAGCGTGCTCGGGACCCTGCGACAAGACGCCCGATCGCGTGCCGAGTTCTTCGCCCTCAGCGGCATCACGGCCTAACCTTTGCCCCATCGAGTGAGAGGGAGCCATCGTGGCTACATCGGAAACGTTCGTCATTGTCGGCGCCGGCCTGGCCGGCGGCAGAACCGCCGAAGCGCTGCGCGGCCAGGGCTTCGGCGGCCGGCTTGTACTCCTTGGTGCTGAACCGTATAGGCCCTACGAACGGCCGCCGCTGTCCAAGGGTTACCTGATGGGCTCCGCAGAACGCGACACCGTGTTCGTCCACCCGTACGACTGGTACGCAGACAACGACGTCGAACTGCGCAGTGACTGCGTAGTAACCGGCATCGACCGCAAGGCCCACGTAGTCACCTCGGCCGACGCACAAGCAGTCGATTACGACAAGCTGCTGATCGCCACCGGCGCCACACCCCGTCGGCTGCCTATTGCCGGCGCCGACGCTGACGGCGTTCACTACCTGCGCAGCCTGGACGACAGCGAAACGCTGCGCGCCAGACTCTCCGCCATCTCTAACCTCGTGATCATCGGCGCCGGCTGGATCGGTCTGGAAGTGGCCGCCGCTGCGCGGCACGCCGGCGTCGCGGTCACGGTCCTCGAAACGGCGGAACTGCCGTTGCTGCGGGTCCTCGGGCCCGAGATTGCCGAGGTGTTCGCCAGCCTGCACCGCGAGCACGGCGTGAGCCTGCGCTTCAAGACCCTCACCTCGACCATCACGACCAGCGGCGGAAAAGTGACCGGTGTCGAATTGCACGACGGAACCTCGCTGGCCGCGGACGCGGTCCTCGTCGCGGTCGGCGTCGAACCCAACGTCCAACTCGCCGCCGAGGCCGGGCTCAAGGTCGACAACGGCATCGTCACCGACGCCAGCCTGCGCACCGAGGACGAAAACATTTTCGCCGCCGGCGACGTCGCCAACGCCTGGCATCCGCTGCTCGGTCGCCACATCCGCGTCGAGCACTGGGCCAACGCGCTGAACCAACCGGCAACCGCTGCGGCGGCCATGCTCGGCCGCGACGCGACGTACAGCCGGTTGCCCTACTTCTACAGCGACCAGTACGACCTCGGCATGGAATACGTGGGTCACGTCGAACCCGACGGCTACGACCAGGTCGTCGTCCGCGGCGACCTCGGCGGGCGGGAATTCATAGCATTCTGGCTGACCGGCAACCGGGTGCTAGCCGGTATGAACGTCAACATCTGGGACGTCACCGAGCCCATCAAGGCACTAATAAGCTCCGGCGCCCAGGTCGATGTCGCGAAGCTGACCGACCCGAACACGCCACTGGATGAGGTCGTTTAGAGGGGGACGATGTCGGGGGCACCGAGGCGGGCGGCGTCGGCGGTGGCGTCGTCGGGTTGTTGTTGGGATTCGCGTTCGGCGTTGACGCGGGCGAGGTAGTGCTCGACTTCGGTGGCTTGGTGGGTGGTGTCCCAGCCGAGCAGGGGGGCCATCAGGGCGGCGACGACGGGGGCGGCGGACACGCCCCGGTCCCAGGCTTCGATGGAGGCGCGGGTGCGGCGGGCCAGGACGTCGTCGAGGTGCCGGGCGCCTTCGTGGGTGACGGCGTAGACGACTTCGGCGAGGAGGTAGTCATCGACGCCGGGTAGCGGTTGGGCCAGGGCGGGGTCGGCGGCGATCAGGGCCAGCAGGTCGTGGATGAGGCTGCCGTAGCGGCCCAGCAGGTGCTCGATGCGGGCCAAGTGCAGCCCGGACTGGGCGGCCAGACGGTGGCGTTGGTTGCGGACCCCTTCGAAGCCGGCGGCGCCGGCCAGGGCGATGGTGTCGGTGCAGGATGCGGGCACGAACTGATCCATGCCGCGGACCGCCTCGTCCACGGCGTCTTTGGCCATCACCCGGTAGGTGGTGTACTTCCCGCCGGCGACCACGACCAGGCCAGGGACCGGATGGCCCACCACATGCTCGCGGGACAGCTTCGACGTCGACTCCGACTCCCCGGACAGCAGCGGCCGCAGCCCGGCGTACACCCCTTCCACATCGGCCCGGCTCAGCGGCGCGGAGAGCACCGAGTTCACCTGCTCGAGCAGGTAGTCGATATCCCGGGCGCTGGCCGCCGGATGGGCCAGGTCGAGGCTCCAGTCGGTGTCGGTGGTGCCGATGATCCAGTGCCGGCCCCACGGGATCACGAACAGCACGGACGTCGCGGTGCGCAGGATCAGCCCGGTGGCCGACTGCAACCGGTCCCGCGGCACCACCAGATGCACCCCCTTGGACGCCCGCACGTGGAACTGGCCCCGGGTATCGGCCAGCCGCTGCGTCTCATCGGTCCACACCCCGGTGGCGTTGATGACCTGCTTGGCCCGCACCGTGAACTCGTGTCCGGTCTCCAGATCCACCAGCCGCGCCCCGCTGACCCGCTCACCCTCGCGCAGGAAGGCCACCACCCGGGTCCGGTTGGCCGCCCACGCCCCGAACCCCACGGCGGTCCGCACCACCATCATCGTGTGCCGGGCATCATCAACCTGGGCATCCCAATACTGCACCGCCCCGGACAACGCGTCCCGCTTCAACGCCGGGGCCTGGCGCAACGCCCGCCGCCGGCTCAGATGCCGATGCCGCGGCAATCCCCGCGACACGCCCCCCACGGCCCCCATGACGTCGTACAACAACACCCCCGCCCCGACGTAGGCCCGCTCCCAGCCGCGGTGGGTCAATGGGTACAGGAACGACACCGGCCGCACCAAATGCGGGGCGATCCGGCCGATCAACAACCCCCGCTCATGCAACGCCTCCCGCACCAAGCCGAAATCCAGCATCTCCAAATACCGCAACCCACCATGCACCAACTTGCTCGACCGACTCGACGTGCCACTGGCCCAATCCCGCGCCTCCACAATCGCCGTCGACAACCCGCGCGTCACCGCATCCAACGCCGCACCGGCACCCACCACACCACCGCCGACGATCAACACATCCACCTCGCCAGCAGCCATCCCCACCAAGGCATCCGCCCGACCCTGCGGCGACATCGCTACTGTGCTCACGTCAGAGCCTCTTCCCCGCTAGTCAACGTCTACCCAGTCCAGCGTCCGCTGCACCGCCTTTTTCCATCCCGCGAAACCGTCGGCGCGTTGCCGCTCGCTCCAGGAGGGCTCCCAGCGCCGTGACTCATGCCAGTTTGCCCGGAGCTCGTCGGTATCCTTCCAGAACCCGACGGCGAGACCGGCCGCGTACGCCGCGCCGAGAGCAGTGGTTTCGGCGACGACCGGACGGCTCACCGGGACGCCGAGGATGTCGGCCTGCAGTTGCATACAAAGATCATTCGCCGTGACGCCGCCGTCAACCTTGAGCACCTCCACGGTGACGCCGGAATCTTGTTGCATCGCATCACTGACGTCCCGACTCTGGTAACAGATTGCTTCCAGGGTGGCGCGGGCCAGATGAGCGTTGGTATTGAACCGGGACAGCCCCACCACCACACCGCGAGCGTCCGAGCGCCAGTACGGCGCGAAGAGTCCGGAGAAGGCGGGTACGAAGTACACCCCGCCGTTGTCGGGAACCTGCCGGGCCAGGGTCTCGACCTCCGACGCTCCGGAGATGATGCCGAGTTGGTCGCGCAGCCATTGCACGGCCGAACCCGTTACCGCGATGGAACCCTCCAGGGCGTAGACCGGATCCTGGTCACCGAACTGATAACACACCGTCGTGAGAAGGCCATTGTCGCTACGCACCAGCTCGTTTCCGGTATTGAGCAGCATGAAGTTGCCGGTGCCGTAGGTGTTCTTCGCCTCGCCGGGCGCAAAACAGACCTGGCCCACTGTCGCGGCCTGCTGGTCGCCGAGGTCGCCGGTGATCCTGATGCCTGCCAGCGACCCCGGGATGGTGGCCTCACCGTATCCCTCGGGATCCGACGACGGACGAATGGCCGGTAGCATCGTCTGCGGAATATCGAAGAAGGACAGCAATTCCTCGTCCCAGTCAAGGGTTTCCAGGTTCATCAGCATCGTGCGGCTGGCATTGGTCGGATCGGTGACGTGCACGCCGCCGCGGACGCCACCCGTCAGGTTCCAGATCAACCAGGAATCGGTGTTGCCGAAGATCGCATCGCCCTTCTCGGCATCCCCGCGCGCCCCTTCGACATTCTCCAGAATCCATTGGACCTTGGCCGCCGAGAAGTAGGTGGCCGGCGGCAAGCCGGCTTTGGAACGGATCACCTCGCCGCGCCCGTCGCGACCCAGGGCTGACGCGATCCGGTCGGTACGGGTGTCCTGCCAGACAATCGCGTTGTAGTACGGTCGTCCGGTCTTGCGGTTCCAGACGACCGCGGTCTCACGCTGGTTCGTGATGCCGAGCGCGGCGAAGTCGGACGAGCTGAGGCGGGAATTGTTGACCGCGGTCTGCAGCACGGCGCTGCAGCGCTCCCAGATCTCGACCGGGTTGTGCTCGACCCACCCGGCTCGGGGCAGGATCTGCTGATGCTCCAACTGGTGCTTGCCCTGCTCGGCGCCGTTGTGATCGAAGATCATGAATCGCGAGCTGGTGGTGCCCTGATCGATCGATCCGACGAAGTCGGCCATGAACGCTCCTGACTCAGTTAGCGATTCCGCTGTGGTTAGCGCGGCCTCGGGCCGGAGGTCAAAGCCTGGTTGGCTGCCCGCCAACCGCGGACGCCGATCCAGCCGATGATCAGGCCGAGGGCCAGCGACACGATCACCAGCGCCAGGTGGATCAGGAAGAACGCAGTGGGCCCGTGGTCGAAGGATCGATTGTCCTTCCAGATGTTGCGCAGGAAGGTCGGCCAGATCCACAAGGACCAGAGGCCGAACGCAATGAGAAAGCCTGAGACACGCTTCGACAGCAGCACCGTTCCAGTATCCCTGTCGCAACCCCGTAACGTGGCGCCCGTGCGCCGACAAAGAGCCTTCGATTCGAGCTGGCCCAGAAATACGGGCCCGTCGAAGGGTCGGGCCATCGGCCCGGCGGTCATTCTGGTGCTCGGCCTGGTCCTGCTGACCGCCTTGCCGGCCGCGGTAAGCCCCGCGGCCGCGGCAAGCCCATCGGCAACGGCTGGCGCGGTGTCGCGTGCAACCACCGGCAGGCAGCTCGCCGTGCCGCCGCCTGCACCAAGGCCGACGTCGACGGAGGCGTCCCCCGGCGCGCCGGATCCCCATCCGCCATCGGGCGGAAAGGCTCCGGACGGATCGGTACCCGGCGGCTCAGCATTGGCCGGGCGCGGCTTGATCCTGCCGACCTCGGCACCGAAACTACCGGCAAACCTCACAGCTCGCAGCTGGGTCCTGAGCGACCTGGACTCGGGTGAAATCCTCGCGGCCAGGGATCCACACGGTCGCTACCAGCCCGCCAGCATCCTGAAACTGTTGACCACGGTGACGATTCTGCCGCACTTGCCGGGCCGACGAGTCGTGACGATCTCTAAGGCGGCGGCCGCAGCCGAGGGCTCTGCGGTCGGCTTGCTGCCCGGGGCCAAGTACAGCGTGGACGAGCTGTTCCGGGCGCTCATGCTGGTCTCGGGCAATGATGCGGCGGCCGCCCTGGCAGAGGCCAACGGAGGCGTGGCCACAACGGTGTCCCAGATGAACGCAACAGCGAGAGCACTAGGCGGGTACGACACATTCGTGGAGACGCCGTCCGGTTTGGACGGCTGGCAGCAGTTGACCTCGGCGTATGACATGAGCCTGTTTCTACGCGCGGCACTGGCCGAGCCCAGGTTCGTGGCGTACGACCGGACGGCCAGCGCCACCTTTCCCGCCAAGCAGAGCCGGTACGGCAAGGTCGGCGGTTACCAGTTCGACAACCAGAGCCTGAACTTCCTGCAAGGCGTCAAGGGTGCCCTGGTTGCGAAGACCGGAT
>JAVEET010000260.1 GCA_030840295.1 Pseudonocardiales bacterium
CGGCACCAGGGTCGCCGCAACGCCTGGCTACGCACACTGGACCGGTTCGGCGTCGGCTTCGACTCCTGAATCCTCGGCGGCGCTGGGTGCCCCCGGTTGCGCCCAGCGACCGCCTTCAGAGATCGCGCTCAGAGATCGCGCTCAGAGATCGCGCTCAGAGATCGACATGAGAGCCCATGACGACGGTCCGGTCCTCCGGTAAGCCGAAGTACTCCGACGGGCGGGCCGCGTTGTGGGCCAAGCCGATGAACAACCGTTTCCGCCAGACACTCATGCCAGGTCCGTCACCACGGCGGATGGTGATCCTGGAGAGGAAGTAGGTTGCCTGGCTCGGATCAATGTCCAATTCCGGGGCGAGGTCCCGGACGCCGGCTAGGGTCTGCGGAATGCTCTGGTCGTCCTGGAAGCCATAGCGGATGGTCACGTGCGCGATGCCGTCGTCGAGAAATCCGAGATTATCGACGCTCACGCGCTCGTCGGGCGGCACATGCGGGACATTCTCCGACTGCACCGAAACGATGATCACCCGCTCATGCAGCACGTGATTGTGCTCGACGTTGGCGCGCAGGGCCAGTGGCGTCGTCTCCTTGTTGGGGTGCGGGAACACCGCGGTGCCCGGCACCCGCTGGATCTGCTGCGCGTGCAGCTGCTCGACGAAGGCCGGCAACAGTCCTTCCAGGTCCTTGCGCCGAGCCGTGATGATGAGCCGTCCTCGCTGCCAGGTCATCATCACGGTGAAGACCGCCGCGGCGATCAGCAACGGCAGCCAACCACCGTGCGTGACCTTGGTCAGGTTGGCGGCGAAGTAGGTGACCTCGGCGCCCCCGAACACGACCGCGGCGAGAACCAGCTTCCACGGCGCCCAGTTCCACAAGGTGGCGGCCACGACGAGGAACAGCACGGTGGTGATGATCAGCGTTCCGGTCACGGCGACCCCATAGGCCGTGGCCAGTCGCGCCGAGGTCCGGAAGGTCAGCATGAGCACGACCACGCCCAGGAAAAGCAACCAGTTCACCGCGGGCACGTAGATCTGCCCGCTCTCACGGGCGGAGGTCTGGCGGACTGTCAGATATGGCAGGAATCCGAGTCGTACCGCCTGCCGGGAGACCGAGAAGGCTCCGGAGATGACGGCCTGGGACGCGATCACGGTCGCCATCGCGGCCAGCGCGACCATCGGGATCCTGGCCCAACTGGGCACCAGCAGGAAGAAGGGGTTTTCGATTGCCGACGGCTGGTGCAGGATCAGCGCACCCTGGCCCAGGTAGTTGATGGTCAAGGCCGGGAAGACCACGGCGAACCAGGCCCGCCGGATAGGCGGCCGGCCGAAGTGACCCATATCCGCGTACAGGGCTTCGGCTCCGGTGATGGCCAGCACCACCGCTCCCATTGCGATGAACGCCGTATAGGGGTGATCACCGATGAAGCTGACCACGTAGGTCGGCGATAGCGCCTTGAGGATGCCGGGATGTTTGACGATCTCGGGCAGGCCGATCAAGGTGATCGTGGCGAACCAGATGATCATCACCGGTCCGAAGAACCGGCCGACCTGATGAGTGCCCCAGCGCTGTACGCAGAACAGGATCACTACGATGAGCAGCCCCAGTGGCAGCGCCAAGTGGGACGCCTCGGGCGCGGCTACCTTGAGCCCTTCCATGGCCGACAGCACGGAGATGGCCGGGGTGATCAGGCTGTCGCCGTAGAACAAAGAAGCGCCGAAGACTCCGAGCGCCATGAAGATCGCGGTGCGTCGGCCGGTTGTGCCCAGCGTTCGGCGCACCAGTGCGGCCAGGGCCATCACCCCGCCTTCGCCGTCGTTGTCGGCGCGCAGGATGAACACCACGTACTTGACGGAGACGACCAGGGTGATGGACCAGAAGACCAGCGAGATCACGCCGTAGACGTCCGCCGGGCTCGGGCTCACGGCGTGGTTGTCGATCGCGAACACCGTCTGTAGGGCATACAGCGGGCTGGTGCCTATGTCGCCGTACACCACTCCGAGCGCGCCGAGGGCCAGGCCGATCCAGCCGGCACCGTGGTGACGACGGCGACCCGGCGCGGGGGCAGCGGCGTCGGCTGGTGTTGCCGCCTGATCCACGGATTTGGTCATGGCTCGAGTCTGCACGCCATGGGTACCCGGGATGCCGCCGGGATGCCGGACTGGACGTCGTGGCGACTGCGAGCGATGCTGTTTCGGTGGAGTCCGCGCCGCTCCAGGCGGCCGCTGAGGAGCTGTCCGACGTCGTTCGGGCGGCAGCCATGCTGGTGCCGAAGGTGGCGCGGCTGATCGATCGTTGTACGTCGGAGTCTGACCCTGGGCGTGAGTTGGCGCGGGCGTGTGGCGAGATCTCATCCATTCACGTAGCGCTGCAGCTGCGACTGGAGGTCCTGCCGAGAACCAGCCTGGTGCTCAGCATCGAGCGTTTACTCAATTACCAGCTGCAGATTCTCAGACAGGCCTCTGCGCTGGCGTTCCGGCCACGCGACCACACCTGGTATCGGCTGGCAGCCGGCTACGACAGTTGGGGCGATCCCGCCGACGAAATCATCCGGCTGGCGGCCCGCTTGTGTAGCGCAGCACCCGCTCAGTAGTACCTCAGAAGCTTTAGTACCTCAGTAGTACCTCAGAAGCTCAAGTACCTCCGAAGCTTGTAGTACTTCAGAGGGCACTGTAGTACCTGAGAGGGCGCCTCAGACGGCGCAGCCGTCCGGGCCGCAGACCGCATCGTCGGTGCCGTTGCCGGCTCCGACGAATGTCAGCGGGTGGCTCTCGACCCACGCCTGCCGGAGGGCTCCGAGCAGCTGGTCGGCGGGTTGAGCTCCCGATACCCCGTACTTGCGGTCGATCACGAAGAACGGCACTCCGGAGATGCCCAGGGCGGCAGCCTCGGACTCATCGTCGCGTACTGCGGCTGCATACCGCTGATCGGCGAGCGAAGCCCGCACCTCGTCGGCATCGAGTCCGGCCTCGGCCCCCAGCCGGACCAGCACCTCAGGATCGCTGACCGCCGCCCCTTCGGTGAAATAGGCCTTCATGAGGCGCTCCGTGACCTCGTGTTGCCGGCCGCGCTCCAGGCCGAGGTGGATCACCTGGTGGGCGTTGAAGGTATTGGCCGGCAGGGCTTTCTCGAAATGGAACTCCAGGCCCTCTGCGGCCGCTGTGGCGGTCATCGAATCGAGCAGCTGCTTGGTCTCAGCGCGGGAGCGCCCGAATTTCGCAGCTACTCGTTCCAGGTAGTCTCCTGCCTCGCCGGCCGCTGCGGACCGGGCACCCGGGTCTAGTTCGAAGCTCTTCCAGTCGAGTTCTATCTGATCGGCCTGGGGGAAGCGCTGCAACGCGGCCTCGAACCGGCGCTTGCCGATATAGCACCACGGACAGACGACGTCGGACCAGATCTCGACCTTCATGCGCACCTCTCGCAAAACATTGTGGCGTGGAACAGGCTCAGAACAAACTTGTTGATTGTTCACGTAACACCCTGACGTCGGCGGGCATTCCAGCGCCTCAGCGCGGCGCCGAAGGCAGGCTGTACAGGTCTAACCGGCGAACCAGGGAATCGACCATGTCCGGTTCGACCCCGCGTTCGGACCGGGCTTCGAGTAATTCCTCGCGGGCTGCCGTGAGCATCCGTTGCAGCCCGAGCACGAACTGGGCATGGTTCAGCTTGAGGTCCTCGCCGATGCCGTGTTGCGCATCACCGGACAGTTGAGGGCGTAGCCGGGACAGCAGATCGGTGGGAAAGGCGTTCAACCGATCCCACACGTCGACATGGAAATCGACTTCGTCCTGCAGGTGATTCAGGGCCTCGGCCGCCGCCTGCGCCGACCGCTCGATCAGCGCGGCCTCGGCCTCGTCTCCGTCGTTGTCGAGCGCGCGCACCTTCAACAACCTGACCAGACTGGGCAGGGTCACGCCCTGCAGCACGAGAGTAACCAGGACGACCGCGAAGGCGATGAACAGGATGCGGTTGCGCGCCGGGAACTCAGCCCCGGTGTCGATAGTCGTCGGGATGGCCAGGGCCAGGGCAACCGTGGCCACGCCGCGCATGCCCGCCCACCAGACCACCACCGTCTCGCGCCAACCGATCGGCAGGTCGGCGCCCCGCTGGCGTTGCAACCGCCTAGATTCCCGCTGCCCACGCAGGGCGTCGTCCAACGCGGCCATCTGCAGCTTCCGGTAGAACCGCTTGGTGATCAGCACCGAGGGCAGCAGGTAGAGCAAGCGGACGCCCACCACCACCCCGACCACCGCCGCCGTCTCACCGACCAGTTCAGTCCAAGGCACATCCAGGGCTTGGAACGCCGTCTGGAACTCCAGGCCCACCAGGCCGAAGGCGATCCCGGTCACGAGTGTCTCGGTCATCGACCAGAAGACGTCGGTGGTCAGCCTGCCCTGCGCGTCACCGGCGTCCACCGGGCGCGACACCGAGTAGAGCGTGTAGGCCAGTACTGCAAGCACGCCCGATCCATGGATCTCCTCGGCGGCCACGTAGGCCGCGGTCGGAGCCAGGATCGAGATCAGCACCTGTGGCCGCGGATCGGAATGGCCCAGTAGTCCGATCAGCCGTGTGACGCCCCAACCGAAGACGAATCCGACGACCAGCGCGAGGACGGCTGCGAGCAGCAGCTTCAGGGCGGCATCGCCCGGCGAGAAGCTGCCCCCGAGGACCGCGGCGATGGCCACCTGGTACAGAACCAGCGCGGCGACATCGTTGAACAAGCCCTCGCCTTCGAGCATCGACACCAGGCGCCGCGGCAGATGTAGCTTGCTGGCGATGGCCGTCGCCGCGACCGGATCAGGGGGTGAAACGAGGGCGCCCAGCGCTACGGCGCCGGCGATCGAGATGCCGGGGACGACCTTGGAGGCCACGAATGCCACGGCGGCCGTGGTGACGACGACGAGGGCCACCGCGAGCAGCAGGATCGGTCGGGCATTGGCCGCCCATTGCCGCCAGGACGTCCGTCGCGCCGCGGCGTAGAGGAGGGGTGGCAGCACGATGGGCAGGATCAGGTCAGGTTCGACGTGCACCTGCGGCACCTGCGGTATCGCCGCGAGCAGAATGCCGAAGACTGTGACCAGGACCGGCCAAGGCAGATTGATCCGTCCCGACACCGGGATGAAGATCGCCGTCGCCAGAATTACTGCGGCCACCAGGCCGAGCTGTTCCATGCTCGACCTCCGCCGTCTCGGATCCGTGTGCTCAAATCTACCCGGCGATGGTTGTGCGCAGCCGCGTCAAGCTCAACCGTCTCCCAATCCTGGCGATCCGGATCGAGGCGTTCGTTGGCGAGGAACACGGTCCGCAGGCAACTCAGGTCGTAGCGGCTCCGGATCGCACCATCAGGGTCGGCGCCCTCGAGCTCGCGAATCGCGGCAGATGTGGTGATCAACGTCTTGACGCCGTACTCGGCGGCCACTCGCCAGTACGCCCCGGGGTCCGGCGTGCCCAGCGGTTTGCCCGCGTAGAGCACGGTTGTCGCGCCGGTCAGCAGCGGAGCATAGACGAGGTAGGAGTGCCCGACGGTCGAGCCGATATCGGCGGCCGTGAAGAGGACGTCGCCTGGTCCGACGTCATAGATATGGGTCATGGACCAGCGCAACGCGACGGCGTGCCCGCCGTTGTCCCGGACGGTGCGCCGGAGGGTGCCGTTGGCTGTGGAGGTATGGAGGACATAGAGCGGGTCGGTGGCCGTCACCTCGACACACTCGGTGGGTTGGATGGCCGAGGATCGCATCAGGCTCGCGTAATCAAGCTCGGACTCACCCAACGGCGCATCCGATTGCGGGCGTTGCACGATCACGCATCGCCCGGGTTTGTGGGCCGAGAGCGCGAGGGCCCGGTCCAACGTCGGTTTGTATCCGGACACCGGGGTCGGCTCGATACCGCAGGAGGCCGATACGACGACCTTCGGCTGAGCATCTTCGATGCGGAACGCGAGTTCGGATGGTGCCAATTCCCCGCTGGCGACGCAGTGAACGGCACCGAGCCGGGCGCAGGCAAGCATCGCAACAACTGCTTCGGCGATCATCGGGAGGTAGAGGAGTACCCGGTCACCTTTGGCCACGCCTAGGGCACGAAGCACTCCGGCGAACTTCGCGGTCCGCTCGGTCAGATCCGCGTAGCTGTACTGCCTCTTGAATCCGGTGCCGGGGGAGTCGTAGATCAGCGCGACCTGGTCGGCGCGTCCGAGTGCCACGTGCCGATCCAGGGCGTTGAAGCAGGTGTTGAGGGTGCCGTCGGGAAACCATCGTGACCGCGCAGCGTCCTGTCGCTCCACGATGCTGGCCGGCGTGGCGATCCAGTGCACATCCTTTGCGGCGGCTCGCCAGAACGTGTCCGGATCCTCGACGCTCTGCCGATACGCCTCGGCATAACCCGGCACGCCGGAACCGCTCACAATGCGGCTCCCTCCGCGGCGACGGGCGCCATTCCCGGACTCGCCCCAGTGACGGGAGGCGCTGCCCGGCCGACATATTCACCTCGCTGCCGAATCGTGAAGAACGATAGTGCAGCGGCTACGCAGAGTGCACCGGCGGTGAGCCACGCGATCCGGTAGTCGCCGGTCTGAGCCCGGACGGCACCGGCGAAGGAGGCCGCGACCCCCGCGCCGATCATGTGCGAGGCGAACACCCAGCCGAACACCACTCCGGAGCTTTGGACGCCGAAGTGTTCTCGGCACAGGGCGACCGTCGGCGGAACGGTGGCCACCCAGTCGAGGCCGTAGAAGATGATGAACAGGAAGAGCGGTGGATCGACGGTCGAACCTAGCACCGCCGGGACGATGAGCAGCGACAGCCCGCGCAGGCCGTAGTACGCCATCAACAGGTTGCGGGGATCCATTCGATCGGTCAGCCACCCTGAGCCGACGGTGCCCACTATGTCGAAGATGCCGATCAGGGCCAGCAGGTTTGCCGCGGTGGTCGGCGGCATTCCGTGGTCGTGTGCGGCCGGAATGAAATGTGATCCGATCAGACCGTTGGTGGACCAGCCACAGATGAAGAAGGTCCCCATCAGAACCCAGAACGTCCAACTGTGCGAGGCCCTGAACAGCGTGCTGAGGGCGAGCCGAGCCGGCCGGTCCGTGGTGTCCGCGACTGAACCGGGATTGTCGTCGGAGGCACCGTAGGCCCGGATCCCCACCGAGTCCGGGGTGTCGGCCAGCAGCCAGAGCACCAGCGGGACGAGGAGCAGGGCGAAGGCGGCGACCACGGCGACCGCGGTGCGCCAGCCATGGTGGGCGATCAATTGGGCCATCAGGGGCAGAAAGACCAGCTGTCCGGTGGAGGAGGCCGCGGAGAAGATGCCGGTGACCAGGCCACGGCGCTCGACGAACCAGCGGTTGGCGATGATGGCACCGAAGACGAGGGCCATCGAACCGGTCCCGGCGCCGATGAGGAAACCCCAGGCCAGTACAAGCTGCCAGGACTGGCGCATCACGATGGTGGCCAGACAGCCGAGCACGACCAGGCTCAGCGACACCGCGACGATCCGCTTGATGCCGAATTTCTGCATCAGGGCGGCGGCGAACGGCGCAGTCAGGCCGTAGATGACCAGGTTCATGGTGATGGCGAATGACGTGGTGGACCGCGTCCAACCGAATTCGTGCTCGAGTGGTTCGAGCAGCACACCGGTCGAGGAACGGAAAGCGGCCGAGGCGATCAGGGCGAGAAAGGTGACGCCCGCGATGATCCAGGCGCGATGCATCCGCCGACGGGGTCGGTTGGATTGTTGAACCGTGGTCACCGGTCAATCATGCCGGGTCGGCTCGGTCATCATCACCCCGATAACGGTCGACTGTCGTCGAGATCCAGCCGAGCGGCCGGATCCCAGCCGAGGGTGGGCGGCAGGATTTCCTCGAAGGTGAGCAGCCACCGTTTGGTCTCCAGGCCGTACCGGCTGGATCCCGGCCGCCGTTCGCCGGGCGTCTCGCGATGCCCGCCGCTGTAACCGCCCAATCCGGTCGCCGCGAGCACCCGGTGACAGCCGACGACGATCGGCAGTGGGTTCGCGCCCATGATGGCGCCGATACCGCGGGCCGGAACGCCGCTGCCGCTGCGGGCCGCAAGCCGGCCGTAGGTGATGGCCTGCCCGAAGCCCACCGTGTCGTGCAGGGTGCGCAGGACGGACTGGGTAACGCCGGTGGTCAATCGCCAGTCCAGGACGAGGTCGAACTCTCGCCGGGTCCCGGCGAAGTACTCCGCCAGCTGGCGGAGCACCGGTCTGGTCCGGGCGAGTTGCTCGGTCGGGTCGGTGCTCCGGGGTGGCTGCCCCACGCCGCTGACCAGCCCCGGTCGTGCGAGTAGTCCAGCCGGTTCACCCCAGCCCACTGCGATCAGGCCGACGTCGCTCACCGCAACGCTCAGGCGGCCGACCTGGGTGTCCAGGGAACCGACGGCGATATCGGCCTCGATCACCAATCCAGTGTGCTCGCCGGGCCCGACAACGACGTACCACGACACCGAGCCAGCAGCGGGGTCAGCCGAGGGCGCTGATCAGCTTCGGCTCGGTAGCGGCGCGGACCTCGTCCTCGCTGACCCCCGGGGCCAATTCGCGCAGCACCAGGCCGTCGGCCGTGATGTCGATCACGGCCAGGTCGGTGACGATCTGCTGTACGCAGCCGCGACCGGTCAGCGGCAGACTGCATTCCGCGACGATCTTCGGGGTGCCGTCCTTGGCGGTGTGCTCCATCATCACGATCACCCGGCGCGCTCCGTGCACCAGGTCCATCGCACCGCCCATGCCCTTGATCATCTTGCCGGGAATGGTCCAGTTGGCCAGATCCCCGTTGGCGGCGACCTGCATCGCGCCCAGGATCGCCACGTCGATGTGCCCGCCGCGAATCATCCCGAACGAGGTAGCCGAATCGAAGAAGCTGGCGCCCGGAAGGACGGTGACGGTCTCCTTGCCGGCATTGATCAGATCGCCGTCCACCTCGTCCTCGTACGGGTACGGGCCGACGCCGAGAATGCCGTTCTCGGACTGCAGCACGAGATGCACGCCGTCGGGCACATAGTTGGGCACCAGCGTCGGCAGCCCGATCCCCAAGTTCACGTACTGGCCGTCGGTCAGCTCCCGAGCGACCCGGGCCGCAAGTTCCGTGCGTGTCAACGCCATGATCAGGCCTCCGACCCGGCGCCGGAGACCGATGTCGATGCGCTCGCCCGCTGCCGGACGGTCCGCTTCTCGATCAACTTTCCCGCCAAACCGACCTCGACCACTCGTTGTACGAACACCCCGGGGGTATGCACCTGCGCTGGATCCAACTCGCCAGGCTCGACCAGCTCCTCGACCTCGGCGATGGTCACGCGCCCGGCCGTCGCACACAACGGATTGAAATTGCGGGCCGCCGAGTCGAAGACGAGGTTTCCGTGTCGATCGCCGCGGGCCGCACGGACCAAGGCGAAATCGGTCACAATGCCCTCCTCCAGGACGTATTCCTGTCCGCCGAACAGCCGCGTCTCCTTCGGCGGTGAGGCCACGGCGACGGAACCGTCGGAGTTGTATCGCCACGGCATGCCACCCTCGGCCACCCAGGTCCCGACGCCGGCGGGCGTGTAGAACGCCGGGATACCGGAGCCGCCCGCCCGCAAGCGTTCGGCCAACGTGCCCTGCGGCGTCAACTCCAGCTCCAACTCCCCGGCCAGGTATTGCCGGGCGAATTCGCGGTTCTCTCCTACGTAGGACCCGATGGTCCGCCGGATCCGGCCCGCGAACAGCAAGAGCCCGAGACCAGCCTCATCCACCCCGCAGTTGTTCGAGACCGTCTCGAGGGAGGTTGCGCCCTGATCGAGAATCGCCTGGATCAGTACATGCGGAATCCCGCACAGGCCGAAGCCACCCACCGCCAATGACGAACCGGTCGAGATATCGGCAACCGCCTCAGCGGCCGACCCAACCACCTTGTCCACGCTATGCACCCCTCAGAAGGCCGATAGTCGATTGGACACTGTCTATCACCTGGTAACGCTGACCTGTTCCGCCGCCGCCCGGTCGTCCAGTTTCGCCAGGTCGGCGTGGCGGACCAGCACTGACGATCCGCCGACGATCAGCGGAGCGAGCAGGGCATGAACCCAGGCCGTCGCATCGAAGTCCGGCTGCGTCCACATCAGCCGAGCCGCGTCGGAAAGCGCCAGCTCAGCCGCAGCTTCCCGCGCGTCCGCTACCACCTGCAGGCGCGACCGGCCGTTCAGGGCCGGTTGCTCGGCATCGGCCCGACTTTGCACAGCGGCCCACGCATCTGGTTGCGGCCGTACGGATGCGGCGTAGTCCGACATACCCCGCGGCGCCTCGGCCGAGCGCGCCATGGACAAGAGGGAAACTGCGTACACGTCGTCGACCGCGCTCAGATCCGACTGCGCCAGGGACTCAGCGTCGCCGAATGCGACCGCGGCGTGGCCAGGCTCGCTGATCACCTCGAGTCCGGCGAACCATGACCCGAACAGCACCGGAGCGGTGAGCCAGTGCACCGGCATGGTCACGAACACCCGGTCACCAGGTATCAGACCGAGTTCGTCGGTGAGCAGGAAGTGGGTCTTGGCCACCCAGTTGGCCAGGGACTTTCCTGACAGCTCGGCCCGCTCTCCGGACGCGTCGTCATAAAAGGTCAGCATGGGGCTGGTCGGATCAGCGGCGACGCGCCGGCTGAACAGTGTCTCCGGCGTCACCTGGATTCAGATGTCATCTAGTTGATGCAGCCCGCATCGGCCGCGGTGGTCACCGGCACCGACGAGGAAGTGCTCGGGGTGGTTGGCTGTGGGGCGGTGGACTTCGGTGCCGTCGGCATCAGCGATTTGACCTGGACACCGTTGTCGCCGAGCAGCAGCGTCACGCCGGTGACGGTCGAGGACCGCACCATGACCGCCTTCGGGACCTGTGCCTGCAGGGCCTTGGCCGCGCTCTCCTGTCCCTTGGCGTAGCGGATCGTCGTCTTGGCCAGCACATCCGAGGTCGGCGCGGGCACGGTGGTCTTGAACCCGGCTGCGCGCAGGGCCGCGGCGTTGGTGTTTTCCAAGCCGCTGGAATTGGTGTCGTTCACCACCGTGACGTTCACCGAACTCGGCGCAGCGGCCGTGGCGTTCGCCAGGGCGCTCGTGGCGTCGACCCCGATCAAACTGTCGACGAAGTCCGGCATCGCCTGGTTGTCGACGACGACCACGTTCTGGGTACCGCCGTCGATCTGCACATCCTGGGTGCCGTTGATCGGGATGGTCGTGAACTTGATGTTGCCCGCCTGCAGGTTCTGCATCTGCTGAGCCAGCTTGAGCGGATCGAGGCCGGTGTGTCCGGCGGAATCGCCATCCAACTGCAAGGACTTGGTGATGGCCTTGAGCAAGTTCTGCAGCTTGAAGGGGTTGAGCAACGTCCTGGCGGACGACATCTTGCGGAACACCGCGGACAGGAAGTACTGCTGGCGCTTGATCCGGTCGAGGTCACCGCCCGGGAGTCCGTGGCGCTGCCGGACGAAGGCCAGTGCGGTCTTGCCCTGGATGACGTGATGCCCCTTGGACAGCTTCAACTGCGAGTAACCGTCGTCGACATTGTTGTTGAGGCAGATGTCCACCCCACCGATCGCGTCGGAGATTCGAACGAAACCGATCAGGTCAACCTGGACGAAGTGGTCAACACTCAGCCCGGTCAGGTTCTCGACCGTCTTGACGAGCAACTGCGCACCGCCGGACTTGTCACCGTTGGCATCTGCGATCCCGTCGGTGTACGCCGAGTTGAGTTTGGCCTTGCCGTGTCCCGGAATGTCGACGTAGGAGTCCCGCGGGAAAGAGATCACAGTAGCCTTGCTGCCGTCTGCCGGGACGTGCATCAGCATCATCGTGTCGGTGTTCAGGCTGCCGCCGTCGCGGCCGATTCCGAGCGCTCTCAACTCCGCATCGGTGGCTGTCTCGCGGTCGTCGTTGCCGACGATGAGAATGTTCTGGTCGGAACCGTCGATATTGTTTTTCGATGCCGCCGTGCCGCCGGCCGGGATCGCCGTCACCCGCGGAATGTTGGCCTTGAAACTGCGGTACTGGGCCCAGGCCCAGCCGCTGCCGAGCAGCACCGCCAGTGACAGGACCGCCGCGACCACCTGGATGCCCAGGCTGGCGCCGGCGAGGACGTCCGAGCCAGAGCGCTTCGTGGCGCGCCGTTCGGATCGGCTCTGGCGGCTTCCGATCGCCTGGTCCGCCCCGCGGGCGGTGGCCGCGGGGCGGCTGCCCTGACGCCGTGCGTGGCGCCGGCCACGGGGATCCAGCTCGGCAGGTAGCTCTCCTGGTCCCGGATACCCTGGGACGTCGTTGTTGGAAGGCACTGTGGAAGGCTACCGGTGCTGCCTGTGAATCGGCGTCAACCTGGTGGATGTGACAGCATGCTCGCCATGCGTGTTTTCGTCACCGGCGGTGCCGGGTTCATCGGTTCGCAGTATGTGCGGGAGATCCTCAACGACAAGTTCGAGGCCTTCGCCGGGGCGCAGGTCACGGTTTTCGACAAGCTCACCTACGCCGGAAACCTGGCCAACCTGGCGCCCGTGGCGAGCAGCCCGCGGTACCGTTTCGTGCAGGGTGACATCTGCAGCGCGACCGATCTGGACGCGGCACTGCCGGGTCACGACATCCTGGTCAATTTCGCGGCCGAGTCGCACGTGGATCGGTCGATCACCGGAGCCGCCGACTTCATCCAGACCAACGTGCTCGGCGCCCAGCAGGTGTTCGACGCCGCGCTGCGTCATCAAGTGGAGCGGGTGGTGCACATCTCCACCGACGAGGTTTACGGCTCCATCGACGAAGGATCCTGGACCGAGGACCATCTCCTCGAGCCGAACTCGCCGTACTCCGCGGCCAAGGCCGGTTCGGACCTGATTGCCCGGGCTTATGCCAAGAGCTACGGGCTCAACATCTCGATCACGCGATGCTCCAACAATTACGGGCCGTACCACTTCCCGGAGAAGGTCATCCCGCTGTTCGTGACGAACCTGCTGGACGGGCAGAAGGTGCCCCTTTACGGCGAAGGTGCCAATGTGCGGGACTGGCTGTTCGTGGCCGATCACTGTCGCGGTATCCAGCTCGTGGTGGAGAAAGGTGCGGCCGGGGAGTTCTACAACATCGGCGGTGGACGCGAACTGTCGAACAAGGAGTTGACCGACCTGCTGCTGCAGGCGACCGGACGGGACTGGTCCTACGTCCAGCCCATCCTCGATCCCCGCGGTGGCGGCCACGACCTGCGGTATTCCGTGGACTACTCCAAGGTCGCCGAGCTCGGCTACGCCCCGCAGATGACCTTCGAGCAGGGGTTGGCCGAAACGGTGCAGTGGTACCGGGACAACCGGGACTGGTGGGAGCCGCTGAAGGAACGCGCAGCCGTCGCCCATATCGCGAAGGTCTGATCGGATGGCCGACGCCGCCACCCGCTGGCTGATCACCGGATCGCGCGGTCAACTGGGCACCGACCTGCAGCAGGTGCTCGCAAGAACGCCGGACGACGAGGTCCGGGCCATCCAACACGATGTGTTGGATATCACCGACTCGGCAGCGGTGTCGGCGATGCTGACCGAGTTCCAGCCGGATGTGATCGTCAATGCGGCGGCGTACACGGCGGTGGACCAGGCCGAGACCGACGAGGAGTCCGCTTACAAGGTCAATGCCACCGGACCGGGGGTGCTCGCCGCCGCTGCGGGTCGGACCGGCGCCCGCCTCGTGCACGTGTCCACCGATTACGTCTTCGCCGGCGACGCCGACCGGCCGTACGAGATCACCGACCGGCCGGACCCGAGATCGGCCTACGGCCGGAGCAAGCTCGCCGGAGAGATCGCGGTGCGCGAATTGCTTCCCGAGTCATCCTTCGTGGTCCGCACGGCGTGGGTGTACGGCGCGGCCGGGGCAAATTTCGTCAAGACCATGGCCCGGCTGGAGAAGAGCAACGACACGGTCAGCGTGGTGGACGACCAGCGAGGGTCGCCCACCTGGTCGGCCGACCTGGCCCGGGCGCTCGTCGAACTGGCCCGGTCCGACGCTCCGGCCGGTATCTACCACTGCACCAGCAGCGGGGACACCACCTGGCACGGTTTCACCCAGGCCATCTTCGCCGAGCTCGGCGCCGACCCGGCGCGCGTGCTACCCACGACCAGCGACCAGTTCGTACGACCGGCTCCGCGGCCGAGCTATTCGGTGTTGAGCGACCGGGCCTGGCGAGCGGCCGGGCTCACCCCGATGCCGGCCTGGCGCGACGCGCTGCGCAATGCCTTCACCGAGTCCCGCGAGGTGTTCACCGCAGGCTGAGCGTGAGTCAGCCTACGGCGAACCGGTAACCGGCAACCGTCCGTTCAACGCATCGCTGCCAGGTGAAGGCCGCCGCGTGTTGCTGACCGGAAATCCGATCTGCAGCCGACGGCGGACCGGACAGGCGAGCGAGCACGGCGGCCGCCAGGGCCTCGACGTCGCCCACCGGCACCAGGGTCGTCATGCGCTGGGCGGCACCGATTACTTCGGTCACTGCGGGGATATCGGAGGCCACGACCGGGGTGCCCGCGGCCAGGGCTTCCAGCGGCGGCAGGCCGAAA
Organism: Pseudonocardiales bacterium; assembly: GCA_030840295.1. Lineage (GTDB taxonomy): Bacteria > Actinomycetota > Actinomycetes > Mycobacteriales > Jatrophihabitantaceae > Jatrophihabitans_A. Next base: position 14,545 of record JAVEET010000260.1, read on the forward strand.
CCCTCATAGCGTGATGGGAAGGCCAGCATCAAGGCGCCCGAGACGAGGGCCTGTAGCACTGCCGTGTCGACGTAACCGGGCACGATCAGCCGGTCCGGGGGAATTTCGAAGGTTTCCAGAGCAGGGCCCCAGCCGGCCGGGCCCACCAGGACCAGCGGCGGCAGGTCACGATTGGCTCGGGACAGTTGCCGGTAAGCAGTCAACAGCACGTCCAGGCCCTTGCGTGGCTCCAGAGTCCCGACGGCCAGCAGGTACTCCGCCGGTAAGCCTGGAAGCGCTGTTATCGCAGAGGTGTCGAACCAACTCGGATCAACACCCAGCGGCGTGGCGTGGACCCGATCGGCCGGCAGCCCGTAAGCCTGCGACACCTCGTCGGCGATGGCCTGTGATGGCGTGAGCACGACCGCAGCGCGCGAGACCGCTCGCGGAACCAGGGTCCGGTAGTCCAACGAGGCCCGATCGACCAACTCGGGAAAGCGCAAATAGCTCAGGTCGTGCACGGTGAGTACTCCGGCTGCCCGACGCGGCGGTGGCAATACGAAATTTGTGCCGTGCACCACGTCGGCCCGACCCATCACCCATTCAGCCGGCGGCAGATCGGATCGCAGCCAGCTTCGATGTAACAACCGGGCTGGGACCGGACGGTGCACACCACGTACACCGGACGGCAGTGCGGAAAGCACCGATCGACCTCTGAGTGTGAATGCCGCGGCGCGCACGCTGATGCCCTCGGTGACCGCGAGTTCGTCCAGCAGGTGCTCCACGTAGCGCCCGATGCCGGTGCGCTCGCCGGCCAACGGCGTGGCATCGAGGGCAACCCGCAGCTGTGCCGGGCCGCAGCCCACCTGGGCTCGGAAAGCGCCCACTCAGCTGGGTTTGACGCAATGCCAGATGATGAAATGCAAATCCGGCTGGAAGCCGTAGCGGCGCGCTTCGCGCTCATCGGCGATGGCCGTGAGGGTGCCCGGATCGGCATGGCTCAGCAGGTCGACTTCATCGACGTCGGTGCCGGTCCAGCCCGTATCGACTTCCTTCCGGTTCAGTCGGTCGATCAGCTCCTGGGTGACCAGGCAGGTCACCGTGAAGCCGGCTGCTTCCAGCTGGTCACGCAGATCCCAGCCGAAGCGCCAGTAGACCAGGGTGTTGTCACCGTGGTACTCCACCGTGACTGGGGGAGCGGTGACGCCCTGTGGCATCGGGATCATCAGCATCACCGAGCCACCCGGGGCGACGACCCGAAACAGCTCGTGGAGGGCCTTGCCGGTATCCGGTACGTGTTCGAGTACATGGGGAGTGAGGACCACGTCCAGGCTCGAGTCCGGCAGATCGAGATCCTGCAGGTCCAGCCGTACGGTGGCCCGATGGGCGGACTCGTCATAGTCGCTCGCGACGTAGTTCACCAGGGACGACATCCGGGACCGGTACCGCTTATCCAGCCGCGGACTCGTCTCCAGAACGCGCTGAGTCGAGGAGTAGGGCACCAGCTTCGTCCAACACCAGTAGAGGAAACGGTCTCTGGCGATACTCCCGCAAACCGGACAGTTCGCGCCCTCGCTGTGGGCATGCCCGAGGAATTCGGCACCGTGCCAGCCGCAGATGTTGCAGACTCGCAGGTAGGAGGCCTGATCCGAGGCGTTCTTGGCAGCTTTCCATACACCCAGACGGGGATCGGCCAGTTGCTCCCGTTTCAGGAGGTAATGACGAAGTCGATTCCGACTTGCTGCGATCAACGACATGACAGCGCTCCGTTAACTCGAACGGGAAGAGCTCGGCCAGGGAACCAGCGCAGGGAAGGGGACACGGGGGAAAGATACCGTGCTTCAGGACAGGAGGTGATAGCTACCGGCGATCTCCTTCCAGCGATGGGCGAACGCCTCTTCGGAGAACTGGCGGACACGTTGTTGAGCGGACTCCGACATCCGCGCTCGAAGGTCAGGATCGTGGGCGACTTGCAACGTCCTGATCCGCAATTCACTCTCGTCCGACCAGCGGAAACCGTCGACACCCTGGCGCACGATCTCCCGCTGCCCCGCCCGGTCGATAACGACTGGTACGCACCCACCGGCCATCGCTTCAGCCGTCGTCATACCGAAATGCTCATTCGTCCATGGCCGCTTCTCGGTGTCTTCCTTGAAGCCGGTCGCCGACCAGAAAATGGCGGAGGAGGACATCAGGCTTTCGACCAGTGACCGTGGCGCGTTGGGATGGATGTCCACCGAAAGCCCGGCCGCGGCGGCCCGGACCTTGTCCAGGTATGGACGCTGAGTGTCCTCGCAACCGCCCACCACGGCGAGCCGCCAGCCCTCGAGCTGACCGGAGCGGGACAGGCGGCCGAACATCTCGACCATTTCCAGCTGGCGCTTGGAATGCCCGTACCCAGGTGCGAAGAAACGCCCGACGCTCAGGATTCGCTGCTCCCGGGTGGGGGAGGCCACGATCCGCTCGACCTCGATCGGCGGGAAGAGGACCTCCGATTCGACGCCCCACAGGCGGCGGATCCAGTCCTGGGTATACGCCGAATTGGCCAGCACGACGTCATAGCTGTCGAGGAAGCTGAAGTCCTTCGGATTGCGGCGAAGCCAAGGGAACCGGTTGCCGACGCGTTCGCCTGCGGTCAGGCCGCTGCCGACATGGGTCAATCGGCTGATGGCGATTCCGAGTTGGCGCTGGTCGGACACCCCCGGGCTGAAGGTGGCCGACCGCATTCGGACATGCCGGTGATTCTCGGAACTGGGCACCGAGATCTCGACCGGCCGGAATTGGCTGCCGACGGTCAATTCGGCCAGGCATTCGCCGTCGTCCGTCTCCACAGTCAGGTGCACCGGCTCCGAGGCGCCAGGCCGGCCGAGGTCGGCCCGGATGACGTGGGCCGGACCGGGATCGAATACCAACTGGCCGTCACCGTTGCTCCAGGCCCACTGCCGGCGGCGGCCCCCTTCGGGCGGGAACCAGCCGCAGCCGTAGCGGAACCCGTGCTTGGCATCGGATTGCTGAACATGCTTACCTAGCAGCCGAATTGCCGTGCGGTGCGGCGCTGACAGGTCGTGATCGTGCGGCGTCGGGAAGAAGCACAGGTACGCACTGTGCCGGGACTGAGCCTTTACTCGCGACATGTAGGTCGCGTTGACGAAGAGGTCGTATTCCGACGACAGTTCCGACACTGCGTCCTCGCCGAGGTCGGGCGTGACCCGAAGCGTCGTCCGACTGAGATCGAGGCCGAGGCGGCCGGCCAGTTCTACCAGTGAAACCTCATGGTGCCCGAGCAGTTCGACCTCGACCTCGGACTGCGACAGGATCTGGGCGATCATCGCCGAATGCCGCTCACCGCCACCCATCGAGTGCCAGAACCGGTTGTAGATTGCGGCTTTCATCGCGGTACCAACCATCGCTGAAGATCGCCTTTGCGAACATGTGCCTTTCGCGCAAGGCTAATGCGGTGCCGCAGAGCGGCAGGCAAGTGGGTGCTGTAGGAGCCGAGAACCCGCCATCTCAGCAGCAGAGCGCGCAGCCCTGGCCGGCGCCGTTGAACCAGGAGCTGCCGGGCCGCGACCACGCTGGCGGCCAGAGACTCGCGCAGATACCCACCCACCGCCGCCCGGGCCAGATCGGCGGTGGCGTTCTTGGTCAGCATCAGCATTCGGTTGCGCTCGACATGGAATACCCAGCGTGGCGACCACTCTTTGCTGCTGGCCGCGTGGATGTGCCGCAGCACGGCGGAGGGCTCGTAGCGAATGTGCCAGCCGGCCGAGCGCCACCGCCACGACAGGTCGGTGTCCTCGTAGTACATGAAGAATGCGTCGTCGAACCAACCGATCTCGTGGCCGATCGCGGTGCGCATGGCCATCCCGTTGCCGCAGGCGGTGAAGACTTCGGCTGGTTCGTCGTACTGGCCACGGTCGACCTGCTGGAATCCCCGGTCACCGCCAGAACCCTCCGCGAAGACCTCGCCGCCGGCGTTGTTGATCACGTCGAAGACGGGGGTACCGGCTTCGATGTCTACCGATACGGTGCTGCGTCCACTGGTGGCCTGCACGGCAACCAGCCGGCCGTTGACCATGAGCGTGAGTTGCTTGGCGCGCTCGCCCGCGACCGACATGGTCATCCGAACGCGGCGTTCGACGGACTTCGGTCCAGCCGCGTCGCCGGGCAGCGGCACCAGAAAAGTCCCGGCAGGTCGCGACCAACGGAACCGGCCGGAACCGGAGCCCTCCGGACCGTAGACCGCCTGCTCCCAGAGGATCTTGTCGCTGACCTCGACGCCGTCCACCTCGACGCCGTAGATCCTGACTCCGAGGTCGCGGGTGTCCGAGCTGTTCGGTTGAAAACCTTCGGTGTTCAGGGCCACCTCGGCGAATTTAGGCAGGAAGAGCACCTTGCCGGTCACGATGCCGACATCGACGTTGCCGGGCGCGCTGAACACGGCCAGCAGGTTAGCCAGCCATCCCGGCTCTGGAACCGCGTCATTATTGAGCAGCACCGCGTACGGCGTTCGGACCTCCCGCAGCGCGACATTGTTACCGCCGGCGAAGCCAAGGTTGTCGGCGTTGGCCATGACCCGAACCCAGGGATAGTCCCGGGCGAGCAGTTCCACCGATCCGTCGGAGGATGCGTTGTCGACCACTACGGTGTCGAAGCTCAGCTCATCCGTGCGGTCAGCGGACGCCAGGACCTGGCCGGCCAGCCCGTCCAGGCAGGCTGGCAACAGGTGCGCCCCGTTGTAGTTCACGATAATCACGGTGGCCGTTGCGGTACTCGACACAGTTACGCTTCCGGGCTTCTCGACGGGCGCCCAGGCGCGGGCCGTCGTGCGACGACATAGGTTTCATTCGGCGGATATAGCTCTTCCAGGAGCCGTTGATAGGCCGTTTGCTGGCTCACCAGCTGGTGCTGTACGACCTGCAGCCTGTCGTCGAGTACGCCGATGAGGTGAACCAGCCGCTGCACCGTGTCGGACAGGACCGTGCGAGGGTCCTCGTGCGGCTGGCGGAAGCGCCGATGCTCCTGATCGCCCGCCGCCGGTATCCCGTCCAGCACCTGGTTGAGATCCTGCTTGAGGTCTGCGAACGACTCAGCCGGCGAGTTGTGTAGCTGGCCCGGCGCGCCCGGGTGGTTCAGCGGATTGCCGCCGGTGTCGGTGACCTCGAGGCCGGCTTGACGGGCGAAGAATTCCAGCGCTACCGGATCGTAGAACCGCACGTGCGTCGGATCGCGCCAGAAGTCATAACCCAGCACCGACAGGCACGCGGCGTTCGGCACGGCGGCCACGAATACGCCGCCGGGCCGGAGTACCCGCGCCGCCTCCGTGTAGACGCCCGCAGCGACTTCCGAGGGCAGATGTTCGATGAAATGCGCGGCGAACAGCCCACCGAGTGAAGCGTCCTGCACCGATTTCAGATAGGCCAGGGCGTCGTCGAGGACGACCTCGTGGCCGCGCTCCGCGGCTTGTTCGACCATTCCAGGGTCGAGGTCGACACCGCGCGCAGAGATGCCGGCGGCGTCCAACAGATCCAGAAATACCCCTGGACCACAGGCCAATTCCAGCACCGGGCTTTCGGTGAAGTAACCCACGTAGTGGCTCAGCACCTTGTGGGCGTTGGCGTAGTCGAACTCCCGGAAGGCGTAGTACTGGCTTTCGGTTCGATCATTCATCCGGTGGCCACCTGCGTGCTGCCGACCTTGTAGTCGACGCCGATGATGCCCAGCTTGTGTTCGGACTCGACCCCGAACGCGTGCTGAGTCCGGTGATAGGTGATGAGCTCTTCGTCCTCGGTGAAAAGCTGGATGATCAAGACGAACCGGCCCTTGACTGGTGGGCTCTGCGGAACGAAGAAGTCGAGTTCCCAGGTCCCCGGACCGTCAGGCAGATCGTCATCGGTGGCGGTCATGACCCAGATCGGGATGTCCCCGACCCCGAGCACCACCGTACGGACCGTGTGCAGTGCTTTGACACTGTTAGCCCCTAAGGTCATTTCCACCTTGGCGGAAAAGGCCGAGCCCGCGGGAAAGACCGACATCCCAGGTCCGCCGGGACGATCGCTGAACACGACCGGGCCGAAGGTGATCTCACCTTCTGGCCCCTCGTCCGGAATGGAATCCGGCCGATCGGTGCCCAACAGTTTCTGCAGTTCGGCCACCGCGAAGTATGGGTCGCCGTCGAAGCGGACCTGTCCGTGGTCGAGCAGGATGGCGCGGGTACACACCTTCTCGATCAGGTCCGGTGAGTGACTGACGAAGAGGATTGTCTTTCCGGCCTGCTGGAACTCGGCAATCTTGTTCAGGCACTTGCGCTGGAAGTGTTCATCGCCCACCGCGAGGACTTCGTCCACCAGCAGGATGTCCGGGTCGACATGCACCGCGACCGAGAAACCGAGCCGGACGTACATACCGGAGGAATAGTGCTTGACCGGATTGTCGATGAACTCGGCCAGCTCGGCGAACTCGACGATGGAGTCGTACAGCTTGTCGGTCTCGCGCCGGGTCAAGCCGAGTAGGGAGGCATTGAGATAGATGTTCTCGCGGCCCGAGAGCTCACCGTTGAATCCGGCACCTAGCTCCAACAGCGAGGCGATCCGGCCCCGAGCCTCGACAGTTCCCTCGGTGGGTCTGAGAATTCCGGCCAGAACCTTGAGCAGGGTGGACTTACCGGATCCGTTCGCGCCGATCAGGCCCACGCTCTGCCCGTGCGCGATCTCCAGGGACACATCTCGCAGCGCATAGAAGTCCACGCTCGCGGCCTTGCGTCGGACCAGGCGCTCCTTGATGCTGGTAGCCCGTTCGGTGTGACTTGCGAATCTCTTGCTTACCTCGTGCGCGGTGATGGCGACATCGGTCACGCCTAGAGCTCCTCAGCAAAGTCGGCGGACAGCCGCCGGTAGGTGCTGGTGCCCAGCCAGAGCAACAACAACGAGATGACGGCGCCGACGCCCAGGCGCTCGAAGTAGAAAAGGTATCCGGGATCGGCCAGTACGTGATCGCCGTTGGCCAGTACGACGTCCTTGGCGTAGAGAGCTCGCTGCATGGCGGTGGTGACTCCTGCCATCGGGTTCAGGTAATAGGCGTTAGCCAGGCCGTGCCGGTTCAGTTCCTTCGTGACCTGGGCGATCGAATACACGATCGGATTGACCCAGAAACCGGCCATCAACACCACTTCGACGATGTGCTTGGTGTCGCGGTAGCGGACATTGAGCCCGGCCACCAGGTACGCCAGGCCGACCGTGAAGAGCATCGCGACGGCCAGAGCCGGGATGAGCAGCAACAGGCCCGGACCGAGCACGGAGGTGAACCCGGTGGCCAGCATGACGACCAGCAGGACGAACAGCTGCAGCACGAAGTGGACCAGGTTGAACCCCACGGCGGTCATCGGCAGGATCCCCAGCGGGAACCGGACCTTCTTCACCAGGCCGGAGTTGCCGACAACGGATTCGGTGGCCGTGCTGACCGATCCGGAAAACATGTTCCAGACCAGCAGGCCGGACAGCAGGTAGAAGCCGAACTGCGGGATACCGTTCTTCAGAACGACGCCGAAGACGAAGCTGTACACGACCAGCAGCAGCAGCGGGTTGGCCAGGGACCACAGAAAGCCCAACACACTGCCCTGGTACTTGACCTTGAGGTCTTTCCGGATGAGGCCGACCAGCAGCTCTCGCCGTACCTGGCGCTGCGCGCGCGCTCGTTGGTCGATGCTCGTGGCACTCACCTGGGCTCCTTCGAGTGTCGTGGGCGGATCGGTGGTGGCTCGACCCACGGTCATGCGGCACAACCGGCAGTCAGAATAACCCGCCACGGCGGGGAACCCACGTTGTCACGACCTCCTGCCGGCTCAACACAGCCGATCGGGAGACCGATTTACGCGCTTTCAGGGACCACCCTATGTGTCCGAGCACACCGCCAATTACCCTCATCCGCACGCCGGTGCGAAATACCGCAACCTCCGGTATCGGCTGGCCCAGGCGCCGACGCACAGCAAGGGACAAGGTGGTCAGTCCGAAGCGGACGAGCTGAGCCCACGCGAAGCGCAGCGGCGCGCAGCGTAGCAACATCAGCAACCGGTTCCGTTCGTTGTAGAAGGCGAACGATTCCGACATCCGGTCCGTCGACGCGGCGTGTCGATGCAGCACGACCGCCTCGGGTTCGTAGCGAACCCGATAACCGGCCAGCCGGAGCCGCCAGGCGAGATCGGTATCTTCGTAATACAAGAAGAACTCGGCCGGCATGCCGCCGACCGACCGAACCTGATCGGTTCGCAACACCGCGGCGCCGCCGGAGAATCCGAAGACCTCAGCCGGCTCGTCGAACGGTGCGCCGTCCGGCTCGCCACCGCCCCGGTCGGTGCCGTACCCGTCCTCGGTCAGGCGGACTCCGGCGTTGTTGATGATCGGTTGCCCGTCGTCGGTGTCGGTCCAGAGCAGCATCTTCGCCGTCACAGCGGCAGCGTCGTGGTGTTCAGCGAGCGCGGCCAGCGAGCGCTCCAGCCACTCGGGCTCGGCTCGGGCATCGTTGTTGAGCAGCGCCATGAACGGCGTCCGCACGAGCGGCAGAGCCGCGTGGATTGCGCCGGCGAACCCGGTGTTGTGCGGCAGCCGGTGGACCTCGGTCTGCGGATATCGCTGATCGAGCAGTTCCGCAGTGCCATCGGTCGAGGCGTTGTCCATCACCAGCACGATTGGTGCCACCGTCTGGGCGGCTAGCGAGTCGAGGCAGGCCGGGAGCAGATGAGCGCCCTGCCAGGTCACCACGACCACGGTGACATCGCGTCCGCTGCCGTCCGGGGGCGTGCCGCCGGTGGTGGGGCCGGCGGACTCGATCACCAGAAGACAATAACCGCCGTCGGGAACCGCCGTCGGGAACCGCCGCCGGGAGCGGCGAATCTACGCGTGCGGGCGGTGCGTGCGGTGCGAGCGGCTGTGCGCCCACGATCAACAAGCGATAGCGGGCTCGGCCTTGCACTCGCACCCAGCGTGTACCGGTATCGTTGCCGGCTGTGCCCGACCAGAGCAGCGCCGCCGTCACATCGTCTCACCGCAGCGACACGGTAGCGGTCCCGAAGGTCGGTCGTTCGGACTCAGATCGACGCAAGCACGACCGCGCCATCACCCTTGGCGAGCTGCTCCTGTTGGCCGCGGCCAC
>JAVEET010000278.1 GCA_030840295.1 Pseudonocardiales bacterium
TCGAGGATGTGGCCTGGAAGATCTCTACCGGGGGAGACCTCCGATTCGACGAAGTCGTGGGCAAGCGGACCCCAGACACCAAGATCATGAACCGCTATCTCGACCGGCTCACACTGGCAGCGCGGACTGATCCAGTTCTCGCCGGCCAGTTCTTGTTGGTCGCGGGTTTCATGGCGCGACCTGCATCCTTCTTCAAGCCCTCCGTCGTCTGGCGGGTGCTCCGGCACGGACGCCGCCCGGCTCTGCAAGCAGCAATGGCCAAGCAGGTGCACGCACCGGCTCCGCACACCAGTCGGGCCGCATAACCGACAGAATCAGCAATCCGCCATGACTCTTGCTGGACAGGCTCGGCGCGAGCGGTCGCGCATCGGTTACCGCCTTTGTGGCACACAACTAAGATTGGACGTGGCGAGCCGAGCGTAGGCGCTGACTGGGGGTTGAGCCCTGATGGCCGGTAGCGAGTCCACGTCAGGACCTGGGCACTCGCGTGCCGATGTCGACGGGCCGGCTGATGTTGGTGGTGCCAGACAACGTTGGCTGCTCATCGCTGTCTTCACCGCCGTGATCGGCGTCGACCAAGCCGTGAAGTGGCTGGCGTGGCGACGCTTTGACGAATCGCTGATCAATGGCGGTGGTTACATCCTCCTGGGGAGGGTCATTCGCTCCTGGTTCGCTGCACCGGCAAGCGGCGCGGTGGCGGATGTCCTCGGCGGCGTGTTGGTGGTCCTCGGAATCGGACGGCTGCTGCAAGGCCGGCGTCCACCGTGCGTATTGATCGGCGGTGGACTGGTCTTGGCAGGCTCGCTGAGCAACCTCCTCGACCGACTGGGAATGCACAACTTGACTGCGCCCGGAAGCGCCCGCGGAGTCGTGGACTTCCTTCCAAGTGGCGGCTCGAGCCGCTGCAACGTGGCAGACGTCTTGATCGTGCTGGGGATTCTGTTGCTCGGCTACGCATCTGTGCGCCGTCGATTGGCCGCCGACGGACCGCGCGGCAGGACCGGTCCGGGATCGGAGGTGCGCTCGGACGAGGCACACCGGAGACGTCCGCGCATCCTCGCGCTGATCATCTTGCTGGCGGTTATCACCCTTGCCGTGACCAGTGCGATGAACCACGAGGGTGTCTACGCGCCTACGAGCCCCGCCTGATGTGGCGCCGTGACCGAGCACCGACCGGCGGACGGTCACGCCGAGTTTCCTGGGCCTTTTGGACGGCCGCACGATCACTTGACTTGTTCCAGAGACGGTGCCAAGTTGGGTTCGATGGTTGGTTTGGTCGAAGCTGCGCTGCGCGAGGCGGGACTGCGGGTCACAAGGCCGCGCGCTGCGGTGCTGGACGTCCTGGTCGACCATCCGCACGCCACCGCCGACCTGGTGACCCACAAGGTCAGGGCAAAGCTGGGCAAGGTCTCGACCCAGGCTGTCTACGACGTGCTCGCCGCGTGCGTGCAAGCCGGCCTCGTCCGAAGGATCGAGCCGGCCGGGTCGCCCGCGCTCTTCGAGATCCGGGCGGGCGACAACCACCATCACCTGGTCTGCCGCGTCTGCGGGCGCACAACCGATGTCGACTGCGCCGCCGGGGTACGTCCCTGCCTCACGCCGAGCGACGACGCCGGCTATGCGGTCGACGAAGCCGAAGTCGTCTTCTGGGGTTTGTGCCCCAACTGTCAACTGAAACCAGAGTCTCCGTTTCCAACGTAAGGAGTTCGACGTGACCGCTTCAGAACCCCCGCCGACCACCACGGACGCCGGCGTGCCCGTCGCCAGCGATGAGCATTCGCTATCCGTCGGGCAGGACGGGCCGGTGCTGTTGCAAGATCATTACCTGATCGAGCAGATGGCAAACTTCAATCGCGAGCGCATCCCGGAGCGCCAACCACACGCGAAGGGCGGCGGCGCGTTCGGCACCTTTCAGGTGACCCAGGACGTCAGCCCCTACACCCGAGCGGCGGTGTTCCAGCCTGGTGCCGAGACGGAGGTGATCATCCGGTTCTCGACCGTCGCGGGTGAGCGGGGCAGCCCAGACACCTGGCGAGACCCGCGCGGTTTTGCGGTGAAGTTCTACACCAGCGAGGGCAACCTGGACATCGTCGGCAATAACACCCCGGTGTTCTTCATCAAAGATCCGATGAAGTTCCAACATTTCATCCGCTCGCAGAAGCGGCGCGCGGCAAACAACCTGCGTGACCACGATATGCAGTGGGACTTCTGGACGCTGTCTCCGGAGTCGGCGCACCAGGTCACTTGGCTGATGGGCGACCGCGGCATCCCGCGGTCGTGGCGGCATATGAACGGCTACTCCAGCCACACCTATATGTGGATCAACGGCCAGGGCGAGCGGTTCTGGGTGAAGTACCACTTCAAGACCGACCAGGGTATCGAGTTCCTCACCCAGGACGAGGGTGACCAGATGGCCTCGGCTGACACCGATTACCACCAGCGTGATCTCTACGAGCACGTCGAGGCCGGGGATTTCCCGAGCTGGACGTTGAAGATGCAGATCATGCCGTTCGAGGAGGCCAGGACCTACCGGTTCAATCCCTTCGACCTGACAAAGGTGTGGCCGCACGGCGACTACCCGCTGCAAGAGGTCGGCCGGTTGACGCTCAACCGCAACGTCACCGATTACCACACCGAGATGGAGCAGGCCGCGTTCGAGCCCAACAACCTTGTGGCCGGCACGGGGTTGTCACCGGACAAGATGCTGCTCGCTCGCGGGTTCAGCTATGCCGACGCGCACCGCGCGCGACTTGGCGTGAACTACCGGCAGATCCCGGTGAACACGCCACGGGTGCCGGTGCACAGCTACTCCAAGGACGGGGCGATGCGGGTGCAGAACGTCGCTGACCCCGTCTATGCGCCGAACTCCTACGGCGGGCCGAAGGCTGATCCCCAGCTCACCGACGACGGCGGCCACTGGTATGCCGACGGCGATATGGTGCGCGCCGCGTACACGCTGCACCCCGAGGACGACGACTGGGGCCAGCCCGGCAAGTTGGTACGCGAGGTGCTCGACGACGCGGCTCGCGAGCGCCTCGTCAACAACGTCGTGGGGCACCTGCTCAACGGCGTCAGCGAGCCCGTCCTCAACCGTGCGTTCGACTACTGGCGAAACGTGGACAAGGACCTCGGCGATCGGATCGAGGCCGGCGTCCACGCCAAGCAGGGCGAGAAGGATCCGAAGGCCGCGCAACAGGGCAACCCGGCACGATCGAGTATGCAAGCCAAAGCCTGACCGTCCGGGATCTTGGATTCGTGGTCGCCGAAAACGAACCACGAATCCAAGATCAGCGGAGCAGGGCCTCCGCTCTCCTCCGGCGTTGACACGTCGCCATGTCGTCGTGCCACTGAGCATCACGGTCGGATGCTCAGTCGGCCTCCAGTACCCACGCGGCGCCTCCCATCAGTCCACGATCGGTGTCGCGCGCCGACGCAGGTCACTCGCAGTCATGCCGACAGAGCAGCACACATCCGGACGTGATTTCATACATCGGCAGCGCAAGGGTTGTGCTGTTCTACCCAGGAGTTGTCGATGCCGCTCTATGACATGCCGCTGGCCGAGATGCGTTGCTATGACCCGCAAAATGTCGCACCCAACGACCTCGCGCTGTTCTGGCAGAACACCCTGGCCGAAGCCGGGAACATCCCGATCGGTGCCGAGTTCACGCCGGTCGACACGGGACTCCAACTGATCGAGACCTTTGATGTCAGCTACGCCGGTTTCGATGGTGATGTGATCCGCGGTTGGTTGCATCTCCCGGTTCACCGCAGCGGCCGGCTTCCGGTGGTCGTGCAGTACATCGGATACGGTGGCGGCCGCGGCCTGCCTCACGAGAACGTCCTCTGGGCGATGGCTGGCTACGCCCATTTCGTCATGGACACGCGCGGCCAGGGATCGGGCTCTTCGGTGGGTGCAACCGAGGACAATGCTCGCTCGGGTCCGGCGTCCCCGGGATGTATGACCCGCGGAATCGCGAACCCGGCGGACTACTACTATCGGCGCCTGTTCACCGACGCGGTGCGGGCTGTCGACGCCGCCCACAGTCATCAGGACGTCGACCCGTCCCGCACCTTCGTCGAAGGCGGGAGTCAGGGCGGGGGTCTGGCGCTCGCTGTCGCCGCCTTGCGGCCAGACCTGGCCGGCGTCATGGCTGACGTCCCGTTTCTGTCCGACTTCCGTCGGGCAGTGGACATCACCGAGCGAGATCCGTATGCCGAGGTCGCCAGATATCTCAAGATCCACCGCGATCAGATCGAGACGGTGTTTCACACTTTGTCCTACTTCGACGTGAGCATCCTCGTTCGCACGGCAACGGCTCCCGCACTGATCTCGGTGGCGTTGATGGATCAGGTCTGCCCACCCTCCACCGTTTTCGCCGCATATAACGCGTACCCGGGCGAGCGTGAACTGCGTATCTATCACTACAACGACCACGAGGGTGGCGGTGCGCTCCACGAGCAGACCAAACTCGGGTGGCTGGCCGACCGCCTCGGCTGACGGCATCCCTACC
>JAVEET010000287.1 GCA_030840295.1 Pseudonocardiales bacterium
GGTCCGGTGATCACCTGGGGCATGGTGACCTCGGGGCTACTCAGCACCCTGGCCCTCACTGTCATCGGGGCTTTCGGGGCCGAATTGGCCGGTGGTCCCAGCAACATCGTCCTCATCGGATTGGAGATCATCGCCGTCGTCTCGGCAGCATTGGGGCTGCGCAGGCTCGCCCGACGACCGGATCTGCTGCTGCGGATCGGCAATTGGGCGCTGGGAGGCGTGAACCGCGTGCTGCGTCGCCCGGAGCGGACTGGCCGGCAGCGGGTCCGCGACCTGCTCGACGAGCTGCTGCTGATTCGCCCAAGCGGTCGTGACTGGTTGACCGGCCTGTTCCACGCGGTCATGAACTGGCTGCTCGATTTGTTCTGCCTGGTCGCCGCATGCCGTGCCGTGGGCGCCCAGGGCCCCACCATCGCGGTGGCCATGGTCGCCTACGCCGGCGGGATGGCGGCTTCCAGCCTGCCGCTGATACCCGGTGGCGTCGGCGTCGTGGATGGTGCCCTACTGATCGCCCTTACCCATGGCGGTTTGGCATTGTCCAGCGCAACTGCCGGGGTGTTGGTCTACCGGCTGATCAGCTTCGTGCTGGTGGCCGCGGTTGGCTGGGTTTTCTGGTTCCTGCTCAACCGCAAACCTGATTCGCGGCGGGAACGCTGCATCTCCTAGGTGTCAGTACAGCTAGGCCAGCCACCGAAAGGGCCGGCTCCCAATGGAGACCGGCCCTTTCGGTGCGCTCGGATCGGATCGAGTTGATCAGATGTTGTAGTACAGCTCGAACTCGTACGGGTGTGGTCGCAGCCGAACCGGGTCTACCTCGTTGATGCGCTTGTAGCTGATCCAGCTCTCGATGAGATCTTCGGTGAACACGTTGCCTTCGACGAGGTAATCATGATCGGCCTCGAGTGCGGTGAGCACCGCGTCCAGCGAGCCGGGCACCTGCGGGATGGAGGCCGCCTCGTCCGGCGGCAGCTCGTAGAGGTCCTTGTCGATCGGCTCGGCTGGCTCGATCTTGTTCTTGATACCGTCCAGACCTGCCATCAGCATCGCCGAGAAGGCCAGGTAGGGGTTCGCCGAAGGATCGGGCACCCGGAACTCGATGCGCTTGGCCTTCGGGCTGGTGCCGGTGATGGGTACCCGGATGCAGGCGGACCGGTTGCCTGCCGAGTAGACAAGGTTCACCGGAGCCTCGTAGCCGGGGACCAGGCGGTGGTAGGAGTTCACCGTGGGGTTGGTGAAGGCCAGCAGCGACGGGGCGTGGTGCAACAGCCCGCCGATGTAGAAACGCGCGGTGTCCGAGAGCCCGGCGTACCCGGTCTCGTCGTAGAAGAGGGGCTCACCGTCCTTCCAGAGTGACTGGTGGCAGTGCATCCCCGAACCGTTGTCACCGAACAGCGGCTTGGGCATGAAGGTCGCGCTCTTACCGTTGCGCCACGCGACGTTCTTGACGATGTACTTGAACAGCAGGATCTGGTCGGCCGCATGGGTCAGAGTGTCGAACTTGTAGTTGATCTCGGCCTGGCCGCCGGTGCCGACCTCGTGGTGGGCTCGCTCCAGTTCAAGCCCGGCGGCCATCAGTTCGGTGCAGATCTCGTCACGCAGGTCGGCGTGGTGGTCGTACGGCGAGACCGGGAAATAGCCACCCTTGACGTTCGTCTTGTACCCGAGGTTGCCGCCCTCTTCGACGCGGTTGGTGTTCCAGTGGCCCTCTTCAGAGTCGATGAAGTACGACGCGGTGTTCATCTTCGACTCATAACGCACCTCGTCGAAGATGTAGAACTCGGCCTCCGGGCCGAAGTACACGGTGTCGGCGATACCGGTGGTCTTGAGGTAGGCCTCGGCCTTCGAGGCCACCTGGCGGGGATCGCGCTCGTACGGCTCACCGGTGCGTGGTTCCACGATCGAGTGGTTCAGGTTGAGTGTCTTCGCTTTGCGGAACGGGTCGACGTAGGCGGTCGCGGGATCCGGAATCAGTTTCAGGTCGGACTTGTGGATGGCCGCGAATCCACGAATCGAAGAGCCGTCGAACATCTGGCCCTCGGTGAATGACTCCTCCGAGAAGTTGGAGGCGGGAACGTTGAAGTGCTGCTGCACTCCGGGGAGGTCTGTGAAACGGATGTCTACGAACTCAACCCCTTCGTTCTTGATGTAGTTGAGGACTTCCTCGGAGCTGTTGAACATCGGCCATCCTGTCTGCCTGGGTGGGGTCGGCTCCGCCGGCGGAGCCGCGGCGGGGTGGGTTGGAAACCGCAGGTTGAGCGGTATCAAGCTAGAAACGGCTGGTTGCCGAGCAGTGTCTCGGATGTTTCCGGGACGTTACGCGGCCTCGGTTGTGCTGGAAATCGCGTACCGGGTCCGGGCCCGCGACGCTGCGGGACTACATACACCGGATCAATGGACGATAACGGCCGTGGATGTGAGTCGATCATGCAGCCCGCGGAAGTCGGCGTCCACCACGACCGCCGGGATCAACAGGACCAGCAGGACCGTCCGTGCCGCCGCCCGGAGCGGTCCCACCGGCACCCGGGCGTCCACCCGCACGACACGCAGGCCGGTGACGTACATGCCTGCGGTCCGACCGAGCAGGACCAGGCCGACAACGTAGTCCAGCGCCAACGGCAGCAGGCTCCACTGCCCCGGGAGGTGGCCGGCTACACCGGGCAGATCCTTGCGCCTGACGAAGAGTCCGGCCACCAAGGCGGAGGCGAGCAGATCGACGACAAACGCCAGGACCCGCCGCCCGAACGGGGCGATCGAGCCCGGTCCATGCTCGGGTAGCCCGAGTCGTTCACCGCGGAACCGCTGCGGACGCACCGATCCGGAAGCCGGGGGTCGGTTCGTGGCAGGCCTGCCTGCGTCGCTCATCCTCAGCTGCGGCGGCGGGCGGCCCGCTGCACATTGCGCATTTTGGCCCCGGCCGGCATTGGGCCTTGCGGGATCGGGGTACGCGCCGCCGACAGTGCAGACAATCGCCGGTCCAGCGCCACCACCTGCTCCTTGGACAGGTTGCGGGGCAGCTTCATGATGTGCACGTTCAGCTTTCCGAGCGGAATCTCGCCCTCGCCCTTGCCGACCACGACGTCGTAGATGGGGGCGTCACCAGCGAGCCGGGCGACCCGCTTCTTCTCCTGGGCGAGCAGCGGCTTGACCCGGTGCGGCGCTCCCTCGCCGATCAGCACCACTCCGGGACGGCCGAGCAGTCGGTGTACGGCGTCGAGCTGAGCCGTGCCGGCGACGGCATCGGTCTTGTGCCACTCACCTCGGAGTTGGCCGAGCACATAGGCTGCCGCCCCCGGCTGGCCTTCGGCCTGTGTGTAGGCGGAGGACTGCGCCCGCCGGGAGAAGATGAACAGGGCAGCGACCACACCGAGCGCGATTGCCGGGACGATGCCGAAGTAGATCTTGCCGGTCGGCACGTAGAGCAGTAGGAAGCCGACGACAGCACCGAGCACGAAGGCCATGATCAGCAGCGGAATCAGCTTGTTGTCGTTCTTTCGGGTCATCGAGAACGCCTGGCGCATCGAGCTGAAGGTCTCGCGCCGGGTTTGCCGGCGGACCGACCGCGCCGCTTTCTTCTCCGCACGACTGAGTTTTGGCTTGCTGGGCTTCTTCGACCGGGATGACTGCGCCATGCACTCAGGATAGGGGGCCACGGCGCGGGGTAGCACGCCCGGATGGAAGAAGTCTTTGCCGAATGTGAGGACAATGTCTGTGAATTCGAGGTACAGTTACTTCACTGTTAACTCCACAAGCGGCAGGAGTAAAGGAACGATGCAATTGCGTCCGCGCAAACGTTCCGTGGCGGCGTTCGTGCTAGCCGCGATCTTGGCGTTTGTGCCGCTCTTGTGGAGTTCCGGAGCGGCCTCTGCTGCTGATGCACCAACCGTCCGCGCCTCGGCCTTGTTCGGCTGCTCAGATGGCGGCGGCTTCGTCGAAGTCACGCTCAAGGACCCGGCTGCCCCGGCCCCGGGCCTGCTGTACCAGGTCTACCTGTCCTCGGGCACGGCGGACCAGACCTTTCTCAAGACCGGCGGTCCGACGCTGGTGACCGTAAGCACCGATTGGGTCACCATACGACTGCCCGGTCCCATCCACGGCGGCGACGTCCTCACCGTCGTCCCGGACGATGGCAGCGCCCTGCCGCTCAACAGGAAGCTCGCCACGACCTGCGGGCAGTCATCGCCGACAGTCAGCGATCTCGATCCCATTGTGTTGAGCGTGAAAGCATCAACCTGTTCGGACGGCTCAGTCGGCGCTCTGGCATCGGTGGTCAACCCCAACGCCCCGGACCGCGATTATCAGCAGTCCACCGGCCTGGACGAGGTGCAGTACACGGTGTTGCTGGTCGGCTCTGTGGACGGACAGCTGGACAGCAGCAATCAGTTGAGCTTCACCAAGGCGGCGACCGACCACACCTGCCTCAGCCCGGATATCGCTACGTCCACGAGCAAGTTTGATGTACGGGCCATCGGCGTCGACGGCTCGATCAAGCAGAAGGCCATCACCTTGAGCCGGACGCCCAGTAGCTCACCGCCTCCCACCGGCACGCCGTCGACTACGCCGACGCCCAAGCCCACGCCCACCCCGACACCCAAGCCGACCAGCCACCCGACGTCGAATCCCACCGGATCGCCGAGCGTGCCGTCCACGTCAGCTGGCGGGTCGTCCTCATCGAGTGCGGTCACTGTTCCGGGCGGCGGAGCCGGCGGGTCATCGTCAGCCGGTCAGGACCTGGGTTCGGCCGGGGGGAACACCTCGGGCTCCGCGTCCACTTCGGCGACTACCGAACAGACCAGCCGGAGCAGGCCGACGCCCAAGCCCCAGCCGTCCACGTCGAGCTCCGGACCTGCCATCGCTTCGGATCCCCGGTTCCAGCACCTGGCCGAACCGCCTCTGGACAACAACTCCCGAATCTTCGTCTGGCAGCGCGATGCAGCGCTGATCGTGTTGCTCGATGCCTTGGCGGTCAGCGCGTTGATCGGTGGCGTCGTGTGGAGCGCAAAGCGCCGCTGACCGCCAATCAGCTGGTGCTGGTGAGCTTCCGGGCGTCGAGCGCTTGCTGGAAGAGTCGTCCGGCGCGGTAGGACGAGCGCACCAACGGTCCGCTCAACACGCCGGCAAAGCCGATGTCCTCGGCCTCTTCACGGAGCTCGACGAATTCCTCCGGCTTGACCCACCGCGCGACCGGGTGATGCCGCAGGGACGGCCGCAGGTACTGGGTGATGGTGATCAGCTCGCAGCCGGCGTCGTATAGATCCTGCAACGCCTGGGAGATCTCGGCCCGCTCCTCGCCCATGCCGAGGATGAGATTCGATTTGGTGACCAGTCCATCGGTCCTGGCCGCGGTGATGACGCCCAGCGAGCGCTCGTAGGTGAAAGCCGGGCGGATCCGCTTGAACACCCTCGGTACGGTCTCGACGTTGTGCGCAAGCACCTCAGGCCGCGAGCCGAATACCTCGGCAAGCTGTTCGGGAATCGCATTGAAGTCCGGGATGAGCAACTCCACGCCGGTGTCCGGATTCAGCTCGTGGATTTGTCTGACCGTGTGTGCATAAAGCCAGGCGCCACCGTCGGCGAGGTCATCGCGGGCCACCCCGGTGATCGTGGCGTACCGCAGACCCATCTTCGAGACGCTTTCGGCTACCCGCCGGGGTTCGTCGGTGTCCAGCGCCGCCGGTTTGCCGGTATCGATCTGGCAGAAGTCACACCGCCGGGTGCACTGGTCGCCGCCGATGAGGAAGGTGGCCTCGCGGTCTTCCCAGCACTCATAGATGTTGGGACAGCCCGCCTCCTGGCACACCGTGTGCAGGCCTTCGCTCTTGACGAGTTGGCGCAGTTCGGTGAACTGCGGGCCCATCACCGCGCGGGTCTTGATCCACGCGGGTTTGCGCTCGATCGGTGTTTCGGCGTTGCGGGACTCGATGCGCAACATCTTGCGGCCAGCGGGTGCGGGATTCGCGGGCGAGCTCACTCGGGATCTCCTAATAATGACGCGACACGGGTGATCGTCAACGCAGCTCAGCGTACCCAGCGGTCAGATTGGCCAGGTGGGATTCGACGACCGGCAGCACTTCGGCGACGGTCACCTGCCGGCGGAGTTCCTGAGACAGTGAGGTGACCCCGGCGTCGGCGATACCGCATGGCACGATGCGGGAGTACCAGCTCAGATCCGAGTCGCAATTCAGCGCGAAGCCGTGCAGGGTTACGCCCTGGGCTACCCGGATCCCGATCGCGGCGATCTTGCGCTCACCAGCCGTGGTGTTCGCGGGCAGCCAGACGCCGCTGCGCCCCTCGACCTGGCCGGCGGACACGCCGAGGTCGGCGCACACCGCCACCAGGATCTCCTCCAAGCGACGGACGTAGGCCACCACGTCGATCGGACTCGGAAGCTGCAGGATCGGATAGCCGACCAGTTGTCCCGGCCCGTGCCAGGTGATCTTGCCGCCGCGGTCGACGTCGATCACCGGAGTGCCGTCGGCCGGACGCTCCCAGGGCTCGGTGCGTTTGCCGGCCGTGTAGACCGGCGGATGCTCGAGCAGCAGGGTGGTGTCTTCGATCTCGCCCGCCAGGCGCTGCGCATGCAGTTGTCGTTGCCATTGCCATGCCTCGGTGTAGTCGACCAGGCCCGCCCGAACCGTTCTTAGCTCCGCCACGCCAACAACACTAGCCAGGTCCGCAGGGCGGAGCCCGGGCCCGTGGCAAAAGTCATTGGTGGGTGTCAGTGGGCTGTGCCAGTCTTGACCGACGTTGGGACCGCGAGGCCATTCGAAGTGTGAGCAGGAGTCGACATGACCGCACCGCCGCAAACCGTCACCGAGGAGCCGACCGACCCCTCCGTGCGACGGGGTCGGGGAGTGCTCGCGGTGGTGTTCGTCGCCATCCTGCTCTTCCTGGCCGGGGGTGCCGGTGGCTCCTTCCAGAGCAAGCTCGCGGAGGTACAGAAGAACGACAACGCCGCCTACCTACCCGGTTCTGCCGAGTCGACCAAGGTGGCCAACGAGTCGGCGAAGTTCCTGAAGATCGAAAGCATCCCCGGCTTTGTCGTGTTCAACCGCACAGGCGGTCTCACCGCCGCCGACAAGGATGTGGTGGCGAGGGCGTTCACCGCGATCCAGCCATTGCCGGGCGTCGACAGACGCGCCATGACACCACCGCAATACGCCGCTGACATGACAGTGGCGTCGATCTACACGCCGCTGATCGCCAAGCAGAACGGCGTCACCCTCAACGGCGATGTGCTCGCGAAGAACGAGAAACGCATCATCGACACTGCCAAGGCTCAGCTTCCGGCCGGTCTGGCTGCCCATCCCGCCGGGCCCGGTGGCCTCCTGGTCGCGTTCATCGACGCTTTCAGCGGACTGGACAGCAGCCTGATTTTCGCCGCCGGGGCGGTCGTGATCGTGATCCTCCTGGTGGTCTACCGCTCACCGGTCCTGTGGCTGTTCCCGCTTATCTCGGTCGGTTTGTCCCTCGGGCTGTCGTCGATGATCATCTATCTACTGGCCAAGAACGAGATCCTGACCTTGAACGGGCAGAGCCAGGGCATCCTTCAGGTACTGGTGTTCGGTGTCGGCACCGACTACGCGTTGCTGCTCATCTCCCGTTATCGGGAGGAGCTGCACGCCTACCCCAGCCGGTTCGACGCGATGATCAAGGCCTGGCGCGAGTCGGCCCCCGCGATCGGCGCCTCGGCGGCGACGGTGACGGTCGGGCTGTTGTGCCTCAGCTTTTCCGAGCTGAATTCGAACAAGAGCCTCGGTCCGGTAGCTGCGATCGGCGTCGTGTGCACCGTGGCGATCATGATGAGCTTCCTTCCGTTGGCCTTGGCGCTCAGCGGCCGATGGGTGTTCTGGCCCCGCAAACCGAGGGTGGATCATGCGGTCGACCTCGCCACCCATGGCATGTGGGGCCGGATCGCCCAGACCGTGGTGGTGCGTCGACGTCGTCCGGCCTGGATCGGGGCCGTCGTCATCCTGTTGCTGTGTCTGGTCGGGCTCGGCTCGCTCAAGACCAACGGCCTGACGACCGCCCAGAGTTTCACGAACAAGCCCGACGCGGTGCTCGGTCAGGAGATTTACGACTCGAAGTTCGACAAGGGCGCCGGGGCGCCGGCAGTCATCACGGTGAACGCGGACAAGGTCGCGGAGGTCATCGCGGTGGCTGAGAAGGTGAGGGGAATCTCCCAGAAGCCGGGCGCGGTGTGCGTCCAGATCGATTACGCGAAGCTGGCCGCCGCAGGCAACTCCGCTGGCAATTCCGCCGGCAACGCCGCTGGTTCGGGGTCCGCCGGCGCCGGCCAGGGGCAGCCTTGCCCGCCTGCCCAATTGCAGGTCGCGCCCATCGATGGTCGGACGGTCGTCAATGCCGACCTGGCGGATTCCTACGATTCCCAGGCGGCCTACGACACCATCGAGCGACTCCGTGCTTCCGTGCACGCGATACCGGGCGCCAACGCCCGGGTCGGTGGGAATTCGGCGGCGACTCTGGACGTCCAGACGGCCTCGGTGCACGACCGAAACCTGATCATCCCGATCGTGCTGCTTGTCATCTTCATCATCCTCGCGCTGCTCCTGCGGGCTCTCGTCGCACCGCTGTTGCTGATCGTGACCGTTGTGCTGTCCTTCACCGCGACCCTGGGTATCTGCGGCCTCGCCTTCACCCATGTCTTCGGCTTCGCCGGTGCCGACCAGTCCTTCCCGCTGTTCGCCTTCGTCTTCCTGGTGGCCTTGGGTATCGACTACAACATCTTCCTGATGACCCGGGTGCGCGAAGAGGCGCTGAAATTCGGCACCACCCAGGGCATCCTGCGCGGCCTGGCCGTTACCGGTGGTGTGATCACCTCGGCCGGCGTGGTCCTCGCGGCGACCTTCACGGTGCTCGGGGTACTGCCGCTGGTGTTCCTCGCCGAGATCGGGTTCGCGGTTGCCTTCGGTGTGCTGCTCGACACCATCCTGGTGCGTAGCGTGCTGGTTCCGGCGCTGGCCGGCGAACTCGGGAACAAGATCTGGTGGCCGTCGAAGCCGGCCGCCGGCCCCAGCTGACCTGAACCGGGGAATGCACCTGGCGTGACCGGCCTGTGGATAACTGAAGCGGATCGGTCGGCAAAGTTTGTACCGTCTGCGCATGACGGTCAGGGTTCCCGGTTACCAGGTGGGCGAGTTGCTCGGCTATGGCAGCTACGGCGAGGTCTGGGCGGGGACCAGATCCGGTTCGACGCAGCGCTTCGCCCTCAAGCGGATACCGGTGGCCGACGCCGCAACCGCGCGCGCTGTCCGGACCGAGGCAGCGTTGCTTGCCGCCCTGGATCACCCGAGCCTGATTCGCCTGCAGGAGTTCGTGGTCTGTGAGGACGCTTTCGTGCTGGCCATGGAACTCGCCGCAGGTGGCAGCTTGGCCGACTTGCTCCGGCGCCGGGACCGGCTCACTCCGGCCGAGGTGGCCGCTAGCCTGAGTCCGATCGCGGCGGCTCTGGCGTACACCCACGAAGAGGGGGTGCTGCACGGCGATGTGAGCGCCGCCAACGTGCTATTCACGGCCGACGGTCATCCGAAGCTGGCTGATCTTGGAGTCGCTCGGCTGATCTGGGCAGGCGGTTGCGGCACCGAGTTCGACGACCTGTCAGCCGGCACCCTCGGGACCCCCGCCTACCTCGATCCGGCGGTAGCGGCCGGCGGCGCACCGGGCGCGGCGAGTGACGTGTTCTCGGTGGCAGCGGTAGCGCTGCACGCTCTGACCGGTTCCGGTCCCTGGCAGTCCTCCCGCGACACCGCTGTGGAGGAGGTGCTGGCGGCCGCATCCGACGGCGTGCTCGGTGATCTGGCTACCCGGTTGAAGCACTGCCCTCCGGCCATGGCGGCCACGGTGATTCAGGCCCTCGACCCCGAGCCACACCGCCGAAGCAGTGCAGCCGAATTCGCTCTCGATCTGCGGGCCTCCGTGCGACCCGCGCCGGTCGTCCTCAGCGCCGGGAGGCTGAGCTCGCGCCTCGGACGGCACTCGGTCGAGCTCGCCCGGGCGAAACGCGCCGGGGCAGATCAGGCTGGTCCCACCGAGACGTCCTCCGCCGGTCCGCACGGAAGCCTCACAGTGGCATCCCGGCCGGAGTTCAGCCGCCC
>JAVEET010000299.1 GCA_030840295.1 Pseudonocardiales bacterium
TGCGCGTCATCGATGAACTCGGCGGCACCACCAACACCGCATCACGCCTGAGCGCCGAACTTGCCGACCAGGTCCGTGCGCGGCTTCGTGGGCCGAGCAGCGGATTTGCCGGAGCAGGTGGCAATCCGCTCTTCTCGGTGACCCGCGAGGCTCCCTCGGCTCGGCGTCCGGAACGGCCTGGTGTGGCCCCGGCCTTCGCACCTCGTGCCGAACCTGCCCGGCCCCGGCAGCAGGCGAAGGTCAACGATCCGTTTGCCGCACCCGGTGCGTATGCGGTTCCGGAGGCGCGACCGGCACCCGCGACCGAATCGGTTGTCCGGTCCGACTCCGACTCCGGCTCCGGCTCTGGACTCGAGGAGTTGCTGGCCGAACAGGCTCGCTCCGTGGACTCCCTCGATCGGTGGAAGGCAGCGGGCCTCGGCGCGCACGACGCTCACCTCATTGCCCGATGCGAAGCCGCCGGTCTCACCCCGGAGGATCTGCGCCGGCGCTTCGACGGACAGACCATCGCCAGCCGCCTGAAGAACGGCGAGTCGATCTCGTCCGTCCGGTCCCGGCTCGATCAAACGGGCTGATCGCCGGGCCGGGTCGTCATCGCTGCAGCAGGCCCACGCCGAACGAGACGACCAGCACCGAGATCGCGAGGGCCGATACCGATTCGGTGGCCATCAGCAGCTTGGCGCGCGCCGACAACGGCATGGTGTCGGTCGGGCTGAAGGCCGATGAATTCGTCACGGACACGTACAGGTAGTCGATGAAGCCGGGGGCCCAGCCCGACTTGGCCGCTGATCGCTGAGCCACCTCCTGGATCGCGTCGTGATCTTCGTCCTGCGGAAAGCGGAAATCCGCCGAGGGTAACCGCGGCCGCCCAACCCGGATGCGAGTCACCGGACCGCCACGATCGAGTTCCCAGAAGGCGAGGGCGAACACCAGGACGTTGGTGAGCCAGACCTGTCCGGCCGCCGCGAGTAGCTGGCCGCCGGCCTTGGCATCGCCGATGACCAGAGATCGGACGAGTAGCACCAGCGCGGCCAGATTCGTCGCCGCAATCAGCAGCAAGAGCGTGATCGAGAGCCTGCGCAGCAGCCGGTTCTGCCGGCTCATCCGCCGTGGGTTGGCGGCAACCAGGGGGATGAACAGGATCACCTCCAGTGTCGGCACCACATAACGCGGTCCCAGCAGCAGGGTGTTCGGTAACAGGGCGTACAGCGCGATGGCGACGGCTACCGCGATAGCGGCCGGCAACCGCGGTTCGCCAGGGCTGTTGCGCCGCGGCGGGAAAGAGCTCTGCACGCCACCATTGATATGCCCCGGAGGGTCCTCCGCACGGGAGGCCACGCGGGTGGCACCGCGGTGACCCGAGGCCCTTGGGGTGGGCCCGCGGCCATGGGCCATCCGCGGAGCTTCAGAGCAAGCCGCGGCGGCGCATGCCTACCAGCGCGAACCAGCCGGGAACGGCCAGCAGCCACACGGAGACCAGCCGGGAGAGCAGGGCTCCGGCCGCTGCAACCGGTAGGGCCATACCCGTTGCGGTCAGACCCGCGATGAGGGCGGCCTCGACCGCTCCGACACCGCCGGGCGTCGGAATCAAGGAACCGGCGCTGGCGGAGGCCAGGTAGATCATGAGCAGCGACAGGTAGGACGCGTGGCCGCCGACGGCTGAAACGCAGTAGGCGAAGGCCAGCACGTGGGTCACCGTCAGCGCTGCCGAGGCACCCAGGCCGACCGCCACCATGCCCGGACGATGTCGGGCGTGCCGGATGAGCATCGATGCGCTGTCCCGGATACTGGCCAACAGCCGAGCCACGCGTGGGCTGGTCCGGGTTGCCAGCACGGCGGCGCCGATCAGCAGCGCGCCGCCGACGCCCACCCAGAGCAGGTGGTTCAGGCTCACCAAGCCGCGGGCTGAAGCGGGGGCCGCGCCGGAGACGACGCCCAGCACTGCAACCAGGGCCGTGGTCACGAAGAACTGCGCGGTCTGGGCGGCGGCGACGGTGGCCAACGCGTCCGGCGTAGTCGCACCCGAACGGCTGAGGTACCTGGTCGCGATAGCGGGGGTGCTGATCGCTGACGGGGCGACGATGCGCAACCCGCTGACCGCTAGTTGTGCCGAGAGCGTAGGCAGCAACTTCAGGTGTAGCGGGGAGAATCCCAGCAAGTTGTAGGCGGCCGCGAACAGGGACAGGGCCATGAACCCGATGGCGATGGCGAGATCGATCCAACTCAGGTGCCCCAGCACGGTGCCGAGTTCGGCGTTGCGCAATTGCACGGCCAGCAACGCAGCCGCCCCGAGGACCGCGGCACCACCCAATACGGGGGCCAACCGACGGCGTGTTCTCGTCGCGCTGCTGGTGCCCTGGTGGCTGCCCGTGCCGTAGTGGCTGCGGGTGTTCTGGTGGTCGCTCGTGCCGATCTTGGCTGCCGCGTGCGCCGCCGCCGGACGCACTGCCATCGCGGATCCGGCGACGTCGATTCGTTCGCCGCGATCGGTAGAAACAGTGGGTCGGTCGAGAAGGAGGGTCACCCAAAGATCGTCCCAACCGTTTAGGCCTGTGTCTGTCGGGGAATGCCCCCAATTCGGGGGTAGGGGTAACCCCACCCCGACCCCTCACCTCCATCTCGGAGTGCGGAGTGCGGAGTGCGGGGCGCGGATGTGACCGACACCCCCCGTGGGGGACGCGCCCGACGCAAACCTCACCGATCCGGACTGGCGGATCATCAAGACCCGCACCGGCTGGATCCAAGGTCTCAACGGCCGGTTAGCCGTCACCGGCGACTACCTCATCCCCACCGCGCAGTCGAGTACCAGCCAATGATCACCGCGGCACCGCCACCAGGCCCAACCTGGACCACCCCAACCGCACACGCATTACGCAATAGGCTCGCTGGCGCGCAAAATGGTGAGTTGATCACCGGGCGATCACCAGGCGATCACCGGACGGTCAGGCAGCCGAGTTGATCGCCAGAAGTGTCAGCCGAGGCGTGAGCCGGGGAAGATGGCGCCCACCAGGAGACCGGCGATGAACAGCCAGCCGAACAAGCGATTGTGGACGAGGCAGACCCGGTGGTACCAGAGCGGCCACCCGATGTAGCCCGCAGGTGGCTCGGACGGAGCCGGCTGGGACATCACCCGCACGGCATGCCAGGCTCGCGGCCCGGCCAGCGCGACGATCAGCGTGAACGGCGACAGCACCCCGAACGCGATCCCGACCAGCACGAATGCGTACATGCCCGCCACGGTCAGCTGATTAAGCAGTCGCGCCCGGCTCTCCCCGAGTAGCACCGGCAGCGTCCGCTGGTCCTGCGAGGTGTCGAAGGCACGCTGGTCGATGTGTTTGCCGACGAGAATGGACGCCACCCCCAGGCCGTACGGCACCGAGGCCAAGAAGGCCCCGCCCGACAACCGGCCGGTGATCACGTAGTAGCCGCCACCGATCATCAGCGGACCCCAGACGAGAAACGCCGCCAGCTCACCGAGGCCGAGTTCCTTCAACGCCCGCGGGGCCGCGTCGTAGGCGTACAGCAGGATCGCCCCGATGGCCGCGAACGCGAGCGCCCCCCAACCCCGCAGTGCCACGAAATAGACCGCGATCGCCAGTGCCAGCACGCCCAGCACGAGCAGCCCGATGGCCAGGAACCGCATGGTGAATGCCCCGCTGGCGACCGGGTGCAGCGTGTACCGGCGCCGCGGCGAATCTTCGGTGTCGTGACCACGGCGGTAGCCGAAGTAGTCGTTGGACAGGTTGCTGATTGCGTGCAGCACGAGATAGCCGAGGAACACCAGGACGAACGGCACGACTTCGAAGCGCCGATCGGTCATGGTCAGCAGGCCGGCGATGATCGCGGCCTGGGCGGAGATGACCAGGATCACGCTGCGGGCGGCGTACAGGAATCGGGTCACCGGATCGAGGCCGGCCAAATCGTCAGCCGTGGCCGGATAGAACCCGGTGAACGCGCCGACCCAGGCGAACGGGCCGCCGTCCGGACGCTTACCCAGGGCCGGCGTCGTCGTGGTCGGGTCGCCGGCAACACCGCCGGAATTCGAGCTGCTCGTGTCGCTGGTCATACATCTCCTCTGTTCGTACAACGCTCAGCGTACGTTCACAGCCGCTTCCCAGACGCCAGAAGTCGGTCAGACTGGACACGTGCGCAGGATCGGAGTCGAGGAAGAACTGTTGCTGGTCGATGCTTTCAACGGGCGTCCGGTACCCGGGTACCACGATGTCGCGGCCGAGGCTGAACGCCGCCTCGACCTGCCGGCCGCGCACGAGCTCAAACAGGAGCAGGCCGAGATCGCCTCCGCCCCCTACCGCAACCTGCTGCACGTCGGACGGGATCTCCGACAGCGCCGCGATCGGTTGGCCGAAGCCGCCGGCGAGCGCGGTCTGGCCGTGGCGGCCACCGCGACCAGCCCGGTGGGGGGCCGGGCCACTACGACTGAGAACGAGCGATATCAGCGCATGGAGCAGCGATTCGGCCTGCTGGAGCGCCAGCAGCTGACCTGCGGCATGCACGTACACGTCGAGATCGAATCGCCGGACGAGGGGGTCGCGATAGTCGATCGGATCCGCCCATGGCT
>JAVEET010000330.1 GCA_030840295.1 Pseudonocardiales bacterium
ATCCGGGCACCGACCGCGCCTTCTCCATCCCGCAGCCAGGTCCCTACACCGACATGGGCTGGCCGATCCGGCCCGAGGCCTTCACCGAACTGCTCGTCCGGGTGTCCAAGGACTACCCCGACATTCCCCTGGTCATCACCGAGAACGGCTGCGCCTACCCCGATGTGCTCAGCGCGGACGGCGCGGTGCACGACCCTGACCGCATCGACTACGTGGCCAGGCATCTGGGCGCCGTGCATGCCGCGATCGAGGCCGGCGCGGACGTCCGCGGCTACTACCTGTGGTCCCTGATGGACAACTTCGAGTGGGCTTGGGGTTATTCGAAACGGTTCGGGATGGTGCACGTCGACTACGACACCCTGGTCCGCACGCCGAAGGACTCAGCACTCTGGTTCCGCGAGGTCATCGCCGCCAACGCGGTCGAACTCTGACCGTGCGGTGCCTCTTACGGTTGGAAGTAGCCGAACAGGTCCAGCACTACGTAGGTGGTCGTCGAGGCATGAACCGAAACCATGCCCTCCTCACCCGAAACGGTAGAGGCGGCCAGCACCGATCCATTTGGCGTCGGTTCGTTGGGCGTGAAGTTCAAGGTCGAGATGTTGGGAACTGACGGTCCCGTCGGATAGGCCGTGAGCAAGCCTCCCTTCGCAGAGATAGCCAGTACGTTGGTCCAGACGCCCAGAGCGTTATAAGGAACGTCGTACAGCTTGGCGGCATCGATGCTCAGATCCTTCGCGGGCTGCACAAAACCGAGGTAACCGCCGTTCCCGCTGCGGCTGTCGGCGATACGCACCGGGGACCGCAGCGGGACGAAGGTGCCACTCGCACTCGGCGCGAAGTAGCCCAAGACGTCGATCACGACCTGGACCTTGCTACCAAGGTTGAGCAACGTGAAAGAACCGTCAGGCTGGACCGCGATCACTGCGAGGTTGGCGCGGTCGGCCCTGGTGTAGTTCAGATTTGAGGTCAGCCGGATGCCCGGTGGAGGTGGATTCGTGGCCAGCGCACCGGCTCCGCTGCCCCCAGTGGCGGTGATATTGGCGATGATGCCGGTCGCACCCGAGGGCACACCACTGCTCGCCGGCACACTGACGGTGATCGACTCATTCGGGCTGAGTTGTCCGGAGTGGCTCCCGGTCTGCGACGTGGGCCGGGTATCCAGGATCCGTTGCGGAGTTGCGAGCGGGGCGTACCCGACTTTCCCCGTAGCCGCAGCGGACTCGGTGAAGTAACCGGCGACATCGACGATCACGTCCACGGTGGCGCTGCTGTTCAGCACCTTGAACTGGTGGCTGGTTGGGTCGAGCGGGACGACCGCTGAGATCGCCGCGGTCGAGGTCTTTGCGGAGAGGTTGAGATTGGACGTTCCCGAGAAGGTGCTCGGGTAGGCGGCCAGGTAAAGCGAGCCCGTCGCCCCCTCGCCGGTCAGGTTGACTACCACCGCGGTCGCATCGTCCGGGACTCCGGCTAGGGCAGGATTGACCGCGATCTGCTCGGCCGCTCTCAGCTTCGCGTGGTGTCCAAAGGTTGCGTCGCGGGTGTCCATGACCCGGACGGGGTGGTCCAGTGGGACGTACTTCGATCCGGTGGACGGCGCCGGCGTGTCCGTCGGGCTCCCGAGGTTGATCAGCCCGTGCCCATTCGCATTCGTCGGAGGACTGGTGTTGTTCGTGGCCCGCTGCTCCAGCTCGGCCTGGATCTGGGCCGGATCCAGCGCCGGATTCGCGCCCAGCACCAACGCGGCGGCTCCGGCTATGTGCGGTGCCCCCGCCGACGTCCCGTAGAAGCGGGTTGTTGAGAATTCTGAGAGATTCGACGAGACGCCGTCGTAGCCGATGAGGTCGGGCTTCACGCGGCCGTCGATGGTCGGACCACGGGAGGAGAACGGCTCCAGCTTGTTGTAATACGGCCTGGTGGTGGTGGTGTCGGCTGAGTTGAGATCGAATGCTCCGGCCGCCAGTGCGTACGGCGACGAGGCCGGTTCGCTGACACTACCGGCCGCTGCCCGCGCCGGATTCCCATGGGACGCTGGTGCACTCCAGAATGTCGGGGCGGCCAGCAACGAGGGTGAGGCCGCGCCGGCGTAGCTCAGGTCGTAGCGGATGGCCGGCACTGCCCCGCTGCGCTTGATGCTGATCTGGTAGTTGTAGTAGTCCGTCGTGGATTCGTTGAAGACATTGATATAGCGAACTGGCGCGTGGGGCACGCCCGGGATGGCTTGACCCGCATAGACCGAGGTGCAACTGCCGTTGGCTGCGGTGTGGGTGCACCGGCCGGTGGACACGTTGATCTCGATGACTTCGAGGTTCACGGGCACCGTAGAGCTAGGCCACTGGTCCCAGCTGAGCGAGATGCTCACACCCTGGCCCGGGGGAACCTGGATCTGGTCGTAGTCACGCGTTTTGTTCAGCAGGTCGATGTAGTTCTTACCCGGCCCCGAGGTATCGGCGTCGACCAGCTTTCCGGACCAATGGTCCTGGGCGCTGTTTCCGGCGGACTGGATCCACAGGATGCCGGCCTGCCGTGCGCTCTTCACGGTCAGCGCGGTCGATACGTAGGTGCCTGGCAGGTTGATCCCGGTGCCGTCTCCGCGGCCGTCGGCGTCGAAGCCTAGCGAGCTGTTGACGATGCTGACCCCGTCGGCCACAGCCTGCTGCTCGGCCTGCGCGAAGCCGATGTTGTTATCTACGCAGTAGAGAATGATCTGAGCACGGGGAGCCATCTGGTGCACGATCTCGGCCACCGCGGTTCCGTGCTGGTCGCTGGTGCC
>JAVEET010000339.1 GCA_030840295.1 Pseudonocardiales bacterium
GCCGCGCATACGAGGCAGGGGACCTAAACCGGTGCGGGCTATCAAGAACACGACATCACGACGGACCGCGATTCGAGTAGCCGGTGTGGGAGCAGTAAGCGCCGCAGGAGCGATGCTGGCTGCGCCCGCCGCTTCGGCAGCACCAGCGGTGCAGACCGCGGCCCCGCAAGCGGTCAATTCCGGCTCCAATGTCAGCCCCAATGCAGTTATCACGACGCCAGCTGCTCCGATCCAGGCTGACTACGGCATTCAGAAGGTGCGCATCGGGATCCGGGTGGCGCCAGGCGCCGTCGTGCCGGTGGGGACCAGCCTGGCCGGCGCGACCATTCAATTGCAGGGCTATTCAGGGGGCCAACTGCTCAACACCGACACCTGCGTGACCGAGGCTGACGGGTACTGCCATTTCAACTTCAACAGCCCGGTGGTTACCAGCAATTTGACACACGTCACTCCCGCGCAGGTCAGCTCATTCCGGGCCAAGATCGCCAAGGCCACGCCCGCGGTGATCCTCCCCACTCCGGATCCGCGGGATTTCCCGGTGCCGCCCGGATTCTCGCTGACCACCACTCAGCTGACCGCACCGGCGAACTTGGTGCTCGACAAGAGCGTGCTGAAGCTGGACACCTGCCAGGCAGCTGATATTTCGGGCCTCTGCGATCCGCCGGTCGTCACGCTGCTGTTCAACGACAAGGGCCTGCCGCCACTGGCCAAGAACGACTCCGTCAAGGACGCCGACGGAGGACCGGTCACTATCAAGGTGCTGGCCAACGACACCGGCGCTGGCGCACCGATCACGCTGAAGTCGGTCGGTCCGTCCCAGCACGGCCAGACCAAGATCACGGCCGGGACCATCGTCTACACGCCGAGGGCCGGATTCACCGGCACCGACAGCTTCAGCTACACGATCAGCACCGGCAACGGCACCTCGACCGCGATCGTGCGCGTCTCGGTCACCGCGGCCCCGGCCCTGGTGACCGCCAGCCCCGCCGCGACGGGCGCTGTCCTGGCCAACACCGGCTCGACCAGTACCCCGGCCCTGCAGTGGGGCTTCGGCGCTGTCACCGCCGGTCTGGCGCTGCTGTTCGGAGCCGGCCGCGTCGGTCGGAGTTCGGTTCGCCGGCTCGCGTCGGCCCGGCTCCGCTCGGTCCCCTCGGACCGCCGCCACTAGCCCGCTGGGGCTGTCAATGAGCAACACCTGGTACGCCAGGGTCCGAACGACTCCGGGCTCTGGCGTCCGGATTTTGGCCATCCGTAACGGCCAGCACGACGACGGTGCGATCGTCGACCTGGACGAGGCCGAAGCCGGCTCTGCCCTCACCGAGGGCTGCTACCTGCAGGCCCTGCTGGACGCCGAGGATCGGGTAGTCCGACTGGTGCCGGAACCGCCGGCTGTCAGCCGTCCGCCCTTGTGGTTTGTCGAGATCCGGGAGTCGACCGCGCAACCGCCGGCGGTGAACCTGGTGGCGTTCTCCGGCCACGATCAGCCCGAGGGCGCTGTCCTGGACGCCACCGCGGCGACCAACCTGGCCATCTCCAGCAACGATCAGCTCGGCGCGGTCCGCTGGTGGCCGGCCACCGGCGAGGTCGACCAGATCTACGTTGCCCCGGACTGGCGGCGCCACCGGATCGGCACCCGGCTGGTGGTGAGCGCCGGGTGCCTGGCCATCGCCCGCAAGTGGCCACGGCTCTGGGGCGATGGTCAACGCACCGCGCTGGGCGAACAGTTCCGCAACGCCTCGACCTGGCGAGATCGCGCGGCGGATCTGACCCACATCGTTCCGCCAATGACACCACCGTCATAGCGTGCTCACGTAACCTTCGCACTGGCTGAGGCAACTCGGCTGTGCTGCTGAGCCCGCACCGGGCCAGCAACCGAACGCCGGTTGTTCCCCGGCGCAGGCCGTGCGAAGGAGGAGGTTCACCTAGTGACCCGCATGCAGAAACCGGTCACGAGCCCGGTCTCCGCACCGCCAACAGTCGCCATGGTCGACGGTTGGCGTGAGCAGTTCGCGTCGCTGGTGGGTCGGGTCATAGTCCTGGCCGGGTTCTGGTCGCTGGTCAGCCTGATCCTCCGGCCGGTCCGCTGGGTGCATCGGATCGACGATGTCTTCGGGCTGGTCAACCTCCCCGTCGGACCAAGCCTGTTCTCGATCGTGTTGCTGTTCATCGTCGGCGGAGCCGTTCGACGGCGCATGCGGGTGGCCTTGTGGCTGTTGTTGGCGTTCCAGATGCTGGCGGCCGGGTACCTGGTCGCCGTGCTGGTCGAAATCGGGATCCACGCCGAGGATGCCAAGGGCCTGAAGGTCTTCGATACCTCGGAGCTTGCAGTCAATGCCGTCCTGACCCTGGCCTTGGTCGTCCTGCTGTGGCGCAGCCGCCGAGCTTTTTCATCACGACTGGAACCCGGTGCTCGCTGGCGAGCGCTCGCGGTCCTGGCCGCGGGACTGGCCGTGTCGGTCACCGTCTCGGTGACCATGACGCTGCTGTTCCCGGGTCGGCTGAGCGGGTTCGGCCGGCAGATCGTCTGGGCGGTCCGGGTCTCGTTCGGCGTCGAACCGGACTCCACCGAGGTCGGCTGGCGGGGCCAACACGGACATCACTGGGTCGCCGCGGTGGTCGGCCTGATCTCGGCTGCTTCCCTGATCTCGGCCTCGTTGGTGTTCCTGCGCTCGGCCCGGGCAAAGGCCTACCTGACGGCGCAGGACGAACTGGCGGTGCGGGGCCTGCTGTTACAGGCCGGCGAGCGGAATTCGCTCGGGTACTTCGCCACCCGCCACGACAAATCGGTCATCTTCTCCCCGGAACACACCGCGGCCGTGACCTACCGGGTGCTGGCAAACGTCAGCCTGGCCAGCGCTGATCCGGTCGGGCCACACGCCGCTTGGGCACCGGCCATCGAGGCGTGGCTGGCCGAAGCGCGGGCGTTCGGCTGGTTCCCGGCGGTGATTTCGGCCAGCGAGGAGGGGGCCAAGGCCTACGTCGCAGCCGGGCTGAAAGCGTTGCCGATCGGTGACGAAGCCATCATCGAGGTGGACGACTTCACCCTCGAAGGGCCGACCATGCAACCGGTGCGTCGGGCGGTGCATCGGGTGCAGCGGGCCGGCTACAGCATCACGGTCCGGCGCCATGACGATCTGACCCCCGAAGAGCTGGCCGAGATCGCCCAACGGGCCCAGGATTGGCGCGGCGAGGACACCGAGCGCGGGTTTTCGATGGCCTTGGGGCGGATCGGTGACCCAGCCGACGGGCCGTGTGTGGCCGTGCTCGCCCACGACGCGGCCGGCCAGCTGCGGGGCCTGCTGTCGATGGTGCCGTGGGGTCAACGCGGACTCTCCCTCGATCTGATGCGCCGGGACCGGGACTCGGAGAACGGCCTGGTCGAGGCGATGGTGGCCGAGTTGGTCAATGCCGCCCGCGATGATCTCGGGGTCCGAGCCATCTCGCTCAACTTCGCGATGTTCCGGGGTATTTTCAGTGCCGCCGAGCGGGTCGGGGCCGGCCCGGTCGTCCGACTCACCTCCAGGGTGCTGACGTTCGCCTCCCGGTTCTGGCAGATCGAGAGTCTGTACCGGTCCAACGCCCGCTACCTGCCGCGATGGACCCCCCGCTACCTGTGTTACGACTCATCCTTGACGCTGACCCGGGTGGCCTTCGCCGCGGGAGTGGCCGAAGGATTCCTGCCGGCGTTCGGCGGCTCGCGGGAACGCACCGAAGACGGCTCGGTGCGCTACGAAGGGCGCAGTATGCCGTTCGCCGAGGCTGTGGAGGCCCAGCGACGTTCGTCGCGCCGCATCACACCGGTTCGCCGGCGGCTCAGCCAGCAGCAGCAGGTCCGGCACGACAAGCTCGACGTGTTGCGCGCAGCCGGGCAGGATCCCTACCCGGTTTCGGTCCCGAGGGACGCCGAGGTGGCTGAACTGGTCGCGAAGTTCGGGACTCTCCCGCCGGATCAGCACACCGGGCACCGGGTGTCCATCGCCGGCCGGGTCCGCGCGCTGCGGGATCTCGGCGGCCTGACCTTCGCGGTACTGCAGGACGGTGGGGCGAACATCCAGGCCATGGTGGCGGGCGGAACCCTCGCTACCCAGGCCCACGTCCTGCTTCGCCGGACGGTCGATCTCGGTGACTACATCGGGGTTACCGGTGAGGTGGTCACGTCCCGACGTGGAGAACTTTCGATCCTCGTGGACAGCTGGCAGATGGCGTCGAAATGCCTGCGGCCGCTGCCCGATGCCCATGCTGGGTTCGCCGATGCCGATGCCCGGGTCCGCCAGCGGCATGTCGACCTGATCGTGAACCCGGACTCGATGGACATGTTGACCAAGCGCAGCGTCGCCGTCCGCGAGATCCGGCAAGCCTTTGCCCGCCGAGAGTTCTTCGAGGTCGAGACCCCGATGCTGCAGGCGGTGCACGGCGGCGCGAATGCGCGTCCGTTCGTCACACACATCAATGCCTACGACTCGACGCTGTACCTGCGGATCGCCCCGGAACTGTTCCTCAAACGATTGTGTGTCGGGGGTATGCGGCGCGTCTTCGAGCTGAACCGGAACTTCCGCAACGAGGGTGCTGATGCCACCCACAACCCTGAGTTCACCTCGGTCGAGGCTTACCAGGCCTACAGCGACTACCTGGACATGCGGGAGCTGACCCGGCAGTTGATCCTCGAGGTGGCGACTGCGGTCCACGGGGCGCCGATCGCCCGCCGCCCCGGTCCGGACGGCGAGTTGGTCGACTGTGACCTCTCGGGGCCGTGGCGATCGATCACGGTCCATGAGGCGGTGTCGAATGCGGTCGGCATGAAGATCACCGCAGACACGACGTTGGACGAGCTTGCCGGACTATGCCGGTCGTGCGGCGTCGATCGCCCGGCCGGCGTCACCCCGGGCGCGATCGTCACCGGGTTGTACGAGGCGCTGGTCGAGAAGCAGACCGTGGAGCCGACGTTCTACCTCGATTTCCCGACCGAAACGTCACCCTTGACCCGCGAACACCGGCACGATCCGCGGCTGGCCGAGCGCTGGGACCTGGTCGCCTTCGGGGCCGAGATCGGTACCGCATACTCCGAATTGATCGATCCGGTGGACCAGCGACACCGGCTCACCGAGCAGTCGATTCAGGCCGCGGCGGGCGATCCCGAGGCGATGCAGGTGGACGAGGGGTTCCTGTCGGCGCTGGAGTACGCCATGCCACCGACCGGTGGGCTCGGGATCGGAGTGGACCGGCTGGTCATGATGCTGACCGGTGCGTCCATTCGTCAGACGCTGGCGTTCCCGTTCGTGCGACCCGGCGGCCGCTGAGCTCCGCGACTGGACGTCACCAGTTGGGACCTACCTGAGCTGCCGGAACCGATCCAGTCCTTGGTCGGGTCACAACCGGAGTTGTCCAGCATGCAGAAGTCCTGGTTGACGTCGCTCAAGTCTTCCTGAAATCCGGCAGCACTGGCCCGTGGGCCGTCAGGAGAAGCTCCCGTTCAGGTCGGCGACCTCACGTGAGTCCAACTCGATACCCGCGGCGGCGACGTTCGCCTCGAGATGCTCAACCGATCCGGTCCCGGGAATCGGCAGGATGGACGGTGAGCGCGCGAGCAGCCACGCGAGCACGACCTGGGTTGTCGTGATGCCGCGACGACTCGCGATCTCGGCGATGGTGGCGTTGTCCCCGGCTTGCTGGATCGGTGCCCAGGGCAGGAACACGAGTGACTCCTGCTCGCACAGGTCGATTAGCGTTTCCGAGGCACGGTCTTTGAGGTTGTACCGGTTCTGGATCGACACGACCGGCGTGAGTGCCTGGGCCGTGCGAAGCTGCTCCTCGTTGACGTTGGATACTCCGATGTGCCGGATTTTGCCCTGCTCCTTCAACTCCACCAGCGCGCCTACCGACTCCCCATATGGGACGCTCGGGTCCGGCCGATGCAGCTGATACAGCGGGATCTGCTCGAGCCGCAGCCGTTGCAGGCTCCCATCGCAGGCCGACTTCAGATGCTCAGGGCGGCCATTGACGGGCCACTGATTCGGTCCCGTGCGCTCAAGGCCACCCTTTGTCGCGATCACCAAGTCATCCGGGTACGGGAACAGCGCTTCGGCAATCAGGGTTTCGCTCACGTGCGGCCCGTACGAGTCGGCCGTGTCGATGAAGTTCACTTCGAGCTCGACTGCCCGCCGAAGCACGGCGCGGGCAACGTCCAGATCCGGTGGTGGTCCCCAGATACCTGAGCCGGTAAGGCGCATCGCGCCGAAGCCGAGGCGGTTAACGGTGAGGTCCCCACCGATATCGATCGGACCTGCCTGGGATGCATGTACGGCGTTGGTCATTGAAACTCCCCTTCTGACGGCCAGTGTCGAGGTCAACTCGGGCGACGTTGCCACGCGTCGGGCTACTCGCCAATACCGGGCGGCGGGTCAGCGCTTGCGCGCGATGGTGAGCCCATCGAATGCCGGCAGCACGACGACCTCAACCCTGTCGTCGGCAGCGACCCTGTCATTGAACGCCCGAAGTGCCACTGCGTTCGGGTCGTCGACATTGTCGTCGACGATGTCCCCGCTCCACAAGACGTTGTCCGCCAACAGAACGCCGCCTTGGCGTACGCGCGGAACCAGTTCGTCCCAGTAGGAGATGTAGCCGGGCTTGTCAGCGTCGATGAAGACCAGATCGATGTCGGCATCCGTGGGCAGCGAGCGCAGCGTCTTGATGGCCGGATCGAGACGCAACTGGATTCGATCACTCAATCCGGCACGTTCCCACGCTCGCTTGGCGATGGCCGTCCACTCCTCGCTGACATCGCAGCACAGTAGTGAACCGCCGTCGACCAGTCCGCGCGCGATACACAAACTCGAGTAGCCCGTGAACGTCCCCACCTCAACTGACCGGCGCGCCTGGACGAGCCGTGCCATCATCGTCAGGAACTGGCCCTGGTCATCGCCGATTTGCATGCCGGCGACGGAGCCCAGCTCTTCGGTCTCCTTGTGCAGCTGTCGAATCACATCGTCGGGCAACCAGCTGCCGCGGTCGACAGCGTAATCGCGCACGGCAGCGGTAATTGAGAAGTTGCGCATGGCGTCAGTCGTGCGCAGTCGTACGGATACCGTCCAGGACAAGGGTCAACAGTCGTTCGTTTCGTTCCATGCTGGCATTGCGCGCCATGCACATGCCGCCCACCAGCTGCATGAGGTCGGCAGCGTCGATGTCGTCGCGGGCAACGCCTGTCTGTTGGGCGCGTTCCAACACCAGCCCCGCCGCGATCCGAATCCGCTCCCGCGAGTCAAGCGCGAGCTCCGGGTTCTTCTCGAACGCCTCGTGCAGCTCGGTCAGGAACACCCGCTTGGACTGGGCGTAGCGGACGAAGCCGTCCAGCCACTCGACGAGCGCGTCCCACGGCGTCGCATCGGCCGCGACGGAGGTGGCCAGCGTGACCAATGACTCGACGCCCTCGCGATACACAGCCTCGACCAGGTCGATACGGCGGGGGAAGTGCCGGTACAGCGTTCCCACGCCGACGTCGGCCCGCTTGGCGATCTCTTCCATCGAGGCTTCGCTGCCCCGCTCGGACAGCACGCTGTGGGCCGCGCTGACGAGCCGGTCGTAGTTGCGCTGGGCATCGGCGCGCAGTGGACGCCGAATGGTCGTGATGCCGGTCGGCGGTGCGCTCGCTGCGGTAGTGGGACGCATCGCTCGATTATTCCCTTCAGACGTGTGTTTCCGAGATGGGGATCTGACTTGCCAAACCGGAGGCTGCCTCCGTATCGTAACCGGAGGAAGCTTCCGCTTAACCATCGTATCCTCCGAGAGGCAAATCGCCGCATGTCCTCCGACACAATCGCCCCGATCACACCCGCGACGTCTGAACAATCCGCGCCCACGCGTCTGTTCCGCCGCCGACGCATCAATCCCGCCAGCCTGGTGCTGGCGGTCATCCTGACCAGCCAGCTGATGGTCGTGTTGGACGCGACCATCGTCAACGTCGCACTGCCGGACATGCAGACCGCGCTGCACTTCTCCGACGCGGAGCTGTCCTGGGTCCTCAACGCCTACACGCTCACATTCGGCGGCCTCTTGCTACTGGGTGCGCGTGCCGGCGACCTGCTCGGCCGGCGCGGCACCTTCCTGGCAGGCATCACCGTGTTCACCGTCGCCTCACTGGTCGGCGGTTTCGCGACCACCGGCTGGTTCCTGCTCGCCGCGCGGGCGCTACAGGGCGTCGGTGGGGCGCTCGCCGCCCCGTCGTCGCTCGCCCTGCTCGCCACGATGTTCCCCGAAGGCCGCGAACGGCTGCGCGCGATCGCACTCTTCACGGCCGTCTCGATCGGCGGCGGTGCGATAGGCCTGATTTCCGGCGGCATGCTCACCGAGTGGGCTTCCTGGCGGTGGGTGCTGTTCGTCAACGTCCCCATCGGCCTGGCGGTTCTGGCCGTCGGCGCCTCGGTACTACCTGAGACGGCCCGCCAACACGGCCGATTCGACCTCGCCGGTGCGTTCACCTCCACCATCGGTATGGGCGCACTCGTCTACGGATTCGTCCGGGCCGCCAGTAACGGCTGGAGCGATCCGTTCACCATCGGTTCGTTCGTGCTCGGCGTGTTACTGCTGGTGGCCTTCGTGCACACCGAGTTGCGCGCGGAGGAGCCGATCACGCCATTGCGCCTGCTTACCGATGCCAGCCGAAGCGGTGCCAATGTTGCCCGGGGCCTGCTCTTCGCCGGCATGTTCGGCATGTTCTTCTTCCTCACTCAGTTCCTACAGGACGTGCTCGGTTACAGCCCGCTGCAGACCGGCTTCGCGTTCTTGCCTATCCCGCTGACGGTGTTCGCCTCGTCCCAGCTCGCCAGCCGGGTACTGGTCAACCGTTTCAGCGGCAAGGCCTTGATGCTGATCGGCGTCAGTCTCTCGGCGATCGGTCTGCTGTTGTCGAGCCAGCTCAGCGCGACCTCGACCTACCCGCACATCCTGGCCAGCCTGCTGCTCTTCGGTGCCGGCAACGGGCTGTCATTCGTGACGCTGACCTCGGCCGCACTCGCCGGCGTCGCCCCGCAGGATGCCGGAGCCGCCTCGGGTCTGGTCAATGTGACCCAGCAACTCGGCGGCACCCTGGGCGTCGCGGTGCTGGTGACCGTGTTCGGCTCGGCCAGCAAGTACGCCGCCGGCCACCCTGTTGCGGGCGCAAGCCCGGCGGCGCAACTGAACCACGTGTTCGTCTACGGCGCTGATCATGCCTTCGTCGCGTCCACCTTGTTCCTGGTCGCTGCGATCGTCCTGGTGGCCGCTGTGGTCCGGGCACCGAAGCCGGCCGCTAGCCTCGCGGATTAGCTCGGATTAGTGCGGATTAGTAAGGCGGGCGTGGCGGCCCGCCTTACTCCGCACTTCTCACAACGTCTCGACAGCGCCTCGCGAAGGGATTGGCCAAGTGTTGCCACCAAAACCAGGCGACCAACGCGCTGGATCCCGCGTCCAAGTCTGCTAACGGGAGGCCGAGACGAGCATCGGTTGGTGCAGGTCGAGGTAGGTAACCTCGCCGCTCAGCCGTTGTTCCTCTTCCAACAATGGACGGATATCGTCCGGTATCGCCATCTTCTCGTGTTCGCGAGCCTCTGTCTCAGAGGTGAAGTAGATCGCCTCGACATAGCCATCGTCGCCATACGTTGCGAAGGTGCCGCCGATGATCTCTGGACGGAACTCATGGATTCGTTCGCCTGCCTGGTTTAGCAATTCTCGCATCCGGTTGGCGTCGCTGGTATGGCCCTCCATGATCTGAACGAAGCCGGCCTGGTCTGAGCCACCCGCAAGCCAGGTGCTGACGCTCGGACAGTCCATGAATGTCACCTCGCCGTCAAAGCACTTGGCGGTTTCGGCCCACCAGGCACCTTGCTCGGCACGCCGACTGTTGCGCCGGGCTGCCTCCTCGGACTCGAAGCGAGCCAGCGCGACGAAGGTTCCGTCCTCGCACGTGCCCGAAGTTGTACCGAGGTATCCGATAGCCCCTGGCTGCAGCTCCTCCTTCCACCGATCCATCGAGCGACGCAGGCCAGCCTCGTCGGCCACTTTTCCTTGGATTACTTGGATGAACATGGTTCCTCCTCGCCCGGGGCTCAGCGCCTCGGCTCTGCCTTAGAAAGGGTGGTCGGCCGACCTGTCCACCGTCGCTGCAACGCGCGTCGGCCCGCAGCCGCGGCCACCTCAGTCCGAATCCTTCGCCGGTCATGGCAGTCCCGCAAGTAGCAGCCCCGCGGCCAGTGGCTC
>JAVEET010000349.1 GCA_030840295.1 Pseudonocardiales bacterium
GCCGTGCTGAGCAGTCACGCTCCCATCACAGGCGGCCTACAGAGACCTCCAAGGAACGGCGGCCACTCTCTGAGTAGTTGTC
The DNA here is from genome assembly GCA_030840295.1 of Pseudonocardiales bacterium. Lineage (GTDB taxonomy): Bacteria > Actinomycetota > Actinomycetes > Mycobacteriales > Jatrophihabitantaceae > Jatrophihabitans_A. The sequence goes on from JAVEET010000349.1 coordinate 83, forward strand.
TGAGTCAAAGGAGTTCCATCATGAACGATTACGAACCAACAAGCCGCCCCGAGGCCCTTCCCGCTCACCCCGTATCGAGCGCGACGTCAGGGCCGTCGGTTGCTGGAAGTTCAGGCGGCGCCGGCGCTGCGCCGCCTGCCCCGCCAGCGTTTTGGCCAGACTCGTCGGCCTCGGTGACCATGGCCAAGCAGGCAGGCTGGCCACGGGTACGGCGATTGCTGTCGAAGAAAATAACCTGGGTGGTGGCCGCGGCGCTGGCGTGTGCGGTGATCGCGCTTTCCGTGGTTCTCGGCACCTCGAGCACATCCAGCACGTCCACCGCGGCAACAGCGGGGAACCCCGCGTCCGGCAGCGGCGCCGCTCGCGGTCCGCTATCCGGCGGTGGAGGATCCAACGCTCGGTCTGGACCGGCCACTGGGGGATCAGTCGGCACGGTCGCGAGCGTGTCCACGTCGAGCTTCACAATGTCGACGGCAACGGGTCAGAAGGTAACCGTCAACGAGGCGTCCTCCACGACATATCAGAACGGGGCGAGCTCGACCTCGGCTAGTGCCATTACAACAGGCGAAGCTGTCCTCGTACTTGGGACGACCAGCGGAACGACCATCACGGCCACGCAGGTCACCGTGCAGCCGACGGGCAGCGGCGGATCTGCGACTTCCTCGGCAGCAGGGGTGGTCCCCTTCCAGCAAGGTGCACCGAGCGCGGCAAAGAACGTCGGTCAGATCCCGAACTACACCGAGGGGTCGGGGACGATCGTCAGCGGAACGACAGCGAATAAGGCGACGGAAGCTGCACTTGCCGCCTACCCGGGGGGCGTCGTCGACCGTGTTGTGCAGTTGAGCGGCGGTGAGTACGAGGTCCACTACATCGGCGTCAACTGGCCGCACCACGTCTTCGTCAACCAGGACTTCCAGGTCGTCGGCGCCAACTAGCCGCCCACCTGGCCAAGTTCGGCGTCGACACCGGCCCGAGATCGCGCAGTGCGTCGCTGGCACCTCAGCGACGCGCTGCGCGATCAGCTGCTCAAGGACGTCGCCCCGATCACCACCCACAGCCCCGAGCACCCGCTCTACGATGGGGCCGAGAGCGCCTTCGTCAGGCCCGCAGACCGGCTCGAATTTCGTCGGCGATGGCTGCATGACTCGGCGCTGTTTCCAGGTCCGTGCATCGTAGGCGGATAGCTGAACGTGCCACGTTCTCGTGAAAGAATGTCGCGGGTGTGGAGCCCGACGACGCGGCAGCAATGATCAGCCCCCTTGCTCCCTGATCCAGCCGGGGATGCGATAACCCGAGCTGTAATAAGCAGGAATGCAGAGATCCGGCCGTTGGTGGTCGTCCGGCTACCGGATGGGGCAGATGATGTGCATTTGCTCGGACCTGTTCGCGGTCAATGAGACCGTTTGGACTCCGGTGCCGCAGTAGGTCGAGAAGACCGTGTACTGCCCGGGCATTAGGCGCATGGTTGCCCTTCCGTTCGAGTTCGTCTTGGCGGTCGACTGACCACCGACCGCGTTCGTCGCCGTCACGTTGACCCGTGCTGCCGCGCTGTTCGACACCGCCATCCCTCCGTCGGGGCCGGGTGGACCGCCGAATAGACCGACGTGGACCGTGAGGGTTACTGGCGACCGCGCTGATGATTCGCTGTGGCCGGCGGCGTTGGTGCACGAGGCGGCCAGAGCCAGGAACACCATGGTGGGCAACCAGGTGAGAGAGCCGCGCTCAGCCTGCTTCCGGTCCATGTCGGCCTCCAAGCGTTGGAGCATCACTTACCAACTCGAGAGCATATTGCCGCGTCCCCGCCGAGGACGATCTCCGGCTCCGACTCGCCGCTTGTCAGGGTAATAGCCGCATTGTGCACGGGGAACAAATCGCGTGCGGGGAGGAGCAATTATCTGCGGATGCGAGAGAGCACCTATGTGACGCTCGGTGGGTCGGCGGTATGTCATCGAGGCTCAGGCCCCGACGGTCTCGACCGCTCGGAGGATGTGCAGGTCATCGCCGAACACTCGACGACATATGGCCTGGATACGGCGCTCCGGTACTGGTTGCTGAAACGCCTCAGGCGACCGCTCTGATCACACCATGGTTCTCGCCAGTTCGGTCCACAGCGAACAGTGGATCGGCACGTCCGGTCCGGCTAGAGTTGGTTCAACTCTCAAGGACCGAAGAGTCCCGGTTTCCGAGGCCGTAGGAGGATAACCGTGAGCGCAGCGCAAATCCAGATTCCCGGCTATGTTGTCGGCACCTGGGACATCGATCCGGTGCACAGCGAGGTTGGGTTCAGTGTGCGCCACCTGATGGTGAGCAAGGTCCGTGGTCGATTCACCCGCTTCGAGGGGTCGTTTGTTACCGCAGCCGACCCGCTGGAGTCCTCGGCCCGCGCGACGATCGACATGACCTCGATCGACACCAACGACCCGACCCGCGACGATGACCTGCGCTCGAAGAACTTCTTCGAAGTCGACCAGCACCCGCAAATGCGCTACCGGTCGACCGGAGTGCGCCTACACGGGAACCGGTTCATCCTCGACGGTGAGCTCACCGCACATGGGATGACCCGTCCGGTGCCGCTGCAGGTGGAGCCGAACGGCTTCGGGGCCGACCCGTACGGCAACATGCGGTCCGGCTTCAGCGCCACCGGTTCGCTCAACCGGAGCGAGTTCGGGATGTCGTTCAACACTCCCCTCGCCGGCGGCGGTGTGATGGTCGCCGATCGGATCGACGTCACCATCGAAGTCGAAGCCATCCTGCGACAGCCCACCGATACCGCGTAGCGGGGCGTCGCTGGCAGCGGCGTGCGGATCTAGCTGAGGGAGTCGATCACCGGTTCGTCTCGGTCTCGGCGGCGTGAGCGCCTGCTATGACGAAGACCTGCACCTCTTACTTGTCCGGTGGCAGTCAGGGTTTCTGCTGAGTGAAGTTGAAACACCGTCCGAGTTCGTGACGGTGTGGTAACGGGTGACGTCGCCTCTCTCGTCGATGACCTCGATGGTGATCGGCACGACGGTGACCGATGGAGTGACACAGCCGCGGACGGTGATGGCCTTGCCGTCGCTGCTGATCCGCGGTCTGGCGGTGGGACTGGACGGGGGAGCAGGAATGGTCGTGGCCGGTGCTCCCCCGGGGGAAGGGAGCACCGGCCACGTGATTCGGAGCAGTCTAGGGGCGTCTGTTAGTGCCGTTTAAGCTTGTGCTTACTGGTGATGACCGGATCGTAGGCGCCGAGCAGCGTGTTGCCGCTGGACTGCCGGGCGATGCTGGCCAGGGCGTCGTAGTTCTGGGCGCCGCCGGTTGCACAGGCGCCGGTGCAGCCGTCGGCGTATGCGACGAGGGCCCGGCCTTGGGAATCCATGGTGATGTCCATGAAGTCCAGCAGGTTGCGGTCGTTGCCGCAACTGGTCCCTGCGGTGCAGATTGGGCCGCGCTGCACGGGGTCGGTCGACGTGGCGTCGGCGGTCACCCAGGACTGGCCGCCGTCGTAACTCGTGGCGACGTAGAGGTGCCACACGCCGCCGAAGGCGGGGTCCTGGTAATTGCCGCCGGTAGTGGTGCCGAGAAACGCGAACGCGGCACGGTTGTCGTCACCGGCAACGACCTCGGGGAATACGACATTCTTGATGCCGGCTGCCGCGCCAACGTTCTGGTCGTACAACCAGGTGGTACCGCGGTCATGGCTGACGGCGACGTGCGCAGTGCCGTCAGCGTTCTGGTATCCGAGGTACACCGTGCCGGCGGCACCGATGCCGACGCTCGGGTCCGTGTCGCCTGGCGTGCTGCCTGGGATCTGGTGCACCGCCCAGGTGGTTCCGTTGTCGGTGGACACCGCGACAGCCTGGTTGCCTCCGCAGGACTTGTTCGGCACGTAGACAGTGCCGTCCGGGGCGACCTTGACGTGCCCGTGCAGCCCCCCGCATTGGGTGACGTTGTACATCGGGACGGCCGGGCCGTAGGTCAGGCCGCCATCGCGGCTAGTGGCGCAGGAGGCGTCGACGAGGTCCTGGCTGCAGTAGTACACCGCGTTCGGGTAGGTCGAGGTAGGCAAGGCGCCGAGGCCGCCGGTCGAGTACGGGCCGCCGCCAAGCGTCTGGTGATCGACTCCGGAGTTGATGCCGCTGCCTTGGGTGACATGCCAGCTCGCGCCGTCGTCGTCGGTGTAACAAGTCAGCGCGGCCTTGCCGGCCAGTTGTGACTCGAAGGTACGACCCGTGACCCGGTCGGTGAACAGGATGGGGTCGAGGCTGGTCGTACCGCCGGTGGCGCAGCCGTTACTTGCGGTCGCGCTGGCATCGGTCCATGTCGCCGCGCCGGTGCTGTCGTAGGCCACCCTCAACGTGGACGTGTAGGCCTGCAAGAAGGTGGAACCGGTCTTCGTGTTGAACCCGATCGACGGTTCGCCGGCGCTGTGGGCGTTGGGCAGGCTGTCCGGCGCGGCCGAGTTGCTGTAGGTCGGGGCCGGGGAGGTACTCGGCGGTGGGTTTGCCGGCAGGCTGACCAGACTCGCGGAGCCGGTGAACGAATCCCCCAGCGGCGTGAACGGAACCACCCGGACCGTGTAGGCGGCTGAGACGCCGGGCAACAGGACCGTTTCCGGATCAGAGGACGAGGCGGAGGAAGCCACGATCTGGCCGGCTGGATTGAGCACGTACAGGTCGAAGTCCGCGGCTGTGTTCGCCCATGTCGCTTGCACCTTCACCTGGTGAGTGGCGTCGTAGCCAGCTGGCACCGTCACGGTAAGGGAATAGTCATCGCACGGGGTGACGGCCGTCCCGCATTGTGGATCACCGGCATTGCCGGTCACGTTCGGCACCAGGAACGGGCCGGCGGTCCAGGTCGTGGTCGGGGCGGTGTCGCTGACCGTTCCGGCGGTCGGGGTCGCAGATTGCGCAGGCGAGGCAACGGTCAGGGTGGCGCCGCAGGCAAGGAGCGCGGCTGCCGCTAGGGCAAGGACACGGCTGCATTGCTGGTGTCGGGGAGAGGACAGCACTCGTTCTCCGATCCATCGGTGCACGGCTGGGTGGCGCCGGTGCATTTGTCGGGCTCAACGAGGCACCCGCTGAAAGGTCACGAAGAACCCGGAACCGGCCGGTGTACGCGGGTCCCGGACGCAGCGCTGATCATCATGATGGAGATGTCACGGATCTGCAGCCTTGCCATTCGCTAGGGTCGGGGCATGCCTGCCAGCGAACCAACGATCCTGGCCACGTCCGGCGGGCTTCGTACGTCGCAGCGAATCCGTGTCGCCTTCGATGCTCTCGTCCATTACGCAGTCGAGCTATCCGGGGTGAACGGCCGCCGTCCGAAGATCATGTACGTCGGCACGGCCATCGGTGATGCCGAGTTCTACGGCTTCCGGATGATGGAGGCCGGGCGTGTCGATGGCTTCGATGTCACTCCACTACATCTCTTCCCGATGCCGAACCTGGAGGACGTCGAGGGCGCGATACTCGAGTCCGACGTTGTCTGGGTGATGGGTGGATCGGTAGCCAACCTGCTCGCGGTGTGGCGCGTGCACGAGCTGGACCGAATCCTGCATCGTGCTTGGGAGTCCGGGGTGGTTCTCAGCGGAGTGAGCGCCGGATCGATTTGCTGGTACACCGGCGGAACAACCGATTCGTTCGGGCCAGAATTGAGAGCGGTCACCAACGGGCTCGGGTTTCTGCCCTACGGCAACGGCGTCCATTACAACACCGAGGAACGCCGCCGTCCGCTGGTACATGAGCTGGTCGGCAATGGCACTCTGCCGACCGCGCACTGCACCGACGATGGAGTCGGTTTGGTCTATCGCGGAACCGAACTGGCCGAGGTGGTGAGCGAGGTCGACGGCAACGCGGCCTACATCGTCGAGCGCGCCCGTGCCGATGACGAAAACGGTGACGGCGGGGTGGTCGAGCATCGGAAAGAGCCGCGTCGTTTGCCGGCACGCACCTGACTCGTCGCGGTCAGACGGGGTCGCCCTGAATCCGCCAGTGCGGGGCTAGCGGCGGCCCTAGTACGGTTCCCGAGCTGTCGAGGACGAGGACCTCCGAGCCGCGTTCCGGCTGGCCGACGAATCCGGAGTACGCCGTGTGCCGAACTGCTTCGGGCAGCGCGTAGGTGTCGAGATCAACTTCTGGACGACCGACAGGCCGGAACACGACTCGCTGGGCGGGGTCGATGACGAGCCCAACAACCAGCAGGTCACCATCCACTCGCGCGGTGCTGCACGCCATTCCATTTGGTTGCGGGCCGGCCCAGTCGTGTTCGAGCGTCAGGCTCGAGCAGCCCCATCTCAGTCCCGGCTCGTCACGGGACTCGAAGCTCAGATGTACGCCGTGCTCGCTCACCGAGTACGAGAGCCGGTAGTCGCCGGTACCACGCTGGCCTTGCGCCAGAACAAGCGGCGCGGCTCGACCTGGCCGGTCGGACGGGTAGATCGATGTGCGAGCCTCGTAGATCACCGCTGTGGTTCCCATTGCGACCGTGAGTACACCCTCGTCGAGGGACCACGTCGGATGGGCGAACAGCAGACTACGCAGGATCGCCGAGAATTTCTCGGCCTCCCCACGACAACCGCGCCGAGTGGACACCAGCCCGTCGAGTATGACGTGGTCGGGATCGATTGCCACGCTCGTTGAGAACCAATTACACCCGTCGGTGCCCGACAACAACCCGCCCCGGCTGAACCGCAGCGTCACCTCGTTCGGGTAGTCACCGGGCAGGTGCTCGACACCATCGATCACAAATCGTTGCAGCGTCCACTCGACGCCGATCAACCCAACGGGTGTAGCTATATCCACAGGCGTCAGGCTATCCCTGAAACCCACCAAAGACCGATCATTCCGTCGGGAGGAGAACGGTCCAGCGCGGCGGTGCCGGAGCGGAGCCAGCGCACTTCACGGTCGTGGCCGCAGCGGAGTTGGCGCCAATCCCGCTGCACGAAGTCCCCACCCGGTGCTGCGGCTCTGATCGGCGGGGCCGGTACCACGACCTTGGTCGCTGCAGTGTGCATGCCCTGGAGGAGGGGCGCACCACGTTTGCCGCCGGGCCCGGCTCCCGGAGCGGCGTCGGGTCCCGAACACGCAGGAAGCACCACGCCCAGATCAACCTTCACCGGCCGGCTGAACCGCACCCAGCCGCGTACCTGTCGCCCCAGTCCAGCCTCGCCTCGCCATGGAACTAGACACACGGACAGCAGAGCCGGATGAGATCGTGCGTGCGGCGAGGATCGACTGGTTGCCACGCAGCGCCTGACGAACGTGGGCGTCGTTGGATTCAGGCGACGTAAACCTGCAGGTGAGCCTTGCCTATTCGACGAATTTCGTCAGCCCGTCGAGCAGGCGATCCACGTCCGAGTCGGAGGAGTAGGGCGCCAGGCCGACCCGCAATCCACCACTGTCGAGGCCGAGCCGGCGCGCCGGTTCGTAGGCGTAGAAGGT
>JAVEET010000370.1 GCA_030840295.1 Pseudonocardiales bacterium
CACTGGGCAGCTGAGGCATTGCCCCGTTCTTCAGCGGGTCAGCAGCACCACCGCGACCACCGCCAGGCCGAGCCCGACGCGCTGCACCCGGCCGGTTCGTTCCTTGAGCAGGACGACCGCGAGCGCGACCGTGCCGGCCGGGTAGAGGGCCGTGATCACACCCGACAGCGACAACAGTCCGTGCCGGCTGGCCAGCAGGAACGCCACATTGGCGCACGCGTCCAGCACCCCGGCCACCAGAGCGAGTCCGATCACCGGCCGGGGGACCCGCACGAATCGGTGCGCGACGACGGCCAGCGGAACGACCAGTACCGACGACGTCACTCGGGAGATGACCACCGGCCAGAGGCCGGAGTCCTGGTCGGCTCGGGCCAGGCAGACGAAGTACGAGCCGAAGCCGACTCCGGCAACGACTGCCATGACCAGCGGTTTCCAGCCGATCGGTCCGTGCGGGTGGTCATCGGGTGGCCGCGAGATCAACACCACCGCGACGAGACCCAGCCCGATGCCGGACCATGCCAGCAGGTGTGGGCGTTCGCCGATGACGAGACCGGCGAAGACCGGGACGACCGCCGACAGAACCGCGGTCACCGGCGAGATGATGTTCATCGGAGCTTGGGCCAGCGCTGAGTACATCAGCGAGACGCCGGTCAGCCCCGCGGCCCCACCTGCCACGCTCCAGGCCAAGGTGTTGGCCGAGATCGGCCCGCCGTAAAGCGGCAGCAGCAGTGCCATGAGCACGGCGCCGGCGGGGTAGCTGAGCAGCAGCACGCTCAGGGCGAAGGCGCGCCGCGAGGCCAGGCCACCGACGAAGTCGCTGACCCCGTAGGAGGCGGCAGCCAGCACCGCAAAGAGAATCGCCACGCGGGTCGCGGTGTCAGCTGGCGGGGCAGCTGTTGCCAGCCGGGACCGTCGCCGTGATCAGGTAGGCGTTGACCTTGCTGGTCACACACTTGGTCTTGGGATAGGCGGTGTGCCCCTCGCCGTTCCAGCTGAGGACCACTCCGCGTCCCAACGCCTTCGCCAGTAGGCCGGTCGCCGAAAATGGGGTCGCCGGGTCGTGGACGGTTCCCACAACCAGGATGGGCGGCGCGCCTGGCGCCGACGCGCTCGGCAATGGGTGCCCCGACGGCGGCCAGCTGATGCAGTTGTACAGCGACGCGGCGGCGTTCATGCCGAAGATCGGATACTTGGCAGCCCATTGGACGGCCTTGGCCGCCACCAGCGCATCGGTCACCTTGAGCGTGGAGTCGTTGCAATTGACGGCCAGGTTGGCATCCATCAGGTTGTTGTAATGGCCCGTGTCGGGATCACGTCCGAGGTAACCGTCGGCGAGGGTGAAGACGGCTTTTGCGTCCCCCCGCGTGGCGGCCAGCAGCGCCTGGCCGAGTTCGTTCCACTGGGCACGGTCATAGAGTGCGGCGGCCACCGCGATGACCACGATGCCACCGGTGGCCCTGCGGGTTTCACCGGTGGCACTGGACCGGATCGGGGCCCGGTCGGCGGACTTGATGAGATTGGTGACCACCGTCCGGGGATCGCCGAGCACGGCGCAGGCAGGACGCTTGAGACAGTCGTCGGCGAACTGGTCGAATGCATCCTCGAACCCCTTGGCCTGACGCTCGTCGGCGACGAGTTCAGGGGTCACTGGATCGAGCGCGCCATCGAGCACCGCGGTCCGGATCCTGGTCGGGAACAGATGGGCGTAGGTCGCTCCGAGTCGGGTTCCGTAGGAATAGCCGAGGTAGTTCAATTTGGTGTCGCCGGTCCAAGCGCGGATCAGGTCCATGTCCCGCGCGGTTTCCTCGGTGTTGTACTCATGAAGCGCGGACCGGTACTTGGCCACACAACCGCGGTCGATGGCGCTAGACACCTTCCGGGCTGCCGCCCGCCCCGCGACCGTCCGGACATCAGGGTTCTGCGCACTGTAGGCGTCCTTCTGACGGTCACTGATGCATTCCACCGGCGTGGACAACCCGACGCCCCGCGGGTCGAATCCGATCAGGTCGAAATGAGCGAATACATCGTCGCTGAGCTGGGTTACCAGCCCCGCCGCCAGATTGACCCCCGACGCACCGGGACCACCCGGGTTGACGAACAGCGACCCCAGCCGGGCGGACGCTTGTTGCTTGCGCCAATGCACCCGCACGACGAAGATATCGATCTTCGATCCTGAGGGCTTGGCGTAGTCGAGCGGAACGATGACCTTGCCACAAGTGAAATCCATCGCCTTGGCCCGGTCGTTGTTGATCGCAGCCCGGAATTGTGCGGAACAGTCGGAGAATTCGACCTTGCCGGAAGCGCTGGACGTGGGAGACGACGCCGCTGACGAGGACGACGGCGTGGCCGATCCGCTTGCCGACGTGGTCACACTTGGGCCTGGTTTGCTCGAACGCGTGCAGGCGGCCACCGCGACCAGCGCCAAGGCCATGACGGCAGCGAGCAGAGCGGGCCGTAGCTGTCGGGTCAACACCCGTCGAGGTTACCGACCGCGGAAAACGCCGCGTGTCGGCGATTGTCCCGGGCCACGATCTGCGGCCGGATCGCTGGCGCAGCGGCCGGCAAAGAGTGGTCCAGTGGCACCCGTTGGAAACCCGTTGCTCGAAGGGATCACCATGCGGGCAGGCTCCAAGGCATTCAGCGGATTCTTTGTGGACGACATCGAGTCCGCCGTCGATGAACTAGGTAGCCGTGGCGTGCGGTTCGAGAAATACGACCAGGCGGACGAGCAGGGGATCAACCGCCGAGGAGGCCCGCTTATCGCCTGGTTCAAGGACCGGCCGGCAACATCCTTTCGGTCCTGCAGCAGAGCTGAACCGATGGTAGTGCGTAAAGGCGCAGCCGCCGCAGATCCTAGCGATCGGCGCCGAGGACGTCGGCCAGGTCGAAGTTGACCGGTTCCTCGAGCTGCTCGTACGTGCAGGATTCGGGATTGCGGTCAGGGCGCCAGCGCACGAACTGCGCGGTGTGGCGAAACCGCACCCCCTCCATGTGGTCGTAGCGGACCTCCACCACCCGTTCCGGTCGCAGCGGCGTGAACGACAGGTCCTTGCCCACCGCCCACCGGCTGCCCTCGGCGTTGCGTGGTGTCCGGGTGCCGTCCTGCTGGCTGGCCCATGCCCACGGGTGATCGTCGAACGTGGTGACCAGCTCCTGCAGCTCATCGAACAGTTCCCGGCGGCGCTGCATGGGAAACGCGCCGATCACACCCACGCTAGCCAGGGTGCCGTCGTCGTTGTAGAGGCCGAGCAGCAGCGACCCGATGGCGTCCGGGCCGCTCTTGTGCAACCGGTAGCCGCCGACCACACAGTCGGCAGTGCGTTCGTGCTTCACCTTGAACATGGTCCGTTTGTCGGGCTGATATCGGCCATCGAGCGGCTTGGCCATCAGGCCATCGAGTCCGGCGCCCTCGAACTGGTTGAACCACAACGCGGCCACCGTCCGGTCGGTAGTGGCGGCTGTGAGGTGAATCGGCGGCGGAGCGCTGGACAGTGCCTCCGCCAACGCCGCCCGCCGCTCCGCGAACGGCCGCTGGGTGTAGTCGACGTCGCCGAGCGCTAGCAGGTCGAAGGCCACGAAACGCGCCGGAGTGTGTTCGGACAACATCTTTACCCGGCTGGCGGCCGGGTGAATGCGTTGCTGCAACGCTTCGAAATCCAGTCGATCCCCGGACGAGCCGATCACGATGATCTCGCCGTCGATCACGCAGCGTTCGGGCAGGATCGCCCGTACCGCTTCCACAACTTCGGGAAAATATCGAGTCATCGGCTTCTCGTTTCGACTGCCGATCTCGACCTCGTCGCCATCGCGGAAGATGATCGACCGGAAACCGTCCCATTTCGGTTCGAAGCTCATGGCGCCGTTCGGGATCTCTTTGACAGGCTTCGCCAACATAGGGGGCAAGGGCGGCATAACCGGTAGTCGCATGGTGCCTATTGGACCAGATAGCGGCAGAACAAGGCATCGTCCTCCACGAGCAGTCCGATGAGCCGCAGCTGTGGCAGAAAGTCCACCGGCCAGTCCGCTCCGGCCACGATACGAGGTCCGGCCGGACCCGCCAGCATGGGCGAAACGGTCAGGCAGAGCTCGTCGACGCTGCGCTGCAGTACGGCACTGGAGAACAGCCGCGGGCCGCCCTCGCAGAGGATGCGCCGATATCCGCGCTCGCGCAGCTGGGCGATGGCCACCGCGACATCGACCCCGCCATCAACGGCCGCGGGCGTCTCCAGCAGCTGCAGGGCGCTGTCCGAACCGGCCAGATCGATGATGTCGGTGCGGCGATTGACCGGTGCGGCTGAACCGCTGATGATCAAGGTCGGCGCCGCCGGATCCGCCTCGGTGAACAGTTTCGATCCGAGGTCGACTTTCAGGCTCGCCGACACCACCGCAATGGCCGGCACCTCCTGCAGTCCCAGTGCCCTTCGCCTCGCGCGCCGCTCCGGCGACGGCCGAGCCGGCGCGTATCCCTCGATGGCCGCGGTCGAGGCGCCGACGAGGATCACGTCGGCCAGATCGCGGAGCGCGGCGAAAACGCTGTTGTCGCCGGGAGTCTGCAGACCGCGGGATTTGCCGGCCGCGCTGGCCGCGCCGTCGATGCTGGCGATGAAGTTCATCCGCACGCCACCGGTATCCAACCAGTCGGTCCCGTAATGGTCGTGGAGATCGGTTTGAGCACTTGATGGGCGATCGCCGGGATCGGGCAGAAGAGTGCGCATGGCTCCCATCTCAGCACAACTAGGCTTGGCCCTCGTGCCGGACCACCTTGTCGATCGCAGAGCCGAAGTCCCGGTCGACTCCCTCATCACCGGCCTCGTGCCGCCGCCGCTGTTCGCCACGGTGCGCTTCGACAGCTACGTACCCGATCCGGACGAGCCGACTCAGGCGCTGGCGTCGAGGCAGCTCCGATCCTTCGTCGAGACCATCGGGCCACCGGCTCGCAGTGGTCTGTTCCGTCGCCGGAGCGAGCCGTCCGGCCCGTCCGGGATCTACCTGGACGGCGGATTCGGGGTCGGCAAGACGCACCTGCTCGCGTCCGCCTGGCACGCGGCGCCGGCACCGAAGGCCTACGCCACCTTCGTAGAGCTGACACATCTCGCGGGCGCGCTCGGTTTCGCCCGGCTGGTCACCGAACTCTCCACCATGAGGTTCCTGGCGATCGACGAGTTCGAACTGGACGACCCCGGCGACACCGTCCTGATCTCCACCCTGCTCGCGCGGCTCGATCAGGGCGGTGTGCGGTTGGCGGCCACCTCGAACACCTTGCCGGATCGACTGGGAGAGGACAGATTCGCCGCTGACGACTTCCTGCGGGAGATCCAAGCGATGGCGGCCCGGTTCACCGCTATCCGGGTGGACGGGCCCGATTACCGGCATCGTGGTCTGCCGGACCCGCCGGCGCCGCTCAGCGCGGGGGAGGTGGTCCTGGCGACAGAACGCCCGGGCGCCACGCTGGATGACTTCGACGGCCTGATCGGACACCTGGCCTCGCTGCACCCTTCCCGCTACGGCGCATTGGTCGAGGGCATCAGCCTGGTCGGCCTGACCGGCGTCCGTGCCGCGCCCGATCAGAATGTGGCGTTGCGCCTGGTAGTGCTGGCCGATCGGCTCTACGACCGCCAGATTCCGCTGCTGGCGTCGGGTATCCCGCTCGACGAACTCTTCCCGGCCGAGATGCTGGCCGGTGGTTATCGAAAGAAATACCGACGGGCTATCTCGCGACTCATCGCCCTGGCACGCCTGCGCCCGACCTGACATCGGAGATCTTGCTGCTGGGCCGCGGCCGCTACTGTTCGTCCATGGCGCCCGATGCATCAAAGTCGAAGTCCGGTCCGAGCGGCGATCCGAAGTCATCCTCCCTGCGCGAAATGCTGAAGGTCGCAGCGGGGCCGGTGAACCTGCTGGGCTATGACCCGGCGGCCAAGCCGCTGGCCCCCGGAGGCAAGGCCAAGACCGCGAGCGAGCTCTTGCAGTCCGGTTCCCACCTGGCCGAGGCGCAGGAAAAGCTCTTCGCCAACGGTATAAAGGGCGACCCGCGCCGGGTCCTGTTGGTCCTGCAGGGAATGGACACTTCCGGCAAGGATGGTGTCATCAAGCACGTGGTCGGCTTGGTCGGACCGGCCGGTGTGAATATCAGGTCGTTCAAGAAACCGACCGCCGAGGAGGCCGCTCACCACTTCTTGTGGCGGATCAGGAAGGCCCTACCGGCACCGGGCCTGATCGGGGTGTTCAACCGATCCCACTACGAGGACGTGGTCATCACCCGCGTCCACGATTGGATCGACGATGAGACCCGGGACGAGCGGATCGAGGAGATCAAGACCTTCGAGACGCAGTTGAGCGAATCCGGTACGACGATTCTCAAATGCTTCCTGCACATCAGCTACGCCGAGCAACGGCAGCGGTTGCTGGCCCGCCTCGACGATCCGACGAAGCATTGGAAGTTCAACCCGGCCGACATCGACGAGCGCGCGTACTGGTCGGACTATCAGGCGGCGTACGCCACCGCCATCGCCAGAACCTCCACCGACACGGCGCCTTGGTACATCGTGCCCAGCGACACCAAGTGGTATCGGAACTGGGCCGTCGGGCGGTTGTTGTCCGAGGCCTTGGACGACCAGCACCTGGAATACCCGCCCGCTGATTTCGACGTCGACGCGGCGCGGGCCCGGCTGCAGCCGCCGTACTGACTTCATGGGCCGGCCGCCGACTCGGAACCGGGGCAGCCGCCCGCTACACTTGGCCGCACTGGAGGGGAGTAACCCCGCCGAACACCGCGACCACCTCGTCATCACGGATCAGCGTTCGTCAGGCAGACGGATCCTGTTCCCGGGGAGTCGGCCCGAATCTGGGTGGGTGAGACCTCCGGCAGCTGCTGCATGCCGACCGGCCTGCGGCTTGTCGCTGACCGGAGGCAGTTCATGCATGTGACACCGTTGGCCTGGGTTCTCACCCTGGCCGTCACCGCGGCTTTCCTGATCGTCGACGTGTTCGTGATCGGCCGTCGGCCGCACGAGCCCTCCATGAAGGAATCGGCCAGCCATCTGACGGTTTTCATCGGTGCGGCCGTGGTCTTCGGAATCGGCGTCTTCCTGGTGAGCGGCCCGCAGTACGGGACGGAATTCTTCGCCGGTTGGTTGACCGAATACTCGTTGTCGATCGACAACCTGTTCGTCTTCCTGATCATCATGACCAAGCTCTCGGTGCCTCGGAAGCTGCAGCAGTCCGCGTTGCTCATCGGTATCGTGCTCGCGTTGATCCTGCGGGGCATCTTCATCGCCGCTGGAGCGGCGGCGATCAACACCTTCTCCTGGGTCTTCTACCTGTTCGGTGCGTTCCTCGTCTACACCGCGGTGAAATTGGCCAAGGAGGGCGGCGACGACGATGCCGAAGCCGAATATCGGGACGGCCGCCTGGTGCGCTGGTTGCGCGCCCGGGTGCCGTCCACGGCCGAATTCGTAGGTAGCCACGTCACCGTCAAGCGGGACGGCAAGCGGCTGATGACACCGATGGCGGTCGTGATCGTCGCACTGGGAACGACGGACCTGCTGTTCGCCCTGGACTCCATCCCGGCGATCTACGGGCTCACCAAGGAGCCGTATCTCGTCCTCACGGCGAACCTGTTCGCATTGATGGGACTGCGCCAGCTCTACTTCCTGATCGGAGGCCTGTTGAAGAAGCTGGTCTACCTAAGCCTCGGTCTGTCGGTGCTGCTGGGCTTCATCGGTGTCAAGCTGGCCCTGCACGCGTTGCACGAGAACACCTTGCCGTTTCTCAACGGGGGCGAACACGTGCACTGGGCGCCGGACATCCCGATCTGGCTGTCGCTGGTGGTCATCCTCGGCGTGCTCGCCGTGACTACCGTGGCCAGCCTGGTCAAGAGTTCACGCAGCGCCGCCCCAGCCGGCGGTCCCCGGCCGGAGGTCCCACCTCAGCGGCCATCCTCAGACC
The DNA here is from genome assembly GCA_030840295.1 of Pseudonocardiales bacterium. Classification (GTDB taxonomy): domain Bacteria; phylum Actinomycetota; class Actinomycetes; order Mycobacteriales; family Jatrophihabitantaceae; genus Jatrophihabitans_A. The sequence goes on from JAVEET010000370.1 coordinate 7,948, forward strand.
GGAGCGAGCGGAGCGGTGGGTGAGCTCGGCAGCGACACGGTGATCCGGTCTCCCGGGCGGACGGCCCCGCCGGCGAGCACGATGGCCATCACCCCGGCCCGGCGGATCAGCTGACCATCCTCACCGCGCTCCAGCACCGCCTTCATCAGGCCATCGTGCAGACCGTTGAGCTGGGTACAGGGATTGCGCAACCCGGTGACCTGGACCACCGCGGTCGATCCGATCATCAGCGTGGTGGCGGTGGGCAGGGACAGCAGATCGATGCCCCGGGTGGTGATGTTCTCACCCATCGCACCGGGTCGAAGCGGGTATCCGCGTCCGGCCAGCTCGTCGTGCAGCTCGGCCTGAACGAGATGCACCTGCCGCAGGTTGGGCTGCGTGGGGTCCTGTCGGACCCGGGAGCGGTGCTTGATCATCACGCCGGCGTGGGCGTCCCCTGCTACGCCGAGACCGGCCAGCAGCGTGATCTCGGGCAAGGTCTGTTTGGACATCGTGTGCCGGGGGCTGCTGCTGACCGCCACGACTTCCACATCTGCTGGCATCGGGCCACCGTATCGCTGACAGCGAACCCAGGTTGTCGGTGGTGTTCCGTACCGTGGATGCATGCGAGTGAAGAGCGACATCGTCCCGTCGAGCGGCAAGTTCGAGGTGATCAGCGACTTCGAACCGTCCGGTGACCAGCCGACCGCCATCGCAGACCTGGAGAAGCGTATCCGGGAGGGCGAACGGAACGTGGTGTTACTGGGCGCCACCGGCACCGGAAAATCCGCGACGACGGCCTGGCTGATCGAGAAACTGCAGCGACCGGCCCTGATCATGGCGCCGAACAAGACGCTGGCCGCTCAGCTGGCCAATGAATTGCGCGAGATGTTGCCCAACAACGCGGTCGAGTACTTCGTGAGCTACTACGACTACTACCAACCCGAGGCCTATGTCCCGCAGACGGACACCTACATCGAGAAGGACTCGGCCATCAACTCCGAGGTCGAGCGGTTGCGCCATTCGGCCACCATGTCGTTGCTGACCCGCCGCGATGTCGTGGTGGTGGCGACCGTGTCCTGTATCTACGGCCTGGGCACTCCGCAGGAATACGTCGACCGCGCGGTCCGGCTACGCACCGGGCAGGAAATCGAGCGCGAGAAGATCCTGCGCGGGCTCGTCGGTGTCCAATATGCCCGCAACGACATCGCGTTCACCCGCGGAACCTTCCGCGTTCGGGGCGACACAGTCGAGATCTTCCCGGTGTACGAAGAGCTGGCCATCCGGGTCGAGATGTTCGGCGACGAGATCGAACGGCTCTACTACTTGCACCCGCTGACCGGTGAGGTCGTCCGCGAGGTCGACGAGGTGTTCATCTTTCCGGCCACCCACTACGCCGCCGGTCCGGAAAAGATGGAGCGGGCCATCGCCGGTATCGAGGCCGAATTGGAAGGACGGCTCGCCGAACTGGAAGGCCAGAATAAGTTGCTGGAGGCGCAGCGACTGCGGATGCGCACCAGCTACGACATCGAGATGATGCGCCAGGTCGGGTTCTGTTCAGGTATCGAGAACTATTCACTGCACATCGACGGTCGCGCGCCGGGCAGCGCTCCGAACTGCCTGCTCGACTACTTCCCCGAGGACTTCCTGCTCGTCATCGACGAGTCACACGTCACTGTGCCCCAGACCGGCGGCATGTACGAGGGCGATATGTCGCGCAAGCGGACCCTGGTCGACCATGGGTTCCGGCTGCCGAGCGCGATGGACAACCGGCCGCTGAAGTTCGAGGAGTTCGTCGACCGGATCGGGCAGGCGGTCTACCTGTCTGCCACGCCGGGCAACTACGAGCTGGGTAAGACCGGTGGGGAATTCGTCGAGCAGGTGATCCGCCCCACCGGCTTGATCGACCCGGAGGTGATCGTGAAGCCTACTAAGGGTCAGATCGACGACCTCGTCGGTGAGATCCGGGAGCGTGCGGCCAAGAACGAGCGGGTCTTGGTCACCACGTTGACCAAGAAGATGTCGGAGGACCTGACCGATTACCTGCTCGAACTGGGTATCCGGGTCCGCTACTTGCACTCCGAGGTCGACACCTTGCGACGGGTGGAGCTGCTGCGTGAGCTGCGAATGGGCGAGTACGACGTGCTGGTGGGCATCAACCTGCTCCGTGAAGGCCTCGACTTGCCGGAAGTGTCGCTGGTATCCATTCTGGACGCCGACAAGGAGGGGTTCCTCCGATCCGGTACCTCGCTCATCCAGACCATCGGCCGTGCGGCCCGCAACGTCTCCGGTCAGGTCCACATGTACGCCGACCGGGTCACCCGATCTATGGAACAGGCGATCGACGAGACGAATCGCCGTCGGGCTATCCAGATCGCCTACAACACCGAGCGGGGCCTCGATCCGCAACCGCTGCGCAAACGGATTGCCGACATCACCGACATGCTGGCCCGCGAAGCAGAGGACACCGACGCCCTGCTGGCGATGCCGCAGGGCGGGTCCGGGCGGTCGCAGTCCCGAGGGAAGTCGCCGGTGCCGGGACGGGGCGGTCGAGGTGCGACGGGCGGGGTGATCGGGGTCGGAGCCCACGCGGACGGAAAGTTGGATATCGCGGAGTTGCCGCGCGCCGAACTGGCCGATCTGATCCAGCAGCTCAACGACCAGATGCTGGGGGCGGCCCGGGAGCTGCAGTTCGAGGTCGCCGCGAGGCTCCGAGACGAGATCCACGAGTTGAAGAAGGAACTGCGGGGTATGGACGCCGCGGGCGTCCGCTGATTGGTTCCTGCCGTGCTGACGCGGGCGGGCTCAAAGCGGTCGCGCACCGACCCGGGACACCGCGCGGGC
>JAVEET010000010.1 GCA_030840295.1 Pseudonocardiales bacterium
ACCGATATAACCGCGCGACCCGATACGACAGAAGGAAATCGCATGCCCAAGATGAAGACGCACTCCGGGATGAAGAAGCGCGTGAAGATCACCGGTAGCGGCAAATTGCTGACCGAGAAGGCCGGCAAGCGCCACCTGCTCGAGCGCAAGTCGTCCAAGCTGACCCGCAGCCTGTCCGGTACCCGCGAGGTCTCGGCCCACGACGCCCCGCGCGTCAAGCGGCTGCTCGGCCGCTGACCCTTCCCCGACGAATCCCGCCGAGCGGGTCAACCCGGACTGGGTCGGCCGGCAAAGCCTGAAAGATCAAGGACAACAACGTGGCACGCGTAAAGAGGGCGGTAAACGCCCAGAAGAAGCGCCGTAGCACGCTCGAAGCAGCGTCCGGTTACCGGGGCCAGCGGTCCCGTCTGTACCGCAAGGCCAAGGAGCAGCTGCTGCACTCCTCGACCTACGCCTACCGCGACCGTAAGGCCAGGAAGGGTGACTTCCGGCAGCTGTGGATCACCCGCATCAACGCCGCGGCCCGCGCTAACGACATGACCTACAACCGGTTCATTCAGGGTCTGCGGCTGGCCGGCGTCCAGGCTGACCGCAAGGTGCTGGCTGACCTGGCCGTCAACGACGCACCGGCCTTTGCCGTCCTCGTCGCGTTGGCCAAGAAGGCCGTCGAGGCAGAGGGCATCGGCGGCGTGCCCGCCGCTGACGCCGCGTAGCACCTCGACCGGCCGGTCGGTGCTGTCCGACTCGAACGCCCGGCTCGCCGCGGCCCGCCGACTCACCAACCGTCGGGGCCGCCGCGAGGCCGGGCGTTTTCTCGCCGAAGGTGCCCAGGCCGTACGCGAGGCACTGAAGCATCCTGAACTGGTCGTGGAGTTGTTCGCAACCTCCGAGGCGTTCGACCGTCAGCGTGCGCTGTTGGGTGCCGCGCGGTCGGCCGGCCTGCCGCTCAACGAGTTGAGTGTCAAGGCGGCCGGCGCCCTGAGCGAGACCGTGACTCCGCAGGGCCTGGTCGCGGTGTGCCGGACCTTCGACCTGCCGCTGGATCAGGCGCTGGCCCGTTCCCCGGGCCTGGCTGCGATGCTGGTCGAGGCCACCGACCCGGGCAATGCCGGCACGATCGTGCGAACGGCGGACGCCGCTGGGGCAACCCTGGTGATCCTGGCTGGAAACTCCGTTGATCCGTACAACGGTAAGGCGGTGCGAGCCACCGCAGGCAGCCTGTTCCACGTCGACATCGTGATCGCCGGAGACCCGGTCCCTGCCGTGGCTGCCTGCGGTGCCGCAGGTCTTCAGGTGCTCGCGACGACCGGCGCCGGCGACACCGATCTGGATGCACTGTTGGAGGACGGCTCGTTGGCGCGGCGGACCGTCTGGCTGTTCGGCAACGAGGCCAGGGGCTTGCCCGACGAGGTGATCGCCGCCGCCGAGGCCGGGGTCCGGGTGCCGATCTACGGGCAGGCGGAGAGCCTGAATCTGGCGGCCGCCGCAGCGGTCTGTCTCTACAGCTCGGCCCGGGAGCGGCGACGCTGAGGCGACCACCACACGGCGGTTCGGCGTGCTGCGGTGACGGGAGCCGAAACCCGTTCCGGTGGCTCTCATAGACTGAAACAAATGCATTCGATCCCAGGATCAGCTGCAGCCGCTCCGCGCGAACAACCGCGTCCAGGGCCAGGAGTCGAGAACAGAGGAACCGCCATGTCGGGCGCCAACGATCCGTACGACCCGAAGCAGGTCGCCGCGCTGTCACCCGACGCGCTCGCGGCAGGTGTCGCCGCGGCGCGGAGGGCCTTCGACCAGGCGAGCAACCTCGACGATCTGCATGGCGCGCAGAGTGCCCATCTCGGGGATCGATCGCCGCTTGCCCTGGCGAACCGCGAGATCGCGGCGTTACCGCCGGCAGCCAAGGCGGACGCCGGCAAACGCATCAACGCTGCACGCAGCGAGGTACGCCAGATGTACGCCGAGCGGCTGGCCCTCTTGCAGACCGAGCGTGACGCCCGGGTCCTGGTCGAGGAATCGGTGGATGTCACGCTGCCCTGGGACCGGCGTCTGGAAGCCGCCCGACACCCGCTGACCACGACTCAGGAACTCGTCGGTGATGTGTTCACTGCCATGGGCTGGGAGGTCGCCGAGGGGCCGGAGATCGAGGCCGAGTGGTTCAATTTCGACGCGCTGAACATCGGGGTCGATCATCCCGCCCGCTCACTCATGGATACCTTCTTCGTCCAGGGTCCCGATGGTTCGGCCGACAGCGGATTGGTGCTGCGCACGCACACCTCGCCGGTTCAGGCCAGGGTGATGTTGGCCCGGACGCCGCCCATTTACATCGTCTGCCCCGGCAAGGTGTTCCGGACCGATGAACTCGACGCCACCCATTCGCCGGTGTTCCACCAGTTGGAGGGCTTGGTCGTGGACAAGGGCATCACCATGGCTCACCTCAAGGGCACCCTCGACCACATGGCGGAGGCGTTCTTCGGACCGGGCATCATCACCCGGCTGCGGCCCTCGTACTTCCCGTTCACTGAACCCAGCGCGGAACCGGACCTGCTGTGCTTCGTCTGCCGCGGCGAATCGGTAGGCAACCCGGACCGGCCGTGCCGGACCTGCGGGAGCGAGGGATGGATCGAATGGGGTGGCTGCGGCATGGTCAATCCGCGGGTCCTGCGCGCCTGCGGAATCGACCCGGAGGTCTACTCCGGTTTCGCCTTCGGAATGGGAATCGAACGAACCATGATGTTCCGTAACAATGCCGCAGACATGCGCGACATCGTCGAGGGCGACGTCCGGTTCACTGCTGCCTTCGGAATGGAGGCCTGAGATGCGCGCGTCGGTGTCGTGGATCGCCGAACACGTCGACCTGCCGCCCGGGCTGACCCCGAGGGAGCTTGGCGAGGCCCTCGTCCGGGTGGGTCTCGAAGTCGAGCGCGTGGAGTCTGCCGCCGACGGGATCAGCGGGCCGCTGGTCGTCGGCCGGGTCCTGTCCTTCGTGGACGAGCCTCAGAAGAACGGCAAGGTCATCCGCTGGTGCTCGGTCGACGTCGGCGAGGACGAGCCGCGCGGCATCGTCTGCGGCGCACATAACTTCGCCGCGGGCGAGCTGATCGTCGCCGTGCTGCCGGGGGCGACACTGCCCGGTGGTTTCGCCATCAGCGCGCGCAAGACCTACGGTCACGTCTCGGACGGCATGATCTGCTCGGCGCGCGAACTCGGGATCGGCGAGGACCACGCCGGCATCCTGGTCCTCGAGGCGGACTCGGCCAAGCCGGGCGATGATGCGCTGGACGTGTTGGGCTTGCGTGACGCCGTACTGGACATCGCGGTGACCCCTGACCGCGGCTACTGCCTGTCGGTTCGCGGCCTGGCGCGTGAAGCCGGCGCGGCCCTGGATGTCGCCTTCCACGACTTCACAATGGCGTTGCCGGCCGCGGACCAGGGCGCCTACCCGGTGACGGTGGCCGACCCGATTGGTTGCGATCAGTTCTCGGCCCGGGCGGTGACCGGTCTCGATCCGACTGCGCCGACGCCGCCGTCGATCGCCGCCCGGCTGCACGCGGCCGGCATGCGTTCCATCTCGTTGCCGGTCGACGTAACCAACTACGTGATGCTCGAGACCGGTCAGCCACTGCACGCGTTCGATCGGGCCAGGTTGAACGGCGCCATCGATGTCCGACGAGCCAGCGCAGGGGAGAAGCTGACCACCCTCGACGGCGTGATCCGGGTACTCGATCCGGATGACCTGGTGGTGACCGACGAATCTGGACCGATCGCCCTGGCCGGCGTGATGGGCGGCGCATCGACGGAGATCTCCGGTGAGACCACCGACATCGTGCTGGAGGCCGCGCATTGGCATCCGGCTGCCATCTCGCGGGCTGTCCGCCGGCACAAGCTGCCGTCCGAAGCGGCCAAGCGGTTCGAGCGCGGCGTCGATCCCCGGATCGCCGGTGTCGCCCTGCAACGATGTGTCGACCTGCTCGTCGAGCACGGTGGAGCTTCGGCTGCCCCGGGTTATACGGTGATCGGCGACGGGCCGGCACCGGTGACCATCTCACTGCCTGCGAACCGGGCCGCCGAACTGGCGGGTTTGCCCATCGATGCAACGACCGTCCGGGCCCGCCTCGAGCAGGTCGGCTGTGTCGTAACGACATCAACGGCAGACGAGTCAACGGCAGACGAGTCACCTGCTGACGGTACGACTGCTGACGGTTTGACTGTTGACGGCTCGACCGGGAACGGCGCCGCGCCAGAGACCACGGAGCCCGGTGGCCTCTTCACCGTGACGCCGCCGACCTGGCGCCCAGACCTGACCGACCCGGCCGATCTGGTCGAGGAGGTCGTCCGTCTCGTCGGCTACGACCAGATTCCGTCGATCCTGCCGTCCGCACCGGCCGGAAACGGCTGGACCCCTCGGCAACGCCTGCGCCGTTCGGCGTCCCGGTCACTTGCCGAGGCCGGCTACGCCGAAGTGATCAACTATCCGTTCCTCTCACCGGCGGTCCACGATGCGTTCGGACTACCGGCTGATGACGAGCGCCGCCGCGCGATCCGGCTGGCCAATCCGATCTCGGAGGCCGAACCGGAGATGCGGACGTCGCTGCTGCCCGGACTGCTGGCCAACCTGGTCCGCAACGTCGGTCGCGGCAGCCGAGACCTGGCCATCTTCGAGATGGGTCTGGTGTATCTGCCGGCCGAGACCACCACACCGCCGCCGCCGCGGATCGGCGTCGAGCACCGACCATCGGACGCCGAACTCGCCGCGATCGAGCGCACCGTGCCGCGCCAGCCGCGCCATGTCGCGACGGCCACCGCCGGCGAATTCGAACGGGCCGGCTGGTGGGGTCAAGGACGATTGTCGGGATGGGCCGATGCCGTCGAGGCCGCTCGCACGATTGCCCGCGCCGCGCGAGTCGAACTCGACGTGCGCAAGGGCGATATCCCGCCGTGGCACCCTGGTCGATGCGCCGAGCTGCTTCTCGACGGAGCTGTCGTCGGAGTGGCCGGCGAACTCCATCCGCGAGTGATCGCCGCACTCGATCTTCCACCGCGGACCTCGGCCATGGAGCTGAACTTCGACGCCTTCTCGCCGCCTCCGCCGGCCCAGGCACCGACCCTGTCGAACTTCCCGCCGGTGCTGCTCGACCTGGCGCTTGTTGTTCCCGAGGAGGTGCCCGCCGCGGACGTGTTGGCCGCTGTCCGCACCGGAGCCGGCCAGTTGCTCGAGTCGGTGCGACTCTTCGACGTCTACAGCGACCCGGCTCGGTTGGGGTCGGGGCTGCGATCGCTGGCTTTCGCGCTCAAATTCCGGGCCATGGACCGGACGCTGACCCTCGATGAAGCGACCGCAGCCCGGGATGCCGCGGTGGCCGAGGCGGCCGCGAGATTTGGTGCCACGCTGCGGGCCTGATCGGCGGTTTTCAACCCTCGAGTGAGTGTCCGGGTGGGCCGTTTCTCGGTCCGTGTTCCGCAACGAGCACGCCGAGAAGGACATGCCGCTTGCCTTGGACGAACAGAACCGTTGCATGCGGGAGGAGCGCGTATTGCAGTACCCGCCAACCGTTAGGAACCTTGCCGAGCCGATCCTGGAAGAACTCGAGCACTCGATTCGCGGCCAGCTCGGTGCCCGGCCCGTAGGTGCGTAACCGCACCCGCCCCCGATGCTGTATTAACTTGCGTCAACGTGCATAATATCTGTATGGGAATCACGGTCGCCGTCGCCGGCGCGAGTGGATACGCCGGCGCCGAGCTGCTTCGGCTGCTTGCTGCTCATCCGGACTTCGAGGTGATCGCGGCAGCAGCACACGCCAACGCCGGACAACCCCTGGCCGACATCTCGCCACACCTCGTCAGCTACGGTGACCTGAGGTTCGTCGACACCACCGTGCAGACATTGAGCGAGGCAGAGCTGGTCTTTCT
>JAVEET010000013.1 GCA_030840295.1 Pseudonocardiales bacterium
CGGCAACTCCGTGCTTGGCTCGAAGCTTCGCGACTGCCGGTTCCACGCGGGCCCAGGCGCCGGACACCCAGAGCCAGTCAAGTACCAGCTCGGTCGACAACAAGCCGTTCTTGGTCAGCGTGCCAACAGTCTCGTAGTAGTTGCACACCGTGACGACGTTGTCGTCGTCCAACGACGCAGTGTCCGGGTCGAAGTCGTCGGATAGCACTACTTTCGCTGCCTGTTGGAGTCCCATCGTTGCTCCCCACTGGGCCAGCTGAACCACCAGCGCCGCGTCCTCACGATCTGCCATTACACCCTCCTCGGTCACACGATGCGAACCACCGCCGTCATGTTGTACCGCCAATGACGTGGGACGTCCATCAATCATTTGAATGCGGGCGGCTCGCTACGAGAGGCTGGGCATCGGCATAACCATTGCGCCGCACGCCCTCACTTCGGTCACCAGCCTTTACATAGGCATAGCTGGCCCGGACCGACAGAGCACAACCCCGGCGGGAGCACCCAGCGGAGACTTCCGGACACTCTCGCATCTACGCAGCTACGGCGAGCACGCTCACCGTCTCGACATTACTTGGACGCCGACGACCTACGGACGCGGCACGAAGGTCGAACTGGCCCTGATCTACATGGTCACGATCAACGCCCGTCAGTCGCTCATCGAGGAAATGCCGGTCGAGTTCATCGTCAGCTGAGTCCTGCTTAGCCACCGCGCGAATATCGGCTTCTGGCGCTGACGTGCTCGATTGGACCCCATGAATCTGGCCGAATTGAGGGCGTTGCCGGAGTGCATGTCCACGCGCTGATCCTCATACTCACGCCTTGCCGGACGGCCGTGGCAGCGACGGACCACGCCTGTTCTTCTCCGGCACCGCCTGGTCACCTTCGGCGGCGCCTACGCCGTGCTGGTTTACGTCGCGCGGAAGGCGGTCGGGGTCTACCTCGAGATGTCATATGCGTCCAGCAGTAGGCCGCCGATCCTTGTGCGAACGCGGTGCAAGCAACTTTCGGATATGTAGAGGATCGCTCGAGCTGAGCTGGGACTTGGGTCCGCTCCGGGATACGGTTTCCGCGGTTAGTTCGGGTCGGGGTAGATGTCGACTTCGGTGGCCTTCGCTGTCAGCCAGATCGGTGTTCCTTCGGCCAGGTCAAGGTCTGCGACCGCGGCGGGGGTGATGTCGACGAGTGCGGGTGGTGTGCCTGCGACTTGTACGCGGACCCGGTCGGTGAGTAGTTCCAGGCCGGCGACGGTTCCAGGCCAGATGTTGCGGGGGCTGGTGTGGGTGGGTGGGCTGGTGTGCAATGCGATCGCGGTGGGTGGTATCGCGACCAGCACCCGGCCAGCCGGATCTGGTGGATGCGGTTGCTCGCCGGTCTCAGCGAGCCCGGCGGCGGTCAGTGTTCCGCCGTCGTCGAGGGCGACCTGTCCCGACCCCATACGGGTGCCGGGGTAGAGGTTCAGTCCGACGAGCCGGGCGACGTATTGGGTGGCGGGGCGTCGGGCGACCTCGGCGGGGGTGCCGTGCTGGACGATCCGTCCGTCCTCGAGCACCAGCAGCCGGTCGGTCATCACCATCGCTTCGAGCGGGTCGTGGGTGACGAGGAGGGTGGGGCCGTCGAATGCGGCGAGGTGTCGCCGTAGTTCGGCGCGGACAGCGAGTTTAGTGCTGGCGTCCAGGGCGGCGAGGGGCTCGTCGAGCAGCAGCAGTCCCGGTTCGGCGGCGAGGGCTCGTGCGAGCGCGACACGCTGGGATTGACCGCCGGATAGCTGCGCGGGTTTCCGCTTCGCAAGATCGGCGATTCCGAGCCGGTTCAACCATTCGTCGGCGACGATCCGCGCGGACCGGCGGTCGGTGCCGTGACTGCGGGGGGCGAAGGCGACGTTCTCGCGGACCGACAGGTGCGGAAAGAGACGGTAGTTCTGGAAGACCAGGCCAACTGGGCGCTGTTCGGCCGGGACAAACTGTCCGGTGGCGGCGTCGTCAAGCACGTGCCCGTCGAGGCTGATGTCGCCGCCTGACAGCGCGGTCAGGCCCGCGAGGGCGCGGAGCAACGTTGTTTTCCCGGCGCCGTTCGGCCCGAGCACGCCGAGTATCTCCCCGGGCGTCACCGTGAACGCGACGTCGAGTCGGAAGGTTTCACGTTCGATGACGGCCTGAACCGCAAGGCCGGTCCGTCCGCTGCCTTCGGCGATGGCGGCTACCTCCCGGATGTCGTTGCGGCCACCGATCATGGGGCGCTGCCGGCGCGTAGCCATCGGTCACGCAGGCCGACAAGCACGATCACCGCGACCAGGAGCAGGACAAGGCTCAGTGCGATCGCCGCCTGAGGGTCGGTTTCCAGGGCGTTGTAGACCGCCAGTGGCATGGTTTGGGTGGTGCCCGGGTAGTTGCCGGCGAAGGTGATGGTCGCTCCGAACTCGCCCAGGGCCCGTGCCCAGCACAGCACCGAGCCGGCCACTAGCGATGGGCCGATCATCGGCAGGGTGATTCGGCGGAAGACCGTGAGCCTGGATGCGCCCAGGGTCGCCGCGGCTTCTTCGAAGTCGCGGTCCGCTGAGCGCAGGGCCCCTTCGACGGTGACTATCAGAAATGGCATCGCCACGAACGTCTCGGCGACGATCACCCCGGGTGTGGTGAACGGCAGGGTTAGGCCGAACCAGTGGTCCAGGTAGCGGCCGAGCAGGCCGTTACGGCCGAAGGCCAGCAGCAACGCCAGACCACCCACCACCGGCGGCAGGATCAGCGGCAGGGTGACCAACGCCCGCAGCAGCCCGAGTCCGGGAAAGCTCGACCGGGCCAGCACCCACGCCAGCGGCACGCCCAGCGCGAGTGAGCCAATCGTGGCCGCCGTCGCGCACTCCAGCGACAGGCGCAACGCGGTCAGAACCTGGGCCTCTGACAGCAGCCGGCCCATGCCGTGCCAGGGTGCGCGGACCAGCAACGCGATCAACGGCACCAGCAGGAACGCGACACCGATCCCCGCTGGAACCAGGATCAGCAACGGACCACGGTTGCGCGTGCGACCGGCCCGCTGGGAGGCGCGCGGACGCCTCGGCCTGCTGCCACCAGGCCGGGGCGCAGTCACGGTGCGGGTCAGGGCTTCTCGAATCCGGCGGCCGCCAGCACGCGCTGTCCCTCCGGGGACAGCACGTAGGCGGTGAACGCCTGCGCGGCGGCGGAGTTCGGTGCCTTGGTCAACACCGCGATCGGGTATGCGGTGGATGCGTTCACGTCAGCCGGGATCTCGATGCCCTTGACCTTCGAGCCGGCAGCCTTGACGTCGGTCACATACACCACGCCCGCGTCAACCTCGTTCAGCTCGACCTTGGCCAGGGTCGACTTCACGTCCGCTTCCAGCGTCACCGCCTTCACCGTCAGCTTGGCATTCGTGAACACCTTCGCTGCGGTCGCGCCACACGGCACCTGCGCCTGACACAGCGCGATCTTCACGCCCGGCTTGGCCAAATCAGCTAGCGCGGTGACATGGGTCGGGTTGCTCGGCGGGACCGCGACCTCCATGGCGTTCTTGACAAAGTTCGTCGATGGGGACGCGCCGCCTGCATTGGTCACCTGGGTCATGTTCCTTGCCGAGGCCGATGCGAAGACATCCGCGGGCGCGCCCTGGTTGATCTGCAGCGCCAACGCGGAACTGGCGCCGAAGTTCAGCTTCACGGTCACACCGGGATGCGCCGTCTCGAACTGCCTGGCCAATGTCGTAAAGGTTCCCTGCAGGGAGGCGGCCGCGAACACCGTTACCGTGCCGGACACCGCGGGCGCGCTCGAGGTGACACCACCGCTCGCGGCAGTGGAGGTGCTGGTTGTCCCAGTGGACCCCTTACTCGAAGAGCTACAGCCTGCGACCAGCATGACGGCGGCGGCCGCGCAGACCCCGATGGCCAGAATCCTGCGATGCATTGCCTACTCCTTAGTTCGCTGCGACAGATGACCTGCGACGGGTGAGCGCTGGTGATCGGTCAGGACTGCTCGGGGATTTCGACGACGACGTTGGTGGCCTTCACCGAGGCGACCGCGAGTGAGCCGGGCTCCAGCTGCAATTCATCCGCCGCCTCCCGGCTCATCAGCGAGACGATGCGATGCGGCCCGGACTGAATCTCCACCTGGGCCATCACGGCGTCGCGCACTACCCGGGTGACCAGCCCGGTGAACCGATTCCGGGCCGACTCGCTCACCACCGCGCGGGCTGGAGGACGCTCAGCGCTCGCAGCCAGTTCCTCTGCAAAACGCGCCAGGACCGCACCATCAATCGTGCGCCGCCGACCCGCGTCAGAGACCGTCGGAATCCTGCCGGCGTCCGCCCAACGCCGCACCGTGTCATCACTGACACCGAGCAACTCAGCGGCCTCGCGGATCCGGAACGTTGACATGCCGACACTCTAACCCGCAGCTACGGATCAGAACATCAGTGGATTCCGCATCTACCCTCCGGGATCGCCGAAGTTTGTGTAGATGCGATCTGAGTCGGTTCACCTCCGTGACGCAACTAGCCTGACGGGGACCCACTCGTCGTCTTCATCGGAGGCCCGCCATGCGCCTGTCGACGCGTAACCAACTACCCGGCACCGTCGAGTCAGTCCAACTCGGTGAGGCCATGGCCGTCGTGAAGGTCACCCTCGCCGGTGGCCAACCCA
>JAVEET010000036.1 GCA_030840295.1 Pseudonocardiales bacterium
GAGTGGCCCGCACCGCCCGGCAGGTCTCGGCGCTGCCCTTGGGCAGCGGTGACGTGCAGCTGCCGCAGCGGCTACCGAATTCAGCGGCCGAGACCGAGGTCGGCCAGGTGACCGAGGCCTTCAACCACATGCTCGAACATGTGGAATCGGGTTTCGCCGAAAGGCATGCCAGCGAGAAGCTGCTCCGGCAGTTCGTCGCCGATGCCAGCCATGAGTTGCGTACACCGATCGCGGTCATCCGGAGCCACGCCGAGTACGCCCAGCTGGCAACCTCAGAGCCGACCGATCAGCTTCGCACCGCGTTGGAGAGGATCGTCGGGGAGTCTGAGCGGATGGGCACGCTCGTTGCAGACCTGCTGCTGCTGGCCAGATTGGATTCCGGACGGGAGTTGGCGCGCGAGCGGGTCGACCTGACTCATGTCGTGCTCGATTCGGTGATCGACGCCCAGGCCGCGGGCCGGGACCACGACTGGCATCTGGACCTGCCCGAGGAGGAGATCCTGCTGAGCGGCGATGCCAACGCCCTGCGACAGGTGATCATCAACCTGCTCGCCAATGCCCGCGAGCACACTCCTGCAGACACGACCGTCCGGGTCAGTTTGAGCTCGGACCCCGGTGCCGGCCTCGCCGTCCTGAGCGTCAGCGACAACGGCCCCGGGATACCGTCGGCCTTGCTGCCACACATCTTCGAACGGTTCGTCCGCGCCGACAGCGCTCGCGGCCATCAGGGTGAGAGCGGTCTGGGTCTGTCCATCACCGAAGCGATCGTGCACGCACACCGGGGACACATCGATGCGACGAGCGAATCCGGGGACACCCGCTTCACGGTCTGGCTGCCGCTGATGGAAACCGCTGCCGCGGCGCGGATCGAGAGATCAGGCAGGCCGTCCGTCAGCGACCACTCTGCTGGCGGTCGCGACTGATCTCGTTGTCGGTCGGACCGCCAACGGTGCGGGTGGTCGGTGCGGTTCCGGGGTCCGCCGGCTGTCCTGACCGGGTCGGTGACTCGTCGACATCGGTGTCCGGACGCTGGTGATGACCGTTGCCGACGGGACGCTCACGTAGGCGGGCACGCTCGAGCTCGGCACGGTCGCGGTCGGCCTGGTCACGCTGCTGGGCCGCGCGCAGATCACGAACTCCAACCACCGCCAGTCGTCCGAGCGCGAAGGCGGCAATGAACATGATCACTGCACCGAGTGCGTAGAAATAGCCGAGTTCAGCGACCGCCCGTCCGCCGTTGGTGGTACTCAGGGGAGCGCCGATCTCGCCGATCCGTAAGAGGGGTGCGAGGGAAAGGCCGACGACGAACCACGCGCCGCCTGCAGTGGCCAGCCAGCCACCGAGGCTGCCGATGATGCGGTTTGCGCTGAGCAGCAACATCAGACCGCCCAGAGCTGTGACGCCGCCTGGTAGCACCTCGAGCCAGAATCGCGCCGCGCTCCAGTGCCAGGTCTGGTCTGTGCCGTAGCTGTAATTGAAATACGGGCCCACCAGGGCGATCAAGGCGCCCCAGATGCCGAGCAGGATCAGCAGAATGCCGCTGATTGCGCCGCGGGAGCGGGGAACTCGCAAGGTGCGGGTGTGCCGGAGCGGTTGTTCGTGAACAGTCATGATCTGTCCTAACGTCACAGGCGCACCGGATACCAAATGGGATTACCACTGGCGTCGATTCGAACTGCGCCTCGTTCTCGGGCAAGGTCACGCGGTCTGTTTGGCGTCTCTGACCTGCCTGCAAACAACCATATGCCCGCATGACCTCATCAGCCACCCGGCCCAAGACCGGATCGTGTAACGCTCGGCATGCTGGGGATGCCGAGCGTTACACGATCCGGTCTTTACGGACGGGCCCACACCCCGCTGACGGCAGCCGCGTTGGACGCCAAGCCGAACGGCGGCAGCCGGTAGCTGTCCAGGATCATCCGCAGCATCCCGTAATGGTCGGTGCGGGCGGCGTATTCTCCGACGCGCACGCCAGCGCCGACCAGCAACGCGGGGATGCGATTCTCGTGGCTCGTGTCATCCTCGTCGGCGGTGACGATCAGCAGGCTTGCATGCGAACCCGCCCATGCGGCGTATCCGCCTAGGTGAGTCCGCAGCCAGCTATCGCCTTGGGCCACAGTGCCATCGTGCATGTCGTTCTGCAGATTGGGAATCACGAACGACACGGTCGGCAACCGGCGGTACTCCTGCGGCAGGGCGCTCAGCGGCTGGTTGGCCTCGGCCGGCACATTAGAGAGATTCACCCAGGGCGCATGTTTGCGGGCGTATCGTCCACCGCTGCTACAACCGGTAAATCCCACCGAGGGCAGATCTTCGGAGTACGCACCGAAAGTCCGTCCCGCGGCATGCAGCGCGACGGCCAGATTGGGGCCGTCGAAGGTATGCGGACACGAATCATCCGACAAGCCCTGGGTCGAACCGGAGAACAGGGCAAGGTAGTTCGGTTCGCTCGGATGTGTCACGGCATAAGACTGGGTCAGCACGGCCCCGGAGCGAGCCAGGCTATTGAGATACGGCGCGTCCGGTTGGCCGAGAATTTCGCTGTACGCATGATTCTCCATCACGACGACCACGATGTGATCGAACTGGGGAACTCCGTTCGCCCCCAATCCCAGCGTGCTGGACGCCGACGATGCCGGAGGACCGGAGCTGCGGATGGATCCGGTAGGTGAGGTCAATGCAGACCGAACGCTCGTGGCCGTCGGCGAGGCGATTGGTCGCGATCCGGATCCACCCCCACATCCGGCGACGGCGGTCAGCGCAACGCCTGCGACGGCAGCTACCAGCTGACGCGTACGACGCTTCGGCCGGACGGTGGTTGGGCCTGGCCCGCACGTCAACCCGAGGCCGGCTCGCAGTTCGGTCATCCGGCGGCGACCAGCCTGATCGCGTCCAGCCTCGCGGCCGCCGCGTCTGGGATCAGCGTGCCCGACTGAACCCCGCTGACCCGATAGTCCAGCGCTGCCCGATTGACGACATCAAGCAGGTCCCGGTGAAATGGTAGGCGGGCGAGCAACACCGTGTCCCCGCGATCGCGGAAGAGCTGCAGTGCCTGCAGAACCGGGGCGCGTGAATGATCCATGCCAGATCCTGACCGACCGGGGCGCTCGTCAGTCCCGGTCTTATCGTTCGCGCCCGAAGACAACGAGGCCGACGATCGCCCGTTTGCTCGAGACCACGTCTGGAACATTGTTATCACAGCCGGGCGGACCGGGTAGGCCGGATCGCTGAGCCGACCTCGATGCCTCAGACCTCAGCGGCTCAGGCCTTCAGGACCACCTTCTCGCAGTTGTTCCGCTTGTGCTTGAAGATGTCATAACCGTGCGGAGCCTGCTCCTGGGGGAGCTGGTGGGTGATGATCCGTTCCGAGCCAGCCGCCCTGCTCGATGTGGTCCAGCAGCGCAATCATGTAGCCGCTGTACGTGGCACTGCCCGGTATGCAAGGTGAGTACCCGGCTTAAGTGCAGACCCGGTCCGATCCGCATCAATGCGGCGACATCATCGCCAGAGCGGTCGAGGAGTTCGGCAAGGGTAGATGCGCTGGTCAACGATGCGGCGTTCCAGATGACTCATGGATCGCAGCGGAAATTCGCGACGAGAGAATGGGGCTACACGTTCGCGGCCGACATCGCGGCGATGTTTCGCCTGTGCAAGGCGGCGGTTCCTCAGGTGCCACGCGGTTCAGCGATTATCGAGAGCTCATCGGTCAACTCCGACATACCCTCGCCGACGCTTGCCCTGGCCAGGCGGCGACCAAGGCCGCCATTGCCAACTTCTGCGCGAGCCTGGCGTGGTTGCTCGGGCCCAAGCGAATCCGCGTGAATTCGGTCCGATCTGGATGCCATCGATACCGGCCACCATGCCCAAGGCACGGTAGCGAGCTTCGGCAAGGACGTCCTGATGGGAATGTCCGGACGGCCGGCCGGGCTCGCGCCGGTCACTGAAGCGTCAAGGTCCCGAGTGCTCGGAGCTGTAGGGCTCGGGACTGTCTGCGTCCGCCAATCGCGTCGGGCGAGTCAACCGCCGGTGTGGGGGATGGGGTGCGGGGAAATTTCGAACCACGCCACGCGCCAGGAGTGGGCAGACATCACGTTTGCCAGCTGTAGGTCGAGGTATACGACTGCGCCGTCGGCATATCGGATGACGGCGTTCATGTCGGCGCTACTTGCGTTGTTGGGCGTGAAGGTGGCGGTTGCGGTACCGCTCAGCGCGTCACGGGATTGGCGGACGTCTGAGGGGTGCATCGTCGGAAGCTTGCCCATGTTGGTGACGAGTTGGCTGAGCGTGGTGAGGTCGCGGTGCGCAACGGCACGCACGTAGCAGCGGATCAACCCGGCCTGCTCATGCGTCCCCTCGCCTTGGACCTGTAACGGCCAATCGCACGACGGAACCGACGTCGCCCTGCTCGTGTCAACCGACGACCACTCCAACGTCACGCCGTACTTCACCGCGACTCCGATGATCAGGGCGGCGATGCCCCCGACGGCCACAACCGCCGCAGTCGCCGCTGACACCATGGACAGCCGAGGCACCCGCATTCGAACCTCCCTCGACGACCCGGCCACGTCATGCTAGCCACACACGGACCCCGTAGCCGGCTGCCCAGCTGTCAGAGGGTGGACGGCAGGGAACAATGACTGGACAGGTGCGCGCTGGTTGTGCCGTCAGTGACAGGACGTGGTTGTGAGCACCGAAAGCTTTCTGGCCCGACCCGGGCGCCCCGGGCCCCCTCGACGGATCAGCCTGCCGCTTCCCTACGTGTCCCCGGCACTGGTGCGGTTCCTGGCCACCGAAGCCGGCGGAGCGATCCTGCTGCTGGCAACCACCGTGTTGGCTCTGGTTTGGGCCAACCTGCCCGGAGCCGGGTATGAGACCTTGTGGAGCACCCGGACGCTGGTGCAGGCCGGGAACCTCTCGATGTCGCTGGATGTCCGCCACTGGGTCAACGACGGGGCGATGGCCATCTTCTTCCTCGTGGTCGGCCTGGAGATCAGCCGCGAGGTGACCGTCGGCGAGTTGCGCAACCGGCGCGCCGTGATCGTGCCGGCCATGGGAGCAGTCGGCGGACTGGTCGTACCCGCCCTGCTCTATCTCGCGTTCGAGCACAGCGGTCCGGCGGCAGCCGGCTGGGGTATCCCGATGTCGACGGACACCGCCTTTCTGATCGGGATACTCGCCCTGTTCGGGCCTCGCTGTCCGGACCAGCTTCGGTTGTTCCTACTGACCCTGGCAATCGTCGATGACATCGGCGCAATCACCGTGATGGCCGTCTTCTACACCGTCCACGTGTCGATGGTGGCCCTCGCGGTGGCTTTCGGGCTGGTGATCGTCCTCGCCATCCTGAGGTGGGTCGGGGTCTGGCAGTTGGCGCCCTACCTCTTCGTCGGTGTAGCCCTGTGGGGCGCCGTCTACGCATCCGGTGTGCATCCGACCCTGGCCGGCGTGCTGGTCGGACTGCTCATTCCAGCCAGCCGGGTCGACGCCGAACAACGCGAGCAGTTGCGTTTCTACGGCAGCGCGGTGATCGAGCACGCGAACCCGGGCAGGGCCCGGCTCGCAGTCTCGGCCGCCCGGGCCACCGTGCCCGCCAACGACCGGCTGCAGGACGCCCTGCACCCGATCAGCGCGTTCGTCGTGGTGCCTGCCTTCGGCCTGGCCAACGCGGGGGTACGTCTGGACGCAACGGCCTTGCGGTCCGCGGTGACATCGGGGGTGACCATCGGCGTGGTCGTGGGCTTACTGGCCGGCAATGCCCTCGGAATATCCGCCGCCAGCGGGCTAGCGCTGCGGACCGGTCTCGGCGACCTGCCTGGCCGGGTGCGCTACGGTCATCTCATCGGCGGCGCGGTGCTCGCCGGCATCGGGTTCACCATCTCGTTGTTCATCACCGATCTCGCCTTCTCTGACGAGCAACTGCGCCAGGATGCCAAGATCGGCGTGCTGGTCGGGTCGCTGCTGGCGGCGGTCTTGGGTTCGATCCTGCTGCGTTTCCTGGGCGAACGTCTGCCGCTGTGCAGCCTGGACGAGATGACCGGGCCGCCGCCGCTGCCCGCCGGCCCATGGCGCGATCCCACCCTCGCATGATCGCCGCCGGCGTCCGTACCCCGCGGTGACCTGGCGGGTGCGCGATGTTCACCCACGCAACCGGCCCCGCAGTTCAGGTCAGCGTCCGCCGGTTACCGTGGCAGGGTGACTGATTTCCAGCCGGTCCTAGACCTCAACCGACACAGCTACGGATCACCCCAAGCACCGACGACGCTCTTGGAATACGGCGACTTCGAATGCCCGTACTGTGGGGCCGCCGCACCGGTGTTGCGGCAGTTGATCGACGATTCGGATGGCACGGTCCGCCTGGTCTACCGTCATTTCCCGCTGTTCGACAAACACCCGTTCGCCTTGACCGCGGCCCTCGCGGCCGAGGCCTCCGGCGACCTGTTCTGGGAAATGCACGACCTGCTGTTCACGCACCAGAACCGCTTGCGAGATGCCGACCTCGCGGAGTACGCGGCCCAGATCGGCGCCGGCGAGGTGGTGGGTGAGGCCGCACAGGCGTTTCGTCCGGCGGTCGAATTCGACTACCTCGCCGGCGCTGAGGACGATGTCCGCGGCACTCCAACGTTATTCATCGACGGCAAGCGGTACTCCGGTCGGGTCCAACTCGGAGCGCTTCGCGCGGCAATCGGTCTCAGCCGATAGGGCTGGACGCTTCGCGAACGGGCCAACTAAGCCAACCAAGCCAACCAAGCCAACCAAGCCAACCAAGCCAACAGGTCAGTGGGACGGCGGCAGGACGATGTCGTACTGCCGGATCTTGCGGTAGATCGTCGCCCGTGACATACCAAGATGCTGCGCTGCCGTAGTTGGACTTTCGTCTTTGTCCCGTAACGCATTCACGATTGCATCCCGCTCCAGGGCCTCGATCGGTGAGAGCACCCGCCGGCTGGTCGAGCGACACTCGGGCGGCAGATCGGCGAGGTCGATCGTGCCCGCCCGTCGATGCTGCAACACATAGACCAGCACGCCGCGCAGCTGGGCCACATTGCCCGGCCAGTTGAGCCGGCAGAGTTGGGCGAGAGCGTTGGGGGAGCAGCTCAAACGTTCGCCATCAGGCAGTTGGGCTAGCAGGTGCGGGACCAGTTCGGCGATGTCATCGATGTGATGGCGCAGCGGTGGCACGTCGACCGTGCGGGGGAAGACCGATCGCAGGGGCGTCGACGTACCAGGCCTGATAGTCATGGCGACCCGGGCATGAGGTTCGGTGTCTGCCGAGGCCGTGATCAACAGGTCACTGATTGCGGCAGCTTGCTCCTCGGTCAGGCGATCGGCCTCGGCGAGGACGATCAACGCGTTCGGCAGGTAGAGATCTTCGGCCAAGGTCGCGTGCCACGCCTCGAACCCGCCCCCCTCAGGCGGTTCCATCACCCGAACCTGACCGGCCGGGTTGTGCAGCCGGTGCACGCCACGCAGCAATGATCTCTTGCCCGTTCCGGGCTCTCCCTCGAGCGCCATCCAGTCGCCGGCCCGATATCGGGAATCGACCTGGTGTACGCAGCGCCTCCATACCGCTCCGTTGCCGACCAGTCCCGGCAGCGATGGCGCGGCCTGGGTACGCGCTCGCGCCGACATACCTGCCGCCTGCGGTTCCGCGCCGTGACCGATCCGGATGCGGAACACGCCGCCTGCCGGTCCGCCGTCACAGTGAGCAGGTGTGTAGCGCAGGTGCGCCGAACGCCCAGTGGGGAGTTCCACCGTTCGCATGGCCTCGCGTTCGGCGGACTGCATGGTGTCGATCGCGTAGCCGATCAAAGCCTCGTGCTCAGCTGGGTCGAGCAGGTGCCGAAGGTGGTTGTTACTCATCACCACGTCGTTGTTGAGCGCGAGGACCGGCCCATTCGATTGTTGACACACCTTCAGGTACTCCGAGAACAGCGCAATCTCGCGTATCCCGGTTTGTTTGACGAGCTCCTGCTCGATCTGCCGTGCGGTCGCGGACGCCAGAGCGGTCAGCATCGCCCCGGGCGCGTTGCTCCAGGAGGTCAGATCGAGCAGGCCGACGACCTTGCCGCGGGTCGGGTGCTTGATGGGTGACCCGGCACAGGCGAATTGGCCCAGTTCGTGGGCGTAGTGCTCACGTCCCTCGACCAGCGTTGCCCGCCCACTGCTCAATGAGGTGCCGATACCGTTCGTCCCGGCGTACTCCTCGGCGTAGCTGAAGCCCGGGGCCAGCCGCACCTTATCCAGATGCTCGGCCATGTCGCGCCCGGAGCAGCGACGATCGAGGACGAGGCCGGCCTGGTCGGTGAGGATGATGCTGATCGATTCGCTCTGGAGCTGCTCGCCGAGCGTGTCCAGAATCGGCGCTGCGCTTCGGAACAGCGGAGCTTCGAGATCCGGATCGCGGATGTAGGGGACCCGAATCCGATCGATGCCGACATCGCTGTCGCGGGAGCGCTGCCACGACGCGAGGATCATCCGCCGGACGTGCAGGTCGGAGTCGGTTTGGCTGGATAGGAATTGCTCTCGAGCGTGCCCGGTGGCTCGCTGGCCGAATCCTGGCAATGCGTCCGGTTCGTGCACTCGCCGACCTCCACCCTTGGCTGGATGAATGCTGCGCAGGTGTTCCCGCTGCTTTAACAATACGAGCCGAGACCGTGATGAGGATCTCAGATTGAGACGGTCGCCCGCGGCGCGCGGGGATGAAATGACTATCTCACGTCGCTCGACGCTCCGCACGCCGCAGGAGCCAGCGACAACTGACCGTCATCTCAGATCGAGGAGGAACACACGGTGAGCAGACAGAGCCTCAGCAAGGCCCACGAGAAGATCACCGAACTCTCGTGGGAACCGACCTTCGCCACACCGGCGACGCGGTTCGGTACCGACTATAAGTTCGACAAATCACCCAAAAAGGATCCATTGAAGCAGATCCTCCGTTCCTATTTCCCCATGGAGGAGGAGAAGGACAACCGGGTCTTCGGCGCGATGGACGGCGCGATCCGGGGCAACATGTTCCGGCAGGTGCAGGAGCGATGGATGGAATGGCAGAAGCTCTTCCTGTCCATCATCCCGTTCCCGGAGATCTCGGCGGCCCGGGCTATGCCGCTGGCCATCGATGCGGTGCCCAACCCGCAGATCCACAACGGGCTCGCGGTGCAGATGATCGATGAGGTGCGCCACTCGACGATTCAGATGAACCTCAAGCGGCTGTACATGAACCACTACATCGACCCGGCCGGCTTCGACATCACCGAGAAGGGGTTCGCCAACAACTACGCCGGCACCATCGGGCGGCAGTTCGGTGAGGGCTTCATCACCGGTGACGCGATCACCGCCGCCAACGTCTACCTGACGCTGGTTGCCGAGACCGCGTTCACGAACACCCTCTTCGTGGCCATGCCCTCAGAGGCAGCCGCAAACGGCGACTACTTACTGCCGACCGTGTTCCACTCGGTGCAATCCGACGAATCGCGCCACATCAGCAACGGCTACTCCATCCTGCTGATGGCCCTGGCCGACGAAGACAACCGCCAGTTGCTAGAGCGCGATCTGCGCTACGCATGGTGGAACAACCACTGTGTGGTGGACGCCGCGATCGGAACCTTCATCGAGTACGGCACCAAGGATCGCCGCAAGGACCGCGACTCCTACGCCGAGATGTGGCGACGGTGGATCTATGACGACTACTACCGCAGCTACCTGATGCCGCTGGAGAAGTACGGGCTGGTTATCCCGCACGACCTGGTCGAGGAAGCCTGGGACCGCATCTACAACAAGCATTACGTCCACCGGGTAGCGCAGTTCTTCGCCACCGGTTGGCCGGTCAATTACTGGCGCATCGATGCCATGACCGACAAGGACTTCGAGTGGTTCGAACACAAGTACCCAGGGTGGTACGACCAGTTCGGTGCCTGGTGGGAGGCCTACAGCCGGCTCGCCTACCCGGGCAAGAACAAGCCGATCGCGTTCGAGAACGTCGGCTATGAGTACCCCCACCGCTGCTGGACCTGCATGGTACCGGCCCTGATCCGCGAGGACTTGGTCGTGGAGAAGGTGGACAACCAGTGGCGCACGTACTGTTCGGAGACTTGCTACTGGACCGACGCGGTCGCGTTCCGTCCGGAGTACCAGGGCCGGGAGACGCCGAGCATGGGCCGGCTCACCGGCGACCGGGAGTGGGAGACCCTGCACCACGGCCGGGATCTCGCCGACATCATCTCCGATCTCGGCTACGTCCGCGACGACGGCAAGACCCTCATCCCGCAGCCGCACCTGGACCTGTCGGATCCGAAGAAGCTCTGGACGCTCGACGACGTCAGAGGCATCGAGTTCGGCAGTCCGAACGTGACGCTCAACAATATGACCGAGTCCGAGCGCGAGGCCTTTGCTTCGTCGTACCGCTCGAACCCCAACCGGACGCCGTCAACGGCCAAGGTCTGAGCTAGCCACTCCCCGGAACCAGGACGGGGTGGTGGTTCCGCTCCGCCACCCCGTCCTGCCCGACTGCACCCTGACTTTCCCCCGCTGAAGGAGGCCTAATGAGCGAGACCCACAATGTGCGGTTCGAACCGGTCGGCATCGACATCGAGGTCTCCGAGGACGAGACCGTGCTGGACGCCGCGTTCCGGCAGGGCGTGATGTTGATGCACGGCTGCAAGGAAGGGCAGTGCTCAGCCTGCAAATCGTTCCTGCTGGACGGGGACATGCAGATGGACCGTTATTCGACCTTTGCGCTAGCCGACTACGAGTCCGACGAAGGCTACGTGCTGTTGTGCCGTGCGCACGCCTACTCCGACCTCGAAGTTGAACTGATCAACTTTGACGAGGAGATGATCCACTCCGGGCTGCCGGTGGTCACGGTCACCGCCACGATCACAGAGCTGACCAACCTCACCTCCGACATCACCCGGATGGTGCTGACCCTTGCCGAACCCGGGTCCTTGCGCTTCTACCCCGGGCAATATGTGGATATTCAGATACCGGGTCACGTCGAGCACCGCTCGTTCTCGATGGCCGCACCGGCGTCCCCGGACGGCCGCTTGGAATTCATCATCAAGCGCTACCCCGGTGGGCACTTCTCCGGTCTGCTCTCCGACAAGCTGACCGCCGGGGACAGCCTCGAGGTCAGTGGCCCGTACGGCACGTTCACCCTCAAAGCCAGCTCCGACCGCCGGCTGGTGTTTGCCGCAGGCGGTGCCGGTATGGCACCGGTGTTGGCACTGCTGCGCCAACTGGCCGAGGCCGGCAGCGAGCGGGCGATGAGTTTCTACTATGGCGCGCGGACCGAATCGGACCTGATCTGTGACGCCGAGTTGACCGAGCTCAAGGCCAGGTTGCCGCAGCTGACGTTCATTCCGTGCCTGTCCGAGTCCTGGCCCGATCACTGGGACCCGGCCACCACCGGTTTCGTGCACGACGTAGTGGAGCGGCACGAGACGCATTTGACTGACAGCGACGTCTACCTGTGCGGACCGCCGCCGATGATCGATGCCGCGCTGGCCCTACTGAGCGGCCAGTCCGTTCCGCAGGAGCAAATCCACTTCGACAAGTTCACCGTCACGGCCGAATCCGGCTGAACACCCACCGAGGTCGACCAATCCGCGGGCGAGTCAGCCCGGACCCACCCAGAACCGCACAGAGAGAAGGCACTTCATGAACGCACCGGTCAAGCAAGCGCCCGCGAAGGCGCCCCAGAGCTTCCCGAAGCCGGAGTTCACCGGCGCAGAGGCGGGGATGCAGACCTTTCCCAGTTCCACCAGCCGTTCCTACAACTACTTCAAGCCGCAGAAGATGCGCGCGACTGTGTATGAGGACGTCACGATAGACGTCCAGCCTGATCCCGAGCGGCATCTGAGCCAGGGCTGGCTCTACGGCTTCGCCAAGAGCCCCGGCGGCTATCCGCAGGACTGGACCGTGCTCAAGAGTGGCAACTGGCACGCCTTCCTCGACCCGAACGAGGAATGGGAGCAGACGATCTACCGCAACAACTCCAACATCGTCCGGCAGATCGAGCTGAACCTGCAGAACGCCAAGGAGGCCGGCGCGTACGCACACTGGTCGCCGACCTGGATCCGGTTCGTGGCCGACAACGTCGGTGCCTGGATGCACGCCGAGCACGGTCTGGGCATGCACGTCTTCGTCTCTGCGCAGCGCTCGGCGCCCACGAATATGATCAACAACGCGGTGTGTGTGAACAGTGTCCACCGGCTGCGCTTCGCCCAGGACCTCGCGCTATACAACCTGGACCTGTCCGAATCCATCGAGGCGTTCGATGGCAAGGCGCACAAGGATGTCTGGAAAAGCAGCCCCTTCTGGCAGGGCGTGCGGGAGAACGTCGAGCGGCTGACCGCCATCGGAGACTGGGCCGAGGCCATCTTCGCCACCAACGTGGTGTTCGAACCGCTGGTCGGAGTGCTGTTCCGAAGCGACCTGCTGATGCAGATCGCCGCGCGGAACGGCGACTACATCACGCCCACCTTGATCGGCGCCGGTGAGAACGACTACAACCGCGATCTGCGTTACACCCGGGCGCTTTTCTCGCTGCTGGCCAACGACGCCGAGTACGGCGAGGCGAACCGGGCCGTCATGCAGTCATGGCTCGACAAATGGGTGCCGGTCAGCCGGCACGCCGCGGTCGAGCTGCAGCCGATCTGGTCGCAGCCCTCAGAACGCACCATCACCTTCGCCGAGTCGTTCGCAGCCGCAACCGCTGACTTCAACACCCTCATCGCCGATTTCGGCCTCACCTCCCCGAAGGAGAAGTAGACGTGACCAGCTCATCAGTCAGCTTCGATGTCAACCGGACCTCGTCGAACATGTGCGGTGTGACTCTGATGAACAACCAGAACGGCTACGTCGTAGCCGAGGTGATGGGCAAGAAAGAAGGCATCACCATCACCGAGTACCCCTCGATGATCCGGGTCGACGGCGGCAGCAAAATCGTCTTCGACTACGCGGAGATCACCGAGGCGCTGGGCAGCGACTTCGACGGCTCGGACTTCGAGGAGATCATGTCCACCCATTACGGGCGGATGGTCCACCTCGATGACAAGACCATCATGTTCGCCAATCCCGAGGACGCGGCCGAGTACATCGACTTCGACCTGACGCCGGTCGACTGAGCGCTCGGTCGAGACCAACTCCAATAGCGGAAAGGGAGAATGCCATGTACAGCAAGGATGGCGAGCAGTACTTCATCGTGGATGCCCACATCGCCCTCTGGGACGGTAGCGCGAGGAACCTGAAGAACGTCCATGGCAAGCAGTTCATCGACTGCTTCTACGACTACCACAAGAACCTCAGTCCGGCCGAGGTCGTCTGGCCTTACGACGAATACACCTATTACGGCGGCGACCGCCTGATGAAGGACCTGTTCACCGACGGGTACGTCGACCACGCCATTTTCCAACCGGCGCGGTTGGCAGATTTCTATCACAACGGTTTCGGCCAGACCGAGGAAGCGTGGGCGCTGACCCAGGCCCATCCGGACAAGCTGACCTATAACCATTACTTCGATCCTCGGGACGAGCAGGCCGGCCTTGACCAGTTGCGGCTGGACGCCGAACGCTTCGGGCTCAAGGGCGTCAAGCTGTACACGGCTGACTGGCACGGCGACTCGCGGGGCTACAAGCTGAGCGATCCGTGGACGTACCGATACATGGAAGCGTGTCGGGAACTCGGCATCACCAACATCCACGTACACAAGGGCCCGACGATCCGCCCGTTGGACCGCGATGCTTTCGATGTCGCCGACATCGACGCGGTCGCAACCGACTTCACGGACCTGAACTTCGTGGTCGAGCATTGCGGGCTGCCCCGGTTGGAAGACTTCTGCTGGATCGCCACGCAAGAGCCCAACGTGCACGCCGGTCTCGCGGTGGCGATGCCGTTCATTCATACCCGGCCGCGGTATTTCGCCCAGATCATCGGCGAGCTGCTCTACTGGGTGGGCGAGGACAAGATCCAGTTCTCCAGCGACTACGCGCTCTGGACGCCCAAGTGGCTGATCGAGAAATTCGTGGACTTCCAGATTCCGGAGGACATGACCGAGTACCCCCAGCTCACCACCGACGTCAAGAAGAAGGTCCTGGGGCTCAATGCCGCCGCGATGTACGGCATCGAGGTTCCCCCGGAACTGGCGATCAAGATTCCCGCTGAGCCGGAGGCAGAGGTAGCGGTCGGGGCCTCGGCATGAGTGTCCCGCTGCTGCAGGCAGATGTGCTCAGCGCCGTCACTGCCGCATTGAGCACGGTGCGCGATCCCGAGCTGGACGAATCCATCGTCGATCTCGGCTTCGTCCGGCAGACCTCGGTCGTCGATGGTCATGCCGAGGTGCGGTTACGCCTGCCTACCTACTTCTGCGCACCGAACTTCGCCTACTTGATGGTGGCCGATGCCTACGACGCGGTGAGTTCGGTGCCGGGCATCCACACCACCACCGTCCTGCTGGAGGACCACATGAACTCCGCCGAGATCAACGCCGGCGTGGCCAGTCGGGCCGGCTTCGTCGGCTCGTTCGGGCCTGAGGCCACCGGTGAGCTGGATGATCTACGGCTGACGTTTCAGCGCAAGGCGCACACCGCATGCCTGGAACGTGCCTGCCAGCTGCTGATCGCCGCCGGCTGGTCCGTCGACGGACTCGCGTCGGCGCACCTCAGTGACCTGCCGAAAAGTGAGCAGCGGTCGAGTTTACTGCGTCGAAGAGGCGACATCGGCTTGTCGGTGGCCGAGGACGCCGCGCTGTTCGTGGATGACTGCGGCGAGCCGGTACCCGCTGAGCAGGTGCCGATGCGACTGCGGTTCGCCCGCGCCGTCCGGGTCAGCATCGACGGAAACGCTCACTTTTGCCGGGGGTTGCTCACCACTCGGTATCCCGATGCGGTCGCCGACCAAAAACCCCTTCGACCGGGCCAGGAGGCGATCTGAATGAAGGCAGTCCAGCTGGGCAAGTACCACTCCGCCCCAGAGTTGCAAGATGTGGCCGACCCAAAGATCAGCGGTCCCCTGGATGTGATCGTCAAGATCGGTGGAGCCGGGGTCTGCCGTACCGACCTGCACATCATCGAAGGGCAGTGGGAGCCCAAGACGGGTGTCGAACTGCCGTACACGCTCGGTCATGAGAACGCAGGCTGGGTGGTCGAGGTCGGCAGCGCCGTGACCAATGTGGCGGTAGGCGATGCGGTCATCCTGCATCCGCTGGTGACCTGTGGTTTGTGTCGGGCCTGCCGGGACGGGGACGATGTGCACTGCCTCGCTTCGAAGTTCCCCGGCGTCGACACCGACGGTGGCTACGCCGAATACCTGCACACAACCGCGCGATCAGCGATCAAACTCGATTCCACATTGCAACCGGTGGACGTTGCCGCCCTCGCCGATGCGGGCCTGACCGCCTACCACGCCGTGGCGAAGGCGGCCCGCAAGCTGCGGCCTGGCGACAAGGCGCTGGTAATCGGTGCCGGGGGTCTGGGGCATATCGGTGTACAGGTATTGCGGGCGCTGTCCTCGGTGGAGATGATCGTGGTCGACCGAAACGCCGCTGCGCTCGCGCTTGCCGCCGAACTCGGCGCCGAACACACCGTTCTGGCCGATGGACATCAGGTCGAGGCAATCGCTGAACTCACCGGCGGCGCCGGCGCGGAGGCCGTCATCGACTTCGTCGGTGAGGGTGGCGCGCTCGAGGACGGCGTGGCCAGCCTGCGCCGCAACGGCGACTACTACGTGATCGGCTACGGCGGCACATTGAACGTGCCGACCATCGACATCATCTCGGCCGAGATCAACTTCATCGGAAACCTGGTCGGGTCCTACAACGACCTCGCCGAACTGATGGTGCTCGCCGCCCGGGGCAAGGTCACGCTGCACACCTCCAGCTACCCGCTGGCCGAGTTCGCTCGTGCTCTGGATGACCTTGACGCCGGTTCGGTACGCGGGAGGGCAATTCTGGTGCCCTGATCCCCGGCCCCCAGCACGACTCACTGTATTTCAACTTCAGCGGAAGAAGGATTCTCATGGCCAAGGACTTGCGGTTCGACGTCGAGGCCCGGCAACTACTCGAGGCGGGCGTGAACGCCCTCGCCGACGCGGTGAAAGTCACCCTCGGCCCGAAAGGCCGCAATGCGGTTATCGAGAAGCTGGTCGGCGCACCCACCATCACCAACGACGGGGTCACCATCGCCCGTGAGATCCAGCTGCGTAATCCCTTCGCCAACATGGGTGCCCAGCTGGTCAAGGAGGTGGCCACCAAGACCAACGGAGTGGCCGGTGACGGGACCACGACGGCGACCGTATTGGCCCAGGCCATGGTTCGCGAAGGCTTGATCGCGGTTACCGGCGGCGCGAACCCGATGCTGCTCAAGAGCGGTATCGAGGCAGCGGTCGATGCGGTGCTGGCCCAGTTGGAAGCTGAAGCCAGCGACATCGGCGGACCGGCCGATCTGGCCAGCGTGGCTACGCTCTCGGCCAACAACGACAGCGAGATCGGCGAGGTGATCGCCTCCGCGATCAGCCGGGTCGGCCGCGGTGGAGTGGTCACCGTCGAGGAGTCGCCGTCCTTCGGGCTGGAGGTCACCTATGTCGACGGCGTCGAAATAGACAACGGATACATCTCGCCGTACATGGTCACCGACCGCGAGCGGATGGAAGCGGTTCTGGAAAACCCGTATGTGCTGCTGACCTCCGAGAAGATTTCCAAGGTCCAGGATCTGATGCCAGTGCTGGAGCAGGTCACCAAGTCCGGCCGTCAATTGCTGATCTTCGCCCAGAATGTGGATGGTCCGGCGCTGGGCATGCTGGTCGCGAACAATGTCCACGACACGTTTCGCTCGGTGGTCGTGCGAGCCCCCGGGTTCGGCCACCGGCGGATCGCTGAACTGAGCGACTTGGCGGTGTGGATGGGCGGCCAGGTGATCACCGCCGAGGCGGGATTGAGCCTGGACACCGTTCGGCTCGAACAGCTGGGTCAAGTCCGCCGGGTCACCGTCACCGACAGCACCACCACGCTGGTCGGTGGTGTCGGTCCGGAGAACGAGGTGGCGGCCCGGATCGAGCAACTCAAGCATGAATTCGAACGGGCCGAGAACGACCACGACAGGGACGCGTTGCAAACCAGGATCGCCCGCCTGTCGGGCAGTGTGGCCGTGATCCACGTGGGGGCGGCGACCGGCGTCGAGCTGACCGAGAAGCAGCACCGGGTCGAAGACTCGCTGTCGGCCACCCGAGCCGCACTCGAGGAAGGCATTGTCGCAGGGGGAGGCACTGCCCTGGTGCAAGCACGCGGTGCCATCGATGCCCTGGACCTAATGGAAGAAAAGGGTCTTGGCGCACGGATCGTCCAGGACGCCCTCGTCGAACCACTCCGTTGGATAGCGATCAATGCCGGCTACGACGGTGACGAGGTAGTAGCAGAGGTCGGTCTGCTGCCCGCCGGCCACGGGTTCAACGCGATGACCGGGACCTTCGGCGACATGTTCGACATGGGCATCATCGATCCGCTGAAGGTGACCCGATCCGCGCTGCAAAGTGCCGCCTCGATCGCTGCTCTGCTGCTGACCACCGAGACCCTGATCGTCGAGGAAGTGCTCGGAAACCCCGGCAGTATCTATGCCCCCGGTTTCGGAGATCTCGCCGAGGGCCTGGTCCGGCCCTCGAACATTGCGTGAATCGGCCGGCGTGGACGTTACCTCGACTATCGGAATCGGGAGGCTGCCGTGAACCCAGCGCCCGCCCGGTTGGCCCCTCCCGATCCGCCGAGCAGCGTCACTTCGAGTTTCGATCCGCGCAGTGGCCGTGGTTTTCTGGCTCGGGGCCGACTGCTCGGTCTGATCGGTCCTGCCTTCGTGGCCGCCGTAGCGTTCGTCGACCCGGGCAACATCGCCATCAATGTGTCGGCCGGTGCCGATTACCGGTATTTGCTTCTCTGGACCGTGGTGACCGCCAGCCTGATGGCGATGGTCGTGCAGTACCTTTCGGCCAAGCTAGGTCTGGCCACTGGGTACAGCCTGGCCGAGGTCTGCCGCGAGAACAGCAGCACCCCGGTGCGGATCATGTTGTGGCTGGTCGCAGAACTCGTCGTCATCATGACGGATGTGGCCGAGTTCGTCGGCGGCGCCATCGCGCTGAACCTGCTGTTCGATATCCCGATGTTGACCGGGGGCCTCATCGTCGCAGCGACCACCTTATGCATTCTCAGGTTGCGGATTCGAGGACGCGACGGTTTTCCGGTTGTCGTGGTAGCGCTGTTGATGGTGTTGCTACTGGCCTTCGCCTACCTGATAGCGCGTTCGTCGCTCAGCCCGGCTGCCGCGGTCTCAGGGCTCGTGCCAAGGCTCGGCGATTCCCATAGCGTCCTGCTCGCATGTGGGATCGTCGGCGCCACGGTGATGCCGCACGCCGTCTTCCTGCATTCCTCGTTGGTCAGCGGCCTCGATGCGAATGTTCGCTCGATTCGTACAAGGGTGATGCTCCGCTTCCTGCGTCGTGACGTGGTAATCGCCATGGGGATTGCCGGGTTGGTCAATGTGCTCATGCTGCTGGTCGCGACCTCGCTTCCCGCCGGGGCCGGGAACTCGCTTTCGGATGTGCACAGTGCCTTTGCCCAGGCGCGAGGTGCGTTGTTCGCCGGGGTATTCGCGGTCGGACTGTTGGCCTCGGGTCTGGCTTCGGCATGTGCTGGCGTTTACAGCGGCCAGGCCGTGATGCAAGGCTTCCTGCAGCGAAACAGTAGTGTTTGGCTGCGCCGGGCGGTTTCCTCAGTGCCGGCCCTCATCGTTCTGGCGCTCGTCTCAGATCCCACCCAGGCTCTCATCGCCAGCCAGGTCGTACTGTCGTTCGGTCTGCCCTTCGCACTCATTCCCTTGATGATGTTCACCGCCCGCCGATCGCTGATGGGGCAGTTCACGAACCGAACTCTCACGACGATGGCCGGGCTGCTGATCACCGCGATCGTGCTGTCACTCAACGGATTCCTGCTTGCCCGCCTGTTTCTGACCGGGTAGGCGCCCCAGCCATGACGAGGAGCTGATCATGTCGCAGACAATGTTGGCCATTACTGCAATTGCCTGCTTGGTATCGACGTCGATGTGGCTGTCGTTGCGGGTCGCTGCGGCTTCGGACCTGGCGGTCTTGCCATCGAGCAGTCGGCGGCGACTGCTGTGGTGTCGGCTGAATGCCAGAACCGTATATCTCGTATGCGGTGGTGTCGGGCTCATCGCCATCGTGCTGCAGGTCCGCCTCCTGATGAGCTGATCGGTAGAAAGCAGCATCTCGGCGGTCTCGGTCGCTGAACCAGCTGTGCCTCGGCACTGAGCCCCGGCACACGACTTCAAGGAGGAACGCTCATGACCGAACTGATGGCTGATACCTCGCCATCCGCGCAGAACTGGCAGGACTCGAGCCTGGCCGGTTTGCGCGCCATCGAGATCGAGGCGATGCCGTCTTTCGAAGTCCTGCTTCTCGACGACATCGCGGTCTACGCCATGGGTTCCGGCCCGCTGGCGCCGCCGTTCACCGTCGAGCACGGTAGCCGCGTCGTCAGTGCTCTGCTCGGTGCCGTCATCAACTCCGCGCGCTATACGCCCACCCAGACTCCCGTCGCCTCGCGCAACATGGCGACTGTTCGAGAGCGCTTCGTGCGTGGTGCACGGGATTTTGCCGCTCGCGGTCGGCCGGGCCTGAGCCAGCTGGTCAACCGGATCATTCCGGCGGCTCTCGGAGAGCTGGAGATCCACAAGGATGCGCCGGAAGACCAGACCCGGTCGCTCTTCTACTACGCGGTGTTAGCGGTGGCCTCGGGTCCGTTGAACCTGCTGGAGGAAGACGCGGCCGCTGGTGCGCTGGAACTCTTCGACGCCTGGGACGAGGTGTTCGGCAGCGGCTTCGTCCTGCCATGGCGGCAAGAGGTCCCGGCCTAGACTCAGCACGCCTTCGGTAGGCCCTCCGACTGTCGACCCGGCACCTCGATACCGGGCTTACCACGATCCAGCGGGTGACCTTCGCGCCCAGATCTGCGGGACCTTGGACCCTGCTGTCCCGCGGTCGGACAGAGGAAGGTTCAAGGGGATCGTAGGTACGAACCAACCCCGCGAATACGGTGATGACATGAGCTCGTTGACCCAGTCGAACGGAATCCAATCGCTGCGCAGAGCGGCGGTACGCGGCTCGCTCGCGGCCTCAGT
Organism: Pseudonocardiales bacterium; assembly: GCA_030840295.1. Taxonomy (GTDB): domain Bacteria; phylum Actinomycetota; class Actinomycetes; order Mycobacteriales; family Jatrophihabitantaceae; genus Jatrophihabitans_A. The sequence continues at coordinate 20,169 of JAVEET010000036.1, forward strand.
GCACAACACCCAACCGTGGACTTTCGTCGTCGGTACGCATGCCCTGGAGATCCATGCTGACCCGAAGCGGCGTTTGAGCATCCTGGACCCGGCCGGGCGACAGATGATCATCAGCTGTGGCTGTGCCCTGTTCAACGTCCGGGTTTCACTCGCCGCGAATGGTTATCGGAGTGCGGTCGAGCGTTTCCCGGATCCCGGCAGGCCGGATGTCCTGGCCCGCCTGACCATCGTCCATGATCCGAGCGCGGCCGCCAGTGACCTCGCGGCCCTGAACCCGCTGATCGACCTACGGCGTACGAACCGCCGTCGTTTCGCCGAAGACGCGGTGCCCGAGGATCTCGTAAGCGAGCTCGTGTCCGTGGCCGGGATCGAGGGTGCGCAGTTGGTGCCCGTCACGCGTGCGGAGGATCGGGTTGTTGTCTCGGTCCTGAGCCAGCGAGCGGATGCGCAGGAGAATGCCGACCCCGCCTACCGCGCAGAGCTGCGGGCGTGGACCACCGACGATGCTCGACGGGGCGACGGCGTGCCTGCTCTGGCCGTACCGCATGGCGGTGTCGGCGCCCACGACGATGTCCCGATTCGCGACTTCGACACCAGCGGTACCGGATCGCTGCCGACGGAGACCCGTTCCAGCCTGAACCAATGTCTGCTGCTGCTCGGCACCGATGCCGATACCCCAGCTGCCTGGCTGCGAACGGGGGAGGCCCTGGAGCGGCTGCTGCTCGAGGTTACCCGGCACGGCTACTCCGCCAGTCCCATGACTCAGATCATCGAGGTTCCGAATACCCGTGCATTGCTGCGGACAGAATTGCGGCTGAAGATGCAACCGCAGATATTGCTGCGGATCGGCCGGGCTCCCGCGACTCCCGCCACCCGCCGGCGCCGACTGGTCGAGGTCTTGGTCGAGTCCGCGTGAGCCGACAGTCTTGCGGTTGTCCTCGCAGGCGTTAGTGTCTGGACAGATGAAGCAGTCCGAGATTCCGCAACCTGACGCCGACCAGCCGATGTCCATGGAAGGGCCACGCCTGGAGCTGGACGAGCTGCTGGCCCAGCTGGTGGATCGCGCCCAGGACGTGATGGGCGCGCAAAGCAGGCTGCGTGGGCTGCTGCGCGCAAACCGGATGATCGTCGGAGACCTAGCGTTGCCCGTGGTACTCCGCCGGATCGTGGAAGCCGCGTGCGAACTCGTGCACGCCCGCTACGGTGCCCTGGGCGTGATTGCACCCGGCGGTGGTCTGGAGCAGTTCATCCACGTCGGCATGGATCCCGAGACGGTGGCGCGCATCGGGCACCTTCCCGAGGGCAAAGGGTTACTGGGCGCGCTTATCGACGACCCGCGCCCGATTCGGCTACAGGACATGGCAGCCGACCCACGTTCGGTCGGGTTTCCGCCGGACCATCCGCCGATGGACAGCTTCCTGGGTGTGCCCATCCGGGTCCGGGACGAGGTGTACGGCAATCTGTATCTGACCGGCCACGACCAGAGCGAGGTCAGCGCCGAGGACGAGGAGCTCGTGTTGTCACTGGCAGCGAGCGCCGGCGTGGCCATCGAGAACGCGCGGCTCTTCGACGAGGCACGTAAGCGGCAGGAGTGGTTGCAGGCCTCGACAGAGATCACCCGGCAACTGTTGTCCAACGAGGGTGAAGAACCACTGCGGGTGATCGCCCGTCGGTTGCAGCAGATCGCCGACGCCGACGCGGTGAACGTCGTGCTGCCCACCCCGGAGGGCGGACGTCTGATGGTCGAGGTAGCGACCGGGGCCGGAGCCGACCAACTCACCGGATTGAGCTACCCGATCGAGAACACAGTGTCCCAACTGGTGCTCGACAACGGCCGCGCCGTGTTGATCGGCGACATCTCGCTGGAACAGCAGCACTCCGTGCACCTGAGCGAATTCGTGCCGATCGGGCCGTTGATGGTGCTGCCGCTCGTCGGCACCCAACGGGTCCGCGGGGCGTTGGTTGTCGGTCGGTTGCATGGCAGGCCGCGGTTCACCGCCGGAGACCTGGAGATGGCCACCACGTTTGCCAACCAGGCCGCGGTGGCAGTGGAACTGGCTGACGCTCGAGCAGACCAGGAACGGGTTGCCCTGCTCGAAGACCGGGACCGCATCGCCCGCGATCTGCACGATCACGTAATCCAACGACTGTTCGGCGCCGGACTGACGGTGCAGAGCATCGCGTCCGGGTTGGGCGACGAATCCTTTGCCCACCGCCTGGGCCGGGTTGTCACCGACATCGACGAGACCATCCGCCAGATCCGAACGTCGATCTTCCAACTCCGCGGGCCGCTCGGTCCGGCGACCGGCGCGGTACGTGCCCGGCTGCTCGCCGTGGCAGCCGAGATCGCCCCGTCGCTACAGTTCGCGCCTAGGTTGACGTTCTCGGGACCGGTCGACTCCGTGGTACCCGAGGCCGTCGCCGACGAACTCGTAGCCGTGCTGCGCGAGGCGCTGAGCAATGTCGCACGACATGCCTCGGCAAAGTCGGTAGCCGTCAACCTCGATGCGAACTCGCATGCTTTTAACGCCGAGGTGTCCCTCGCGATCACTGACGACGGGGTCGGCATGGGCGACACCGAACGACGGAGTGGGCTGGCCAATTTGCGCGAGCGAGCCGAATGCCACGGCGGTTCGTTCACGATTCGCTCGCCGCTGGGGGATCCCGATTCTTCGGGCACCGAAGCCGGGGCACAACTCGGAGCACCGGGAGGAACGCGGCTATTATGGACCATTCCCTTGAATTGAGCCAGAGTCACGAAGCAGTTCGGGTATTCCTACTCGACGATCACGAGATCGTGCGCCGCGGTATCGCAGACCTCCTCGGCGCCGAAGCGGACATCGTGGTAGTGGGGGAAGCCGCCACAGCCGCGCAAGCGCTGGCCCGTATTCCCGCGGCGCGCCCGGATGTAGCCATCCTCGACGCTCGACTCCCCGATGGCAGTGGCATCGACGTTTGCCGCGATATCCGCTCGAGCATGCCCGCTGTTCGCTGCCTCATCCTGACTTCCTACGACGACAACGACGCGATCTTCGCGGCAGTGATGGCCGGCGCGGCCGGATACCTTCTCAAGGAGGTCCGGGGCTCGTCCCTCGTGGAAGCGATTCGGCAGGTCGCCGCGGGCAAATCATTGCTTGATCCGTCTGTCACCGAACGCTTGCTGACGCGGCTGCGCGACGGCGAACCCGAGGATGGGCGGCTGGCCGCCCTCACCGATCGCGAACACGAAATCCTGGGCCTCATCGCCGACGGCCTGACCAACAAGCAGATCGGCGAGCGACTCTTCCTCGCGGAGAAGACCATCAAGAACTACGTTTCCGGCCTCCTCGCCAAACTTGGCATGCAACGCCGGACGCAGGCCGCGGTGTTCGGCGCGGAAACTCGGCGCCGTTGAATCTGCCGGATTCCGCATGGGACGGGACGTTTGGCACTGCCGTAACACCGCTTGGCGGACGACGATGAACACTAACCAGAAGGCTGCGAACACCGTTCGCGGATACCTGGGATATGGAGTTCGAAGGAGTCGTCGTGACAGGCACCAGAATTGTTGTCGGAGTAGACGGTTCCCCCGCGGCGCAATCGGCACTGACCTGGGCGGCGCGTGAAGCGAGAGTCCGGCAACGGTCTCTGCTCATCGTGCACTGCCCTGAACTGGCCTACGCCGGAATGATCCCTGCGGAACAATCTGCCATGCAGGTTCTAGATGACCTCGGCGAACGCCTGCTCGCGCAACAAGCCGCTACTGCGTCAGCCCAGCAACCGGGGGTACTCGTCACTACACTGCTCAGCCAGTCCCGGCCGAGTGACGCCCTCGTTGATCTCAGCATCGATGCCGACCTGGTCGTCGTTGGAAGCAGCGGGCGCGGCGGCAACTTTGACACCTTGCTCGGCTCGGTCAGCCACCGCGTCGCTGTCCACGCTCATTGCCCCGTCGTGCTCGTTCCCGATGCGCCGATCCTGCGAACGCATGTTCAGACGCGACGCATCGTCGTCGGAATATCGAGCGCCGTAGCCGGTCGACTGGCGCTGGAAGTGGCCTTCGAGGAAGCACATCGCCGAGACGCCGTGCTGACCGCGGTCTGCGCTTGGCCCCGGCCGGACGGCTGGCTGCTCGACGGGCTCGACCCCGTGCTGCTCGGTCAGTGGCAACAGCAAGCCGGTAACCGCCTGGAGCTCGAGCTGGAGCCGGTGCGAGCCCGCTACCCCCTGGTCATCGTGCAACCCGAACTCGTCCTCGGCGACGCCGCGGATGCGCTGGTGCAAGCGGCCAGTGCCGCGGAACTGGTCGTAATCGGCTGCCACCACAGCGAGGACCGGTGGAATACCCGCTTGGGGCCGGTACCGACCGAGATCCTGCATCGCATTCAATGTCCGGTTGTCGTCGTGGGCCAACAGCGCGGACCCATCGACGAGACCTGGCCGCGGTCCACCATGGCCAACTTTCGCAGTGTCTCGTTCAACCCGCTTGATTCGGTGCGGGAAGAGGGACACAACACCGAGATCAACACGGCGGCAGCCATCGCCCACCGGTGCGGCATGACCCACCTGGCCAGCGGGAGGTTTTGCCTGCTACCGGAACGGCATTTCGGTTCCTGTGATTTCAGGCGGCATGAGGACGTGTCGACCGCAATCGCGCAGGCCGGAGCCAGCTGACGCTCAACCCAGCACCCTGTACCTGTTATTCGCGGCCGGGTCTGCCATGAACCGGACCACGACGAACTCCGCGGCCATCACGTCCACGGTCGTTAACCGCGCTCACCCGCAAAGTGCCGTCGGTCTCAGCAGTTGATGTTCGTCTTCGGAGTCGCGGCCACTGTTTGCTTGGCATGTAGTACCCGCTGCGCCGCGTTTCGCACCGCCGTCCGGAACAAGCCATTTGCGCGGACCCGGGACAGCACCGCGCGGTACGCGCTGGGCAAGTCGGGGCTCATCAGGAGCATGTCGTTTCCCGCGGTGATTGCCAGCTCCGCGACCCTGCCCGGCGTGCCGGCGGCAGTTGCCGGCTGCATCCAGAGGGAGTCGGTGAGGATCAAACCGTTGTACCCAAGCCCCTGGCGAAGGGCGCCGCTGACCAAGGCGGGGGACAGCGTCGCCGGCCGGTTGCTCGGGTCCACCGCGGGGAATGCGAGGTGGCCCACCATGATGCTTCCCGCGAGGGAGGCGGCAGCCTGGAATGGCAGCCGGTCGATGGCTTGCCATTGGGAGTAGGTCTCGGTGATCACCGCGAGTGCCTGGTGGCTATCCGTACCGGTACTGCCGTGGCCCGGCCAATGTTTGAGAGTAGCGAGGACGCCGCCCCGTTGAAGACCGACGACCGCGGACCGGACGTCTTGAGAATCGAGAGCCGGATCTGGTCCGAAGCTGCGGTCCCCGATCACGCC
>JAVEET010000084.1 GCA_030840295.1 Pseudonocardiales bacterium
CGTAGATCGGCAGCCCGGTCGCGGCGATCAGCGGCGCGGTCCGGTGGTGTGTCGTTTTCGCCAACCATGGAAGCCCCCACGTTGTCAACGCCATCACGTGTCGGCCAGTAAATCACAGACCAACGAATGGGCGATGCATGAAGAGGTCGGATCGCCGACGGAGTGGCAGCGAAATCGCCTCGGCGGGGCCCCGAAGCGCGGCAAGCCCAGTTGCGGTTCTCCGACCTTCACGCGCTATCCCGAGGTGAACTTGAGCGGTATGTCGCGGGCCTATCCCGCCGAACACCACCCCGTGCCGGAGGTGCTGTCCGGCGGTTGTCCGCGTGCGATGTCATTGCCGAAGGACGGCTCACAGCGAGCTGTTCTGCTTGGGATGTCCTTCTGCCCTGGTCTCAATGCCGCGCAGCATCTTTTGGCTCATGAGGACGCTGATCAGCTCGACCGGTTCGACGAGGAGCGCGGCCCAAGGACGCGGAGCAGGGCACCGGCCCCGGCAGTTCCGATAAGGGCTGCGCGGGCGGCGGCAAGTCGCACGTTGAGCATGCGTTTCCAATCTGGCTCGCTTCCCGCCGGTCACATCTCCGATTGCCTCTCGGCGAGATCAACTACGTGATGCGCAGGCCCTCCGCGATTGCGGGTCGCACTGACACCGTTGGTGGCGCGTCGTTATGCGGCGGTTCGGCGCTTAGTCGGGAGACCAGCGGTCCCGCCCGTAGCCGCCAGGGAGGCACCGAGGGTGACGACCCAGAGAACGACGGGGTAGACGACCCAGCGTTCAACGCCGCCCTCTCCGAGGTGGGCGACCGGTCCCCAATTCAACAAGAACAATGCGACAAGCAATGCTGTGAGGGCGACGATCCCCAGGCTGATATGGATCAGACGGAGCGCGCCAGTGTGAAGCTTGGCCGTCAGGATGGCGCCGACGCCGCCGGCGACAAACGCGGTCATCGCGAAAAGCTGGTGGACGGCCAAGTGATTGCCCGGCACGAACCCGACCCCGACCATCCCCAGCCCGAGTAGCGCGACCGGGATTGTCATGCGACGGCTGTCGCCGGCGCGGTGCAGGAGCCAGCCGGCGCACGCGATCGCAGTGCCGGCCAGGATCATCGTCAGGTTGAAGATGGTGGCCGACGGCTGCTGGACGATGTTCTCTGGTCGCAGTGCGGCCAGGTCGCTGACAGTGCTGGTATGGGTGTTGTACGCGGCGGCGGCGGGGTAGAGGGCTTCAGCAGTGATGATCCCCATCAGTACGGTCGCGCCTCCGAGGAAGAGGAACACACCCGCCAGCACGGTCGAGTGAGAGGTGGCCGACGCGCGGACGCCTAGCGGCTGGACGATGGTTGTCATGAGGTCCTCGATCTTGGTAGGGCTGTAATGCACTCATTTTCCTGGTCTATCGTGTCGCCCGGCGCGGCTGCGGTGACAGAGTCCAACGTCCCGTCCGATTCGCCGATTGACCACCCCACCAAATGCCCGCGCAACTTCGGCCGATCCGCAGCTGCACGTTCCGCTGCGCACCCTTCGGCGGTTCAGCCCGGCGGCGGGACGGAAAAGTATGACGCCGGCGGGCTGGGGCTGACCGGGCCCGGCGATCCGGATGGGCGCGCTGTTCCAACGATTCTGAGGCTGATCACGTCGGCCGGCCCGTCAGTGTAGGCACCCCTTTGCGCGATGAATCTGACGTCCGCCGATGGGCATTCCGCCATCGGCTGGATGACTCAGGTCGCGAGCTCAACGAGGTGGCGGCTCCTCGATCGATGGCGTTGCCGCTACCCGGCACCGGTCGAGCTGGCCGGGTCTTGGCGAGCTTTGGATGCTGCGCGGTATCGGGAAACGGCGGGAACTGACGGCGATCAGGGCTACGGTCCCGGGGCCGTCGAGGCGGTTCGGCCCTGTCGGGCGCTTCCGTCCTGCGTGTACTCATGTCATGCATACCGCCGACCGCAGTTGTCCCGCCCGCTGGATGGAGAGCTCGATCCGAATGTGACTCGGTGGAAGTGGCTAATTAAATGGTCTCTGGTCATCCCGCATGTGGTTGTGCCCGCGTTTCTGTGGATCGCCGACGTGGTGCTTACTGTCATCGCCGGCTTCGCCATCCTGTTCAAGGGCCGTTATCCGCGCGGGATCCTCGACTTCAACCTCGCGCTCATGCGCTGGATTTGGCGGGTTTCGGTCTACGCCTTGAGCGCCTTCGGCTCCGACCGCTACCCGCCGTTCACCCTCAAGGAGAGCGCAGACTATCCGGCCACCTTCACCGTCGATTGCCGGGAGCGCCTGTCCCGCGAGCTGGTGCTGGTCAAGTGGTGGCCGCTAGCGCTTCCCCACTCCCTGGTGGTCGCTGTGTTCGCCGACGGATGGGTCTTCGGGGGAGCCAGGGGCTGGTGAAGCGCCAGCGCGGGCGGACTGATCTCCCTGCTCGCGGTAATCGGCGGCGTCATCCGGCTTGTCGGCGGACGCTATCCGCGTGACCTCCTTCACCCTCGTGATGGACCTCAACAGGTAGCGCTATCGGGTGCTCGTTTACGCCATGCTCATGCGTGACGAATATCCGCCATTCCGCCTAGATGGCGGTGGCACGGATCAGGGCTCGGTTCACCCAGCGACCCCAGCGTTGACGCCGCAGCCCCCGCGTTCGTGCCTGTTCGATGAGCGCGAACCTACTCCAGCGGTTTGGCTTTGAAGCTTCGGTCTGTGTGTTCGGGACTTGCGACTCTGCCGGGTCGTCGGCGGATGCGGTTGCCTGGAGCAGTCAGCGAAGAGGGTGTGTGTGATGAGAGCAGTCGTGGTGTACGAATCGATGTTTGGCGATACCCGTCAGGTTGCCGAGGCAATCGGTGACGGACTCGGCCTCGAGTTCGAGGTCACGGTCGTGCCGGTAAGTCGGGTCGCG
>JAVEET010000103.1 GCA_030840295.1 Pseudonocardiales bacterium
TGTTCATGGCGCGGACTCGGCTCGCTGCTGGTGATGCCTCGCCGATTCACGTGCACGCCAAAGAGGACGAGATATTCCTGCTTCTCGATGGCAGCGCCGTGTTCTGGTTCGGCGAGGAGCGGTACGAGGTCGAACGTGGCGGCGTCGTGTACCTGCCACGAGATGTACCGCATGCCTATCGAATCACCGCCGACGCCGACCTTCTGACGATCTGCACTCCGGCCGGAGCCGAGAAGTTCTTCCGCACTGCCGGCCACGACCTGGCAACACCGAAACCGAGCAACTGGGCGCTCAACCCGGCAGCCATGGCGGCGGCCGCCGCGTCCACCGGAGTGCAGATAGTAGGCCCGCCCAGGACAGCCTGAGCTGTCCCAACCTTCAGGCAGCCTCCACCAGTACCAAGCGCGCACGTACGGTGTGGGCCCTACGGTAGGTGATCGCATCGCGGTCAGCGGTGGATACGACTTCAAGCCTGACTGGCTTGGTGATCGTCCCGAGGTGACCGGTTCCATCGCGAGATGGATACCCGGGCAGAACACGAAGCCCGCCTGCGTCGTCCGCCTCGACGCTCCGCTGACCGCGACCGGGCTTGTGAGGGGTAAGCGCGAGTCGCGCAGCGGTCAGTATCTCGAACTCAAACTTCGGTACGTAGGCCAGGAGTGGGAAGCGAGCGGAACGGTTCACGTCGAACTCTGTGAGAACGAACCTGACGACCAGTCCTGGGCCGATCGAGAAGTTGGCGCGTGGGTGGAGTCCAACGCGACCTACTCAGTTCCGGCGTAGTTCTGACTAGGCCGTCACCGAGCGGACGCACTCAATTTGGCTACTTGTTTCATTGACTCATGACCGGTGCCTGGTGAGGCTCGGTCTAGGCGCCCGTGCACGGGGCGGTAGCCCGGGATGTCAGCAACCACGAGCAGATCTACTGATTGCCTTCCTCCGTTAGGCTCATAGACCGGATTTGCCGGGTCTGCACCAGACAGGAGCTCCGAAGCGTGGCGTCAGACATGGGCGAGGCCCTCACCAGGAGCAGCGCACCGCTGCATCGCAATCGAGACTTCGCGATCCTCTGGTCCGGGCAAGCCGCCTCCGAACTCGGCTCATCTATGAGCGTGCTGGTCTTCCCGCTTATTGGCTACTCAATCACCGGTTCGGCGGCGCTGGCCGGACTCGCCACCGCCGCCACGCTGCTCGGTCGGGTCGTCGCCGGCCTGCCTGCCGGAGCGCTCGTCGACCGGTGGCCGCGCCGGCGCGTGCTGCTCGTTGGCAACCTTGCCGGCGTCGCCGTCTTCGGTGGCCTGGCCGGTGCGACGTTCGCGCACCATCTGACGCTGGCCCACCTTGTGCTGGGCGGCTTTGCCGGCGGTATCGTCGGCTCATTCCTCGACCCTGCCGCATCGGCCGCCGTCCGGGCCGTGGTCCCGTCGGAGCAATTGCCGCTCGCCTACACGCGGCTGCAAGCCCGGCGGCACGCCGTCGATCTCAGCGGGCCACCGCTGGGAGGGGCGCTGTACTCGATCGCGCGCGGCCTGCCCTTTCTTGTCGATGCCATCTCCTACTCCATAACGGCGCTGTCGATCACCAGACTCCGCTCGCCACTGCCCGCACCGGCGAGCACCGGAGGCGCGCGGTCGTTTCGCGCCGACCTGGCCGAGGGGCTGCGCTTCGTGTGGCGCGAGACGGTTATCCGCACCCTGATGATCTGGGGCGCGGCCTTCAATTTCGCGGTCACCGTGGTCTTCGTCGCCGTGACGCTGCGCCTGATCCGGGCCGGAGTCCATCCGGCCGCGATCGGCGCGGTCGACGCGATTGCTGCCGCGGCGGGTCTGCTCGGTGCCGCGCTCGCCCCGTCCGTCATTCGCCGGGCCCGTACCGGCGCGCTCACTACCGCGACGACGCTAGTGTTCGCGGCCATCATCACGCCGATGGCGTGGACCCACAACGTAGTGATCATCGGATCGCTCTTGGCTGGCGGTATGTTGCTGCTACCGGCCAACAACGCCGGAATCTCGGCGTATCTGTCCGCAGTGACGCCGGACCGCCTCCAAGGGCGTATGAACTCAGCCGCGGGCTTCATCAGCAACGCCGCATCGCCCCTCGCTCCGGCCGTTGCCGGACTGCTGGTCGGATCTGTCGGCGGCCGTGCCGCAACGCTGGCAGGAGCAGCGCTGGTCGTCCTCAGCACCGCACCGCTGCTCGCGAGCCCCGTCGTCCGCTCGCTTGGACGGCCGGACTCGTGGACCAGAGCAGTCACGAACCTGAGCCAGTAACAAACCTGTCTGGCCGAACCGAACCGTACCTCCGCCGACCAAGGGATCGACGGATTTATGTACCTGACGACCACCCTTCCGGGATGCGCGCTCATCGGCATCTCGCTCGATCAGAACGAACACGTCAGCCATGAGCGAATGCTTGTGGCACCTCTACGATGCCGACATGGCCGACGACACGGACTCCGCGATGGTGAGGCGCGAAAAGGACGGGAGGCCATTCCGCATTGGGACCCCTGCCGAGGTCGCTTGGATTGAATCAGGCACCGCGAGTGGCCGGACCATCACGGCAGCGATACCTCCGGTGTTCGACGCGTACGCAACCATCATCGTGCCGGAAGGAGAAGGTGAAGGTCTCCGACTCCGGCACGATCGGGCGGTACTGACCTTGCTCGAAGCCGGCTCGGCTGATCAGGCTTGGTGGCTGGGCTGTCCGGCTCGGCGAGGACGCTGTCCCGCCCGGTCACCAGGCTTTCTGACCCAGCAGATTTCCAGGGGTCTGAACCACACCGATGGCCTGACATCATCAGATCAGTGGCTGGCTTTCGCTTCCTCCGGTTGGAAGAAACGCGGTTGCTGAGCGCGCGAACCAGCTCTTACGTCAGGTGTCCTCCCGTTTGCCAGACTGTCCATCGGCCGCAACTGCGCGCATCACCGTCGGTAACGAGCACCCGCAGACCGGCGCCGGTACGCGCAGATCGATGGCTTGGGCAGCGACACGAACTCGCTCGGACGCCAAGGTCAGTTGGACGGCCCCGGCGGCGGGTCTCGGTGTCCTTCGAATGGATGTGCGAGCATCGAGGTCATGCTTGAGGAGCGACGCATTCGGACCCGGACACCCGAGTGGCGAGCCATCTACGATCGCATCCAAGTCGCCATGGAGCTGACCTCACGTCTGAACGTGCTGCCGTTCAGCGACATCGAGTCACGAAAGGCTCTGCTCAGCGAGCTACTGGGTAAGCCGTTCCCCGAGACAGCCACCGTCCACCCGCCGTTCTACAGCACCTACGGCCACGGGATTGAGCTCGGCGATCGGACCTTCGTGGGTCAGGCCTGTTCGTTCCTCGACCTCGGTGGCATCACCATTGGCGACCGAGCGATGATTGCGCCGAAGGTCACTCTCATCACGGAGGGGCACCCTGTCGGGCCTGCCGAGCGCTATGAGTTCATCACTGTGGCACCGATCGTCATCGAAGCGGACGTCTGGATTGGTGCAGCGGCCACCATCCTGCCTGGGGTGCGGATTGGCCATGACTCGGTCGTTGGGGCAGGTGCGGTTGTGGCGAAGGACGTGCCTCCACTGACCGTCGTATCGGGACCTGGTTACGTCGAGCGGAGGCACTTGGAGCCCGTGCCCGCCTCAGAACTCTGAGGCACAGGTACTCGATCGGGACGCCCGACAGCGTCCACTGATGATGCAGACAGAGTGCGTTCGACGGAACGCGAACCTTCTCCTGAGCGCTGACATAGGTCAGACTTTGAGGATGACGTCCGCGATCGTGGTCGGTGCGAGCGTCGCGGGGCTCCTGACCGCGCGGGTACTGTCCGACCTCGTCGACGAGGTCGTCGTGATGGAGCGGGAGCGGCTCGACGACGTCCCTTTGCCGCGGGGGCACGTGCCCCAGGGAAGGCACCTGCATCTGCTGCTGACCGCCGGTCTGGACCTGCTGGTCGCCTGGTTTCCCGGGATCGATGACGAGCTTGAGCGGATGGGCGCGGTCTGGATCGACGGCACCCGCGCCTGGGTCTACCAGGCCGGCGGCTACCGCGCGCAAGGCGACTGGGGGCGATCTGCCCTGAGCATGACCCGGCCCTTACTGGAGCTGGTGGTTCGTCACCGAATCGCGGCGCTCGACAACGTAAGGCTCGATGACGGCGTCGTCGTCGACCGGGTCGATGTGTCCGCCGGACGGGTGTCCGGGGTTGTGGTCGGCGGAGTCTTGCATCGGGCAGATCTGGTCGTCGACTGTTCCGGTCGCTCCTCACGCATCGCCCACCAACTCGAGTCGTCGGGGGTCCTCGCGCCGCCGGTGACTCGGGTGACGATCGACTGTGCGTATGCCAGCGGCTTCCTCCCGCGCTCGACGGACGACTTCGAGGGCACCTTCCTGGTCTGCGCCACCTCACCCCCCACGTCGTTCCGCACGGGAGCGATCCTTCCCGTGGAGGGCGATCGGTGGATAGTGACGTTGGCGGGCGTGCACGGCGACGCTCCGGGCACGGCCGAGGACGAGGTCCTCGCGTTCGCTCGCAGCCTGTTGTCACCTGCGGTGGCCCAGCTCGTGGAGGGCGCGGGCCCGCTGTCCTCGATGGCGTCGTACCGCTTCCCGTCCAGTCAGCGCCGGCACTACGAGAAGGTACGTCCGTTGCTGCCGGGGTTCGTCACGCTCGGCGACGCAGCATGCAGCTTCAACCCTATCTACGGGCAGGGCATGGCGTGCGCCGCGCTGCAGGCCGACGCGCTCGGCGATACGGTGCGCGAGTTGGGGGTGCGTTCGGAAGAGCTGCCACGGCGGTACCACCGCAGGGCCGCGAGAATCATCGACGCTCCCTGGGCGATCGCCGTCGGCGCGGACTTTCTGCATCCGAAGACGGTGGGCGCGAAGGCGCGCGGGACGGACCAGGTCAACCGCTACGTCCTGCGGGTCGTCAAGGCCAGCCACACCTCGGTCCAGCTCGCGAGGTCTTTCAACCTCGTGCTCAACCTGGTGGAGCCGACCAGAAGGCTGCTTCGGCCATCGGTGGTGGCCCGGGTGCTGGCGTCCTCGGTGCCCGGACGTCGCCGTCAAACCCGGCTCGGCCATCCAAGAGTCGGCCCGTCTAACACCGTCTAGCTGTCGCCCCCCGCAGCCCCCCAGATCCACCGCCGGCAAGCCCCGAACAATCAGCGGCTGATCGCCCGAGGCGACGCCAACCGCCACGAACGCCTTGCCGAGGACCCGGCCCGGGCCGAGCAAACCTGGAAAAAATCATCCCGCCCTCGGGGTCTGGCCGACGAAACCAAGCCCGATGACAGCGCGACTGACTGCGGTGATGGCGACCCAGGCGCCGTTGGGCTTGGCATCGGTGATGTTGATGCTTGAGGCAGGCGGCCACGGACCGCTAGCGTCAGGCCTCGTCATGTTGTTCAGGACCCAGCCACGCGTCAGGTTGCGACCGCGCCGGCAGTTAGCGAAAAGGGAACGACCAATGTCCGAGGCATTGTTCTTCGAGTTTGCGGGCGTGGGCGCCGACGACTACAAGGCGGTCAACACACTGCTTGGGCTTGATCCCGTGACCGGGTCGGGAGACTGGCCCGCCGGCCTGCTCAGCCACACTGGAGCGGCAGCTCCTGACGGCAGTTTCCTGGTCTTCGAGGTGTGGGACTCACAAGAGTCGCAAGGAGCGTTCATGGCCTCCCGGCTCGGACCCGCGCTCGGCCAGGCCGGGGTACCCAACCCGACGCGGATCGAGTGGCTGTCTGTCGTGGGGCACCACCAGGCTTGAGCGCATCGACACGACGCGGATCCATGACCGTCTGCGCGGCATCGACTTGCGCAGCCGACCGGACGATATCGGCCCAGATCAAGCTCGTCTCAGCGAATCGCGCAGACAGTCAGATCCGCATGAGGACGACTAGCGCGGCTAGCGACCCCGCGAGCGCGGCGCCGTAGCAGAACACGCTCACCACCCGGTCCAGTCGACCGATTTGCAGCCCATGCAGCACGGTGAAACGGAAGCGGTGCGCCCAGTGGAACAGCGAGAGCACGCAGACACCGAAGATGACGACACGGGTCAGCGCATGCGCGGTCAGCGCGTGCAGGCCCGGGTCGGTTGGCGGGCCGATCACGCCCAGCGGATACACCACGCCGAAGAGCAAAACCACCACGGGCAGGAACAGCGCGGCCAGCACTCCGCCGGCGCTGAACAGCAGCCAGAGGAACGGCTCGATCGGCCTCGCCCGGCGCCTCACGAACCACTCCACATCACCAGCCCGGCCACGATTGCCGAGACAAAGACCCAGGCAATGTAGTTCTGTGCGACGATCAGCCACCCAGGGACCCGACCCTCCGGCAGGCGACGCACGATCGCCTTCGGCGCCAGGGCAAGCATCTGCTTCGGAACCCGGACCACCATCGCCTTCGGCGCGAGGTTGAACCATGTCACCGAGTGGAAGACCAGAAACGCCAGCGCGAGCGCGTTCACCGCGATCACCCAGGGCTTCGCCGCCCAGTCCAGGAATCGCTGATAGTCGACACGCCCGTTGCCGACCGCTGTGAGCAACAGCAGCAGGAACAACACCGCCCAAGCCACGAACACGCAACTCAGCTCGCGCAGCATAAACAGCAGGTACGAACGCCGGCGCAGCCACCACAATCTCGGGACGGCTTGCCGATATGCCCGCGACCGGCTCGCGGTCATCGCGCGCCCCACGGCAGCAAAAGCGCTCGGACGGACCGCATTGCCGCGGTCAGCTTGTAGCGCTGGATCGCACCTGCGGGATCCACCCCCTTCGGGCAGGCACGGGTGCACTCGCCGACAAACGTGCAGCCCCACACCCCTTCGGGGTGGACGAGCACGTCGAGCCGGTCGGCCCCGCCGTGGTCACGGGAGTCGAGGTTGTAGCGCTGAGCGAGCGCAATCGCGGCTGGGCCGAGAAAGTCCGGATCGACCCCATAAACCGGGCAAGCCGAGTAGCACAGCATGCAGTTGATACACATGCTGTATTGCTGGTAGGCCGACTGCTCGTCCGGCGTCTGGAGGTACTCGCCGTCCTCGACCCAGTCGACGTGCCGGACGATCCACGGCTTAACCGTCGGAAGCTTGCGGAGGAAGTCGTCGATGTCGACGACAAGATCCCGAACGATCGGAAAGTTGGCCAACGGCTCGACTCGGACAGGTCCCGGGGCGAACTCTGTCAGGAACGTCGCGCATGAGAGCCGCGGCTCGCCATTGACGGTCATTCCGCAGCTGCCGCAGATGCCCATGCGGCATGACCAGCGGTAGCTCAAGGTGCCGTCGAGTTGGTCCTTGACGTGGTTCAAGCCATCGAGCACGGCCCAGTCCTTGCGGAGCGGCACCTCGTACTCGGCGATTGTCGGCTCGGCTTCGGTGTCCGGCCGGTACCGGGTGACGAGCAGTGTGATCGTGTCAGCCATTGCCAGCTACCTTCCATACACCCGCTCGCCGGGGCGCCAGCGCGTGATCGTGACCGGCTGGTAATCGATACGGCACGTGCCGTCGGGCTCGCGCCACGCCAGCGAGTGAGCGAGGAATTGCTCGTCGTCGCGGGCCGGAAAGTCGGTGCGCTGGTGCGCGCCGCGCGACTCGGTGCGTTGCAACGCGGAAGCGATGATCGCCTGCGCAAGGTCGAGCATGTTCTGCAGCTCCAAGGCTGCAACGAGCTCGGTGTTGAAGGTGTCGCTGTGGTCGTCGATCCGCACCGTCGCGGTGCGCTCGGCCAAGTCGCCGAGGGTGTCAGCCGACTTGGCCAGCGTTTCGTGGTCGCGATAGATCCCAGCGCCGTCCTCCATGGTCTGTTGAATCTGCTGGCGGATGTCTGCGATGCGGTCACGGCCGTCCGTCCGGCTCCGTAGTCGTTCCAGACGGCGACGCTCATCCTCTGCTTGGGTGTTCGTGGACCCGTGTGGCTCTCTGGTACTCGCAGCGAACTCCGCGGCGGCCCGGCCGGCCCGGGCCCCGAACACCAGGCACTCCGGCAGCGAGTTCGAGCCGAGCCGGTTTGCCCCGTTGATGCTGACGCACGCGGTCTCGCCGGCGGCGAACAATCCGCGCAGCGGGGTCGCGCCGTCGATGTCCGTGCTGACGCCGCCCATCATGTAGTGCACGACCGGACGGACGGGGACAAGCTCGGTGACCGGGTCGATGTTCT
>JAVEET010000123.1 GCA_030840295.1 Pseudonocardiales bacterium
TAGGCGAGCCGGAACTCGCGGCTGAGGTGCCCGGCCGACATGTGCGCGCCGCGGGCGAGCGCCTCGACGTCCAGCGGCTGCGCGTACTCCCGGTCGATCCGATCGCGGACGCGGCGCAGCCGGGCGAGGTCGCGCAGGTGCTGCGCCGCGGCGGGTCTGCTGGTCACCTGCGAGATCGTGCCACGTCTCGCCGGAGGTGCCTAGCACCGCTGGCGTCCCACCCCACTCCGCATCCGCTATGTTCCCGGCTCGCACGGCTCAGAAGCGGAACCGGGTCAAGCCGCCTGGTTCGGCTGACGCGACTACCGTCGCCGAGCGGGGCTTGATTCGGTAGACGTTCCACGGCGGTGGCCCCTGCGACGGTGCGTTGAACGGCGCTGTGATCCCTGAGCCACTCTCGTCGGGCTCGGCCGGCCAGCCTTGCTCGGCCCATGCCTTGGCGGTGCGTGTTAGTGCGGTGGGGTCGGTCACCCGCGTCGCCTCCCCCTCGAACACGACATCCGCATCGCGAATCGACACCGCGACCGAACACCGCGGGTCGCGCGCCACATTCCGTCCCTTACGCGTACCCGTGCCAGTCTGGAACCAGAACGTGCCGTCCAGCCACAAGGCGCCCACCGCGGTGACATGCGGACTGCCGTCCTCGTTGACGGTGGACAACCACGTCGTGCGTGAATTCATCCCGTCCGCAGCTGGCGCTGAGCCCGCGTCCAACTTTTCGACGATGCCGGCCCAGTCCACCGGCGGCAGTCCGTCCGCCTCACCCAGGTTGATGGTTTGCATAGTCCGAACCTACTTTCGCCCGGTCCCAAAGCCAACACTTCGGCGATCAAGCGTCCCGACTAGGGACTCAGCCGCTCACTGCGTGGCGCTCGTACAAGTCGAAACGCACGGACACCCGACGCGCAAACCTCACCATCCGCTCACTGCGCGATGGTTGCGCCGGAACCGTCGTTCGGCGCGGCATTCGCGTCCACGCGCGTCCGAAGTCGGCGTTCCGAGCGGCGCCCTCCAGGTTGAGGCGCCGGAGACGAGTCTTGATGCCCTGTAGTGCAGGGCGGAAAGGCTCGATGAGGACAGCGCCCGGGTATGTGCGTGGGATTCGCCGGCGGCGACTAGAACCTGCGTTGAGCGAGCTGCGTCCGTGACTTCACGCCGAGCTTGCGGAACGCTTTGCGTAGGTGGTATTCGACAGTGCTCGGGCTGATGAATAGCTGCGCGGCGATCTCCCGGTTGGTATTTCCCTGCACCGCGAGGCGCGCCACGTGCGCCTCCTGCGGAGTGAGCTGGTCGATCCTAGGCGCTGTCCGTTTGCGGGCGCGCTCACCGGTGGCCTCGACCTCGACCCGAGCGCGCTCAGCAAACGCCTCCATTCCAAACCCAGCGAACATCTCGTGAGCGATCCGCAGCTCGTTGCGCGCGTCCAAGCGTCGGTGCCGACGTCGGAGCCACTCGCCGTAGAGGAGATGTGCACGCGCTAGCTCGGGCCGAAGCCGCGTGCGGCCAAGTCGTTCGATCGCTTCGCGGTACAGCGATTCAGCCGCGTCGCCGTCCGTCAGCAACGCTTGCGACCGGGCCGCGATCCCCAGCCCCCAGTCGGTGCCGGCGACGGCAGTGTCCGCCAAGAGGCGCTCGAGCGCACTGGCGGCATGTCCCGGCGCCATGCTCCGGCAGGCCGCCTCGATCAGCTCGGCCAGCGCCCAGCTGGATATGAACAGCTCGCGCGTGCCGTCGCTGGCCCGCTGGGCTGCAACCAGCGCCTCGCTATAGCGCCCGAGTCCGTTGAACAGGATCGCCTTCACGAACTCGCCCCACTCGACGGCAAATCCCTGACCCACAGCGGCAGCCTCGTTCATCGCCGACTCGAGCAAGGTGAACCCGTCAGCTTCGCGACCCTGAAGAGCCACGAGCAACATCGCCGCGTAAGGCGCGAGACGGGTCCCTGTCGCCTCGACGATCGCATCGGCTTCCGCGGTCGCTTCCGCGGCCTTGGCGAACTCGCCTGACCAGGCGTCGATGACGGCGCCTGTAATCAGCCCCATTGGCACGCGGGACAGTGCGCCCGCGTCGCGTGCATGTGCGAGCTGACGCGCGTTGATTGCGTACCAGCTCTCATCGTCCCAGAGAACATAGGACGGTATCGGGGGTAACGCGGTCCACCGGAAGCTGTTCTCGGCAGGAGTCTCTGCGGCCGCAAAAGCGCTCGATGCGCGTCTCAGCGCCGACGCCGCGGCGGCGCGTCCCTCGGTGATAAGCAGCGCAAGACCGTCCAAGAGCAGATCAAATGGCTGCGACGGATGTGTTGAGGGGGGTGCTGACCTCACCGCGCGCGAGACCTCGAGCAGACCGCCGGCGGTAGCCAGACTCCCGGCGAACCAGGCTGCGCCCCATGCGTCCAGGTAAGTCTCGCGCGCCAGGTCCACATCGAAGCGCTCCAGTCGCCGGGCAGCACCTAAGAGCAGAGGCGGCGCGGCGCTGCCAATGTTGGAAGAGAACGCGATCTGTCCGCGGAGCAGCTCCGCCTGGGCCTGCTGGAGCTCGTCCGAAGGACCTGCCTCGGCTATCGGAAGGAGCCTCAGGGCCTCATCGAATGCGCCGGCATACAGATTCGCCCGCGCGGCGGCAAGCGCCCGGTCCGTCCTTCGCGTGGAGTCACCCGTCAACGCGACAGAACGCGTCAGAAACGCCGCCGCGGCGGCCAGCCCACCCCGTGCCTGCGCACGACCCGCCGAGCGCTCGAGCTCGGCCGCCACCGCCTCGTCCGGTACTGACGCTGCAGCGGCGAGGTGCCACGCCCGGCGATCCGGATCTGCCGCGCGATCGGTGACCTCCGCCAGCGCGAAATGGACGGCGCGCCTTTGCTCCAACGGAGCTGATCCGTACACCGCCGAGCGCACGAGCGGATGGCGGAACGTGACTTGCTCTCCGAGTTTGAGCAGGCCATCAATCTCGCTGGCAGCCGCGGTCCGGGTCGAAATTCCGAGCCTCTCGGCCGCGCGCCCCAGCAACAGCGGGTCTCCGACCGGCTCCGCCAGCAACAACGCAGGCGCGTGCCATCAGCAAGGTCTTCCAGCCGCCGTCTGAAGCTCTCCTCGATGCTGGCAGACAGCGGCACAGCTGCCGGCAATCGAAACCCGCCCGCCAGCTCCGTCGGCGTCAGCCCCCTCGGCAACTCCAGCAGCGCAAGCGGATTCCCACGGGTCTCGAGAACGATCCTCTCCAGCACGGACTCATCGAGCCGCGCCGACAGGACGGACACCAACAGCGCCCGTGCATCACGATGCCGCAGGGGCCCAACGTGAAGCGACGGTAGGCCCCCGAGCGCGTCGTCGACCTGGCGCGCGGCGAACACGAGCGCGATCTTCTCCGCCAACAGGCGGCGAGCGACGAACGCAAGCGCCCGCGTCGAGGCATGGTCCAGCCAATGCGCGTCATCAACAACAGCCATGAGCGGCCGCTCCTCGGCCGCCTCGGACAATAGGCCGAGGACCGCCAGTCCGACCAGGAACGGATTCGGCGCAGGCCCCGTGATGAGTCCGAATGCGACGCCAAGGGCCTCGCCTGGGGCCGCGGCAGACGGTCCAAAAAGTCGAGGAACGGCGAACACAGCTGCTCAACCGCTGCG
Source organism: Pseudonocardiales bacterium (assembly GCA_030840295.1). Taxonomy (GTDB): domain Bacteria; phylum Actinomycetota; class Actinomycetes; order Mycobacteriales; family Jatrophihabitantaceae; genus Jatrophihabitans_A. The sequence goes on from JAVEET010000123.1 coordinate 3,626, forward strand.
AACGGGAGTTCCATCTCCGCTTGGACCCCGGACGTCCGGGCGATCCGAAACTCGCGCGCTGCCTCAACCGCGTATTCGAGCAGCGCCGTTTTGCCGACGCCCGCTTCGCCGTGCATCACCAACACGACGCCGCGCCCGCCACGTACGCCGTCTAGCAGCCGGTCTAGTACCGCGCGCTCGCGTTCCCGACCGAGCAACTGCCCTCCTGACGAGAGAACCGGTGGCGACGCTGCGCTCATTTTTCCGCCTAAGCATGACTGAGGACGAGGCCCGGCCGCGACTAAGGGATTCAAGGATTCGAACGCCTGGCGGCAGCGCCATGATGACATCATTGTGGCCAGCAAACGACCAGAAGCGATTGGGACTTCACGAAGGTCCCGAAGCTGACCGCCGAGGTGCGGATAGCGGAAGAGGAGAAGCCCGCCGCGCAGGGACGAGGCGGACAATAACGTCGGGCAGGGTTTCAGGAAAGGTGTGCGTTATCACGGGCACGGGCGGCAGCTCTGGCCCCGCGTTCGGCAGGCATTGGAGGGCCTCGAATGGCGACGACATCGAAGCGAAGGCCGAGGTGAGCCCGCTGTTCGAGAACGCGGGCTTCTTCCCGATCGACCTCGGGGGCTGACCACGACCATCTTGGTGACGAGGCAGCGCGGGGAGCACGTGCCGCAGCTGATCTCAAGAGACGTTTCGGGCGCCCGGGGACTGCTCGTACGGAAAGATCTCCTCCAGCTGCTCGATCGCGCCGTGACCAAACGTGTGACTGTCATTTCGGCGCCCCCGGGAAGTGGGAAGACTTCGCTGTTGCGTGCCTGGGCTGACCGCTCGACCAACCTTCGTCGGGTCGCGTTCGTGACCGTCGAGCGCGACCAGCAGAACGAGCAGCGGTTCTGGTGCGCCGTCCTAGACGCGATCCGCAGCCCGGCGCGCTCGATTGATTCTGAGACGCCACCTGCGCCGAACGCTGCCCTCGACGTAGACCAGGTGATCGACAGCGTCCTGTCAGAGGTGGCCGAGCAAGTCGAACCCCTCGAGCTGATCATCGACGATCTCCATGAGCTGAAGTCAGCTGTCGCCCTGACGCAGCTCGAAAATCTTCTCCCGATTCTGCCGAGCTCTGCGCGCGTGGTGCTGTCGTCTCGCCGGGACCCGTCGATCAGACTGCACCAGCTCAGGCTGGCCGACGACATCGCCGAGATCCGAGCCGGCGATTTACGATTCACCGAGCGCGAGACGGGCGAACTGCTTGCTGGTTCCGCGATCAGCCTATCCGCCGCCGGGGTGGCCGCGTTGCACCAGCGCACGGAAGGTTGGGCGGCTGGCCTTCGCCTGGCGGTGATCTCGCTCAGCGGTCACCCCGATCCCGAGCGTTTCGTGGCAGAGTTCTCGGGCACCGACAGGGCGATCGGGGAATACCTAATTGCCGAAATGCTGGAACGCCACCCGAGCGAGGTTCAGAGCATGCTGTTACGAACCTCGCTTGTCGACCGGATGAACGGTGAACTCGCCGACCTGCTGGCGGGCCGCTCGGGCTCGGAGCGGATGCTGCTGGAACTGGAGGACGCCAACGCGTTCGTTGTCTCGCTCGACGCTCAACGCACCTGGTTTCGCTACCACCAGCTGCTGGCCGATTTCCTGCGCCTAGAACTCCGCCGAACGTTGGCCGATGAGGTTCCTGACCTCCATCGCCGTGCCGCGCGGTGGTTCGCCGACCGCGGAGACGTCGTCGAGGCGGTGCGGCACACGGTCGCGGCCGGCGACTGGCCCGATGCCGCTCGGCTAGTCGCAGACCACTCGTTCAGGTGGGTGCTCGACGGGCAAGCGGGAAAAATTCGCGCGGTTTTGCAGGCGTTTCCTGAGGGCGCATCGGTGGATCATCCTGACCTGGCGCTGGCTCACGCGGCAGCTGAGCTCAACCAGGGGCGGATGGAGGAGGCGGCTGCGCAGCTGGCGCTGGCCGAGTCCCACGTCCAGAGCGCTCCGCCGACTCGCCGCCGCCGCCTGGCGGTGGCAATCGCGTCCCTGCGGTTGGCGCTAGCACGGCGTAGCGGTCAGTTCAGTGAAGTAATCGAGCAAGTGAAGCTGCTCGATGCTTCGGTTGCAGACGCATCGAGCGAAGCGATGGGGAGTGAGCTGCGGGGAGTCGCGCTGCTGAATCTCGGGATCGTCGAGACCTGGTCTGGGCGACTCGCTGACGCCGAGCGGCATCTCTCCGAGGGAGCCGCGCTCGCCCAGACGATCGGCCGACCCTACCTAGAAGTCGCGTGCCGCGCGCATCAAGGCTTTCCGTCAAAGCTGGTCTCGGTCGCGACGGCACGCGAGCGCGGCCGTCAGGCGGTCGCCCTGGCCGAGCGTTATGGCTTGGACGATCGACCGATACTCGCGCCCGCGCTTGGCGCAGTCGGTGGCATGGCCATCTGGATGGGCGAGTTCGACGAGGGAGAGCGCTGGCTACGCCGCGCCTGGGAGGTCGGCTCCGCACATGTAGACCCGGCCGCCGCGGTGCTTTTTCACCTGGCGACAGGCATGTTGCACGCGGGCCGCGGAAAGCAACAATCGGCGCTCGAAGCATTCACGGCGGCAGCGCAAGCGCAGTCGCTACTCACCGGTGTGCACGCTCTCGCGCCGCGGATTACGGGATGGCTCGCAACCACGCAGGCTCGCCTTGGAAGGCAAGATGAGGCGCGCGCAACGCTGGCCGGATTCTCCGCCGAACCGGAGCGAATGGGTGCCATTTCCAACGCGCGTGCATGGATCTGCATGGCGGACGGGGACTCCGGCACGGCATTGGAGGTACTCCGAGAAGTTCGCGACATCGCACCCCCGGTCGAGCCGTTCACACTCGTTGAAGCGCATCTACTCGCCGGCACCGCGCACCTGCGCCTGGGCGATCGAAACGCTGCGGCTGCTGCCGCTGAGGCAGCGCTCGCGACCGCCGAGCCGGACCGGCTGATCTTCCCGTTTGCAATGACCGAAGCCGCGGAGCTGCTCGACGTGCTGCTGCATCACGAAACAGCTCATCGTGCCCTTCTCGCTGACATCGTCGACCTGCTGCGAGGCGCGTCGGCGCCCAGCACCGACCGAGAGCCGCTATCGCAATCGGACGAGCTCAGCCCAAGCGAGCTACGCGTCTTGGGATATCTGCCGACAAACCTGACGCGGCCGGAGATCGCGCAAGAGCTCCACGTCTCGATCAACACTGTCAACACTCACATCCGCAACGTCTATGCCAAGCTCGGTGCGCGTGATCGCTCTGCCGCCGTTCAACGCGCGCGCCAGCTGCGGCTCCTCTCAAACCGGCTCTCGCCAACATCTGCGAAATAGCCGGAGTGTCGGCGTGTGCAATCACCAGATTTCGGCGTCGCCGGCTCACTAGGTAAGGCGGCACGATCATTTCCGTGGTCGCACCGCCAGGCTTGTACACGATCCGGATAAGGGGTCGGCTCGGAGCTACCGCTCTGTCCGCCTTTCCCACAATGGTGTCCGAGCTGAACGGTAGCGAGACCGTGCTCACCGGCTTGCTTGAAGATCGGTCCGCGGTGTTCGGCGTCCTTGCGCAGATCGAAGCGCTCGGCCTCGAGCTTCTCGAACTGCGCCAGATCAGGCCGAGACCGCGGCGGCCTGACTGGGGCGATGACGCCTCACCACCCGGCCCTGCGCCTCGTTGAGACCTCGTAGGGGTTGGGAATCACCATCATCCGGTGAGGACAGCTCACCTAGGTCAAGGCGATCGTGTGGCGAACGCAGAGCGTCGACACCAGGTCGTCGACGTGCAGTCACGATTTCGATCGATTGAGGACCCCGTATCGGCGCGACGTCAACATGGAACAGTGTCGGGCCAGCCAACTCCGAGATGGGAGAACTGCTGATGGGCAAAGAGCAGCGGCGCCAGTTGGACGCCATCCTGCGCCAGGGCCGGCTCGACACCGGCGGAGAAGTCGCGACGTTGCGGGCTACATTCAACGCGTTGATGGCTCAGGTCCCGGCGCCCGCCGATGTCCAGCAGAAGCCCATAGAGATCGGCGGCATCGGCGGCATCGAGGTCACTGTCAGGGGCAATGAGGCCGAGGGTGTGATCCTCTACTTTCACGGGGGCGTTTACGTCATCGGCTCGGCGACGACCTCGGTCGCGCTGGCGGCTGAGCTGGTCCGGCGAACAGGCGCCAAGGCCATCACCCTCGAGTACCGGCTCGCTCCCGAACATCCCTATCCGGCCGCGGTCGAAGACGCTCGAGCCGCCTATGAAGGATTGCTCGCACAGGGCGCCGACCCTGGTCAGATCGCTTTCGCGGGCGAGTCGGCTGGAGGCGGGTTGGCGGTGGCCACACTCCTCGCTTTGCGGGAGGCCGGCACGCCCCTGCCTTCGTGTGCATTCTTGATGTCGCCCTATGCAGATTTGACTCTCTCGGGCGAGACCCTGGACGAGAAGCAGGCGCTCGACCCGGTCCTTACCCCTGATGGCCTCCGCGTTCGGGCTCCGGAGTACGTAGCCAAGGCCGACGCCTCTGACCCGCAGATCAGCCCGATCTTCGGCGATCTCAGCGGATTGCCTCCGCTTCTGATCCAGGTGGGTTCGCACGAGATCCTGCTAAGCGATGCTCTCCGGCTCGCTGGACGGGCGGCCGCGACAGATGTCGCGGTCACGCTCGAGGTCACCCCAGGCGTCCCGCACGTGTTCCAAGGTTTTGCGGGCGTCCTCGACGAGGCCGGAGCGGCGCTCGACCGGGCGTCGGACTTTTTGAAGACTCACCTAGAGCACTCGCCGAGCCACGTCCAACGAGCCTGACCTGGCGAGCTAGTCGGCCGCCGATCTCTCGGTTCGCTAATTGTTGCTTGCCAAGGCAAATGGAAATTGTTGTTCGTTCCTATCTGATCGATGGCGCGATCCAGAGCGGGCGCGTCTGGTTGCAGAGGAGAGTCAGATGACTGCTGTCAGTCGAGCCACTGCCGGTGTTGATGCGCTGCCCGACTACGCGCCGGTGCCACCGGCCGCGTTCGGTCCCGCGCTGAACGAGCAGGGCTATCACGTCGGCCGCGTCGAGCGGAACCTGTTCTGGGTGACCGACGGCACCTACCAGTCGGCGTTCCTCCTCACAGACGACGGAGTCGTCCTGTTCGACGCCCCGCCGACCATCGGACACAACCTGCGCCGCGCTGTGGACGAGATCGCGGTAGCAGAACGCACGACGAACAAGGTGACGCACCTGGTCTATTCACACCACCACGCCGACCACGCCGGTGCGGCGAACCTCTTCGGCGACGACGTCATTCGGATCGGGCACGAGGACACTCGCCGGCTGCTCCTTCGCGACAACGACCCGGCCCGGCCGGCCCCCGGGGTGACGTTCCGGGCGAACTACACACTTCAGGTGGCCGGTGAGCGCGTCGAGTTGGGGTTCCACGGGCCCAACCACTCGCCCGACAACATCTTCATCCATTTCCCCGACCACGACGCGCTCATGCTCGTCGACATCGTCAAC
>JAVEET010000139.1 GCA_030840295.1 Pseudonocardiales bacterium
CTTGCCGGCACCGCAGATGAGCTGCCGGGTGACCAGGAACGGGATCAGGACGTCAGCCATCCGGCTGAACTCGCCGTGCCGGGCGACCAGGAAGTTCTCATGACATCCATAGGAGTTGCCAGCCGAATCGGTGTTGTTCTTGAACAGGTAGATATCTCCGGCAATGCCTTCGTCGTTGAGCCGCTTCTCGGCATCGCTCAGCAGACCCTCCAGGATCCGCTCGCCGGCCTTGTCGTGCGTGACCAGCGAGGTGAGCGAATCGCATTCCGGCGTCGCGTATTCCGGGTGGCTACCGACGTCGAGATAGAGGCGCGCGCCGTTGCGGAGAAAGACGTTGGACGAGCGGCCCCAGCTGACCACCCTGCGAAACAGGTAGCGCGCGACCTCGTCAGGGCTGAGCCGGCGCTGACCCTCGAATGTGCAGGTCACGCCGTACTCGTTCTCGATACCGAAGATACGTCGCTGCACTCCCCCAGCCTAGTCAGTCGTCGCCCGGAATGGCCGGAGCGAAAATGAAGTTGCTGTGACCTTTGTGATTCTTTCCGACCGCAGGTCCTAGAGGACTACCTGCAGCAGCGGGACGCCCTGCGCATCCACGATCTGAATCTTGCTGATCGCCCGCTCCGGCCAAGGCGCCGATGTGGAGTAGATGACGTCGCCACCAGGCGTCCAGCCACCACCGTCGAACCGTACGCCGGCCCGGTTGATCACGATCACGTGATAGTTCCCGGTATCGAACGGCTGGTCGCTTGGTGGAGCGGATGTGGTCGGGTAACCGCCGCTCGAGTCGTACTTGCCGTGACACACCACTCGCAGTTGGGTGCGCTCCTTCGCGTCGGTCAGGGTTACCTTCGCCTGGACCTGGGACGCGTGGGCAGACACCGCGACGAAACTGTACGGTTTGGGTCCGTCGGCGCGCTGCACGGCCACCACGCCCAGTACCGCGAGCAGCGTGAGCACGCATGCCGCGGCGGCAGCCACCAGCGAAGTACGCCAGCGGCGAGTGCGCTGTTCGCTGCGTACCCGGCGAATCAACCGTGGCAGCAGTGTTTGCGGCGGTGGTTCCGGGACCCAGGCCATCGGATCAGCGCGCCCGAGCACGCCCTGCAGGTCCGACAGTTCAGCCACCTGCCACCGGCACAGCGGGCATTGCGCGAGGTGCTCCTCATAGGCGGACCGGTCGGCTGGTTCCAGCGACCCCAGAACGTAGGCGGCATCGTCGAAGGCGAACCGATGGTGCTCAAGGCCAGCACTGACCTGCCGCCCCGCGTACGGCTGGGTATCCTCGTATGGTTGGCCGCCCTCGTCCGGCTGTGCGCCCTGGTACTGCTGGCCGGTCACGACCTCACCCCCATCTCGGCCAAGGCCAGTTTGAACGCGCGCAGGGCGTAGTGCGTACGCGACTTCACGGTTCCCTCAGCAATCTCCAGATTCGCCGCCGCCTCTCGAACGGTGGACCTCTTGTAGTACATCTCCACGAGGACGGCTCGGTGCTCGACGGTCAGGCGAGCCAACGCATCCGCGATGAGCCTGGATTCGACCAACTGTTCCGCGTGGTCGGCGGTACTCAGGTCAGGTACGTCAGCGACCAGCTTCTCCGGTCGGACGTTGCGGGCTCGCCACTCGTCGATGACGATGCGCCGCGCGACGGTGTACAGCCAACTCCGGGCCGCGCGCGACTCCTGCTCCGCGAAGACCGGATTGTCCGGCTGTTTCCACGCCCGGAACAGGGTCTCCTGGACAACGTCCTCTGCGGCCGCGCGGTCCCCGCCGGTGAGCCGGACCGCGAATGCCCACAACGCAGCAGCGTGCTCGTCATGCAATGTCTGCATGAGGTCGCGCTCGCTGGTCGATGTGGATTCGCGATTCATGTAATCCTTTCGTCAATGATTCATACGACCGAGGGGCTCGAGAGGTTCACTGAGATCTGCACCGCACCCCGGTCCGCGGGTGAACCGCCGGAAGCAGACGGTCGTGTGCTCAAGTGAACCAGTAACCAGAACGAATCGGAGAATACGGATGACCCGCAAGCAGGACGTACGCCCTGATCAGTCCGATGGCGTGAGCCGTAGAACTGTGCTGGCCGTCGGCGCCGCTGGTGCCACCACCCTGACCTTAGCCGCCTGCAGCCAGGCGCCTTCCCCGAACCAGGCCCAAGTCTCGGCCGCATCGACGACAGCAGGAGGGGCATCCTCGGCGGTCCCGACCGCCGGTGCTACCAGTACGTCCGCGTCCAGTTCGTCCGGCGCGGCTGCCCAGAAGGTGCTGGCCAAGCTGTCGGATATACCGGTTGGGTCAGCCGTCGCGGCCAAAGGGGCCGACGGCAGCGAGATCATCATCAGCCGGACCAGCGACAGTGCCGTCGCTGGTTTCAGTGCTATCTGCCCACACCAGGGCTGCACGGTCGCACCGACTTTCGCCTGCCCGTGCCACGGTTCGACGTTCGACTCGAAGACAGGTGCCCGGATCTCCGGTCCGACCCCGACCGGATTGTCCACCGTCGCCGTGGCCATCTCCGGCCAGAACATCGTCGCGGGCTGACCGCGTCGGGTCGGCCTTCCTGGGCACCGCGGGGATGACCTCCGCAGGCTGACCCCGGTGCGGTCAGGCGCCGTTCTGTGGGCCTTCGGACGGCGGGAGGGACGTTTCGGAGGGCCCATCAGCCGGTGCTGGCGCTGGAACATCAGTCGCTGGAACATCCGTCGCGGGAAGCAGGCTGGATAGCGCGGCACCGGTGATCCGGCGGAACTTTCGCTTGCCACGATTGCGGTCAAGGACGGCGACCTCCAGCCCTTCGGCCGGGATCGCTCGAGTGGTGCCGTTTTCCGCTCCGACGGAGCCCAGCGCTGCTACCGCGAGCGGGATGGCATCGGACAGGGGCAGACCCGCGCGGAAGGAATCCTTGACCGCGGCCGTCACTACATCGGCCTGCCCTCCCATCACCAGGTACTCCGGTTCGTCGACGATCGTGCCGTCGTAGGACAGGCGATAGAGCTGGTCGTCCGCGGCGGACGAGCCGACCTCGGCCACGCACAGTTCGACCTCGTACGGCTTCTGCTGTTCGGTGAAGATCGATCCGAGAGTCTGTGCGTAGGCATTGGCCAGTGCTCGGGCCGTCACATCCCGGCGATCGTAGGAGTACCCACGCAGGTCGGCCAGCCGGATGCCGGCGACCCGCAGGTTCTCGAACTCGTTGTATTTGCCGACCGCCGCGAAGCCGATGCGGTCATAGATCTCCGACACCTTGTGCAGGGCAGAACTCGGGTTCTCCGCGACGAACAGCACTCCGTCGGCGTACGTGAGGACGACCACGCTGCGACCCCGGGCAATGCCCTTGCGGGCGTACTCGGAACGGTCGCGCATGATCTGCTCGGCCGAAGCGTAGAACGGCATCGACATAGTGGTCTCCGACGGTCGTTGGGAGGTGGTGGGCGGGCTCGGCGGGTGGGACGACCGGGCCTGGGGCGAAAGTAGGTAGCGGAAGGTGTGGCAACATTTAGCGGGCCAGATCGGGGCCGGGTCAGGTGCCCGTCTCAGTCGTACGTCTATCGACGAGCGCCCGTACCACCGTGTCCAATGCGGGGTCTGGGATTCGTCGGGCGCCGTCCGCGGTCGCCGAGTACACGACGGGATAGATGCGACGGGTCAGGTCTGGTCCGCCGGTGGCGGAGTCGTCGTCTGCGGCGTCGTACAGCGCTTCGATGACGATGGATACCGCCTCGTCCTCGCTCAGACCGGGGTGCCAGAGCTTCTTCAGCGCACTCTTGGCGAAGACCGATCCGGAGCCGACCGAATGGTAATACTGCTCGGGGTAACGCCCCCCGGTGACGTCGTAGCTGTAGATTTTGCCGGCGGAGGTGGCCGTACCGTCCCCGCTGAGGTCGACGTCGAACCCGGCGAACAGCGGCACCACCGCGAGCCCCTGCATCGCGGCCCCCAGGTTGTTACGGATCATGGTGGACAGCCGATTGGCCTTGCCGTCCAGTGTGAGTGGGGTGCCCTCGATCTTCTCGTAGTGCTCCAGTTCGACCTGGAAGAGCCGAACCATCTCGATGGCCATCCCGGCCGTACCGGCGATGCCGACCAGGGAGTAGTCGTCGGAGGCAAAGACTTTCTCGATGTCGCGTTGGGCGATGAGATTGCCCATCGTGGCGCGCCGGTCGCCCGCCATGATGACACCGCCGTCGAAGATCGCCGCCACGATCGTGGTGGCGTGGGGCGTTGCCGGATAGCTTGCTCCCGGATCCATACCGCTCATGCGCTTGGCGGGGAGCAGATCCGACGCGGCGGCGGCCAGGAACTCGACGAACGAGGACGAGCCGGGGTCGGTCGCGTACCGAAGAAGTCCGCGGGAATCATCGCGAGAACTCACTGGCCGCCCTTTTGCACGAAACTCCGTACGAAGTCTTCCGGGTTGGTCTCGAGCACCTCGTCGATGTCGTCCAGAATGGCGTCAACATCATCGGTCAACTTCTCGTGTCGCTCGGCGACGTCCGAGGACTGCTCCGCGACCTCTTCGGTGGCGTCCTCGCGTTGCTTGGACGGCCGGGTCTGTCCGCCTTCATGACTGGCCATGTTCACCTCCGCCTCACCCGCCGTCCGGCGGGTTATCCACGACACTAGTGGGCGAGGCGCCGGGCTCGCTCGCCCTACCCGGCATCTGGTGTCACGGTCCGGACGCAGTTCAGCGGCCGAGCAGTTCCTCCACCAACGCCGCGGCGGTTTCACACCGATTCAGCAACTCCTCCACGTGGGCCTTGGACCCGCGCAGCGGCTCGAGTGTGGGAACTCTCACCAGCGACTGGGCGCCGACGTCGAAGATGACCGAATCCCAGGAGGCGGCCGCGACCGACTCCGGGTACCGCCTCAGGCATTCGCCCCGGAAATAGGCGCGGGTCTCCTCCGGTGGAGCGGACATCGCGGCCACCGCCGCGGCCGGCTCGATCAGGGTGCGCATCGAACCACGGTGGACCAGGCGGTGGTAGAGACCCTTGTCCGGACGGATATCGGCGTATTGCAGGTCTACCGCGTGCAGCCGCGCCGACGACCACTCCAGGCCGTCGCGTTCTCGGAAACCGTTCAGCAGGCGCAATTTCGCGACCCAGTCCAACTCGCCCGCGAGTTGCATGGGGTCATCGGCCAGTCGATCCAGCACGGACTCCCATTCTTCGAGCACCTGCACGGTCTGGGCGTCGGCGTCGGCACCCTGGCGGTCATCGACGAACTTGCGAGCCCGATCCAGGTATTCGCGCTGCACCTGCACCGCGGTGAGCTGGCGCCCGTCTGCCAACCGCACCTTGTGCTGCAGGCTCGGATCGTGGCTGATCGCGCGCAGTTCACGCACCGGCTCGGCGATCCGAAGATCATCGCTCAGCCAGCCGCCCTCGATCATGGCGAGGACGAGCGAGGTCGTACCCACCTTGAGGAAGGTCGAGAGTTCGGCCAGGTTGGCGTCGCCGAGGATGACGTGCAGCCGCCGGTACTTCTCCGCGTCGGCGTGCGGTTCGTCCCGGGTATTGATGATCGGTCGCTTCAGGGTGGTCTCCAGCCCGACCTCGACCTCGAAGAAGTCGGCTCGTTGGCTGATCTGGAAACCGTGCTGGTGACCGTCCTGCCCGATGCCCACCCGACCGGCGCCGCAGAACACCTGGCGGGTTACGAAGAACGGAGTGAGCTGGCTGATGATCGCGGCGAACGGGGTCTGCCGGCTCATCAGGTAGTTCTCATGGGCTCCGTAGGAGACGCCCTTGTTGTCGGTGTTGTTCTTGTACAGAGTGATCGTGGCGCCGCTCAGTCGCTGCACTTGCTGGGCCGCGGCCGCCATGACGAGCTCGCCGGCCCGGTCGAAGCGGACGATGTCCAGCGGCGTCGTCACCTCGGGCGTCGAGTACTCCGGGTGGGCGTGGTCGACGTAGAGCCGTGCGCCGTTGGGCAGCACCACATTGGCCAGACCGGAGTCTTCTTCGTCCTCGAGGAACTGTTCAGCCACATGGTTGGGGCCGGAGAGGTCGAAGCCCCGGGCGTCCCGCAATGGTGACTCCTCTTCGAAGTCCCAGCCCGGTCGACGACGTCGCCCACCCGGAAGCAAGGAGGCATAACCATTGACAATTTGCGCCGACAGCAGCATCGCGTTGGCCGTCGGATTGCCGGGCACACTGACGCCGTACTCGACCTCGGTGCCCATCACTCTCGTGACTGTCATGTCTTTCAGGCTACGTGGTACCGCGCGCAGAGCCCGATTGTGTAACACCCGGCATGCAATCCGTGCCGGGTGTTACACAATCGCCGGGTTAGAGGTACTGGCCGGTATTGGAGATCGTGTCGATGGCCCGGCCCGCCTCGCTGCCCTTGGCTCCGGACACCAGCGTGCGGATGTAGACGATCCGCTCACCCTTCTTGCCGGAGATGCGGGCCCAGTCATCGGGGTTGGTGGTATTCGGCAGGTCCTCGTTCTCGCGGAACTCGTCGACACACGCGGCCGCCAGGTGCTGGACGCGTATCCCGCGCTGACCGGCCGTGAGCAGATCCTTGATCGCCATCTTCTTGGCCCGGTCCACAATGTTCTGGATCATGGCACCGGAGTTGAAGTCCTTGAAGTACAGCGTCTCCTTGTCACCGTTGGCGTAGGTGACTTCGAGGAACCGGTTGTCGTCGGTCTCGGTGTACATGCGCTCGACGGTGTGCTGGATCATGGCATTCACGGTGGCGTCAACGGACCCACCGTGTTCGGCCAGGTCATCCGGGTGGATGGGCAGGGTCGGGAGGATGTACTTGGCGAAGATGTCCCGGGCTGCCTCGGCGTCCGGGCGCTCGATCTTGATCTTCACGTCCAGCCGCCCCGGCCGCAGGATGGCCGGATCGATCATGTCCTCCCGGTTCGAGGCGCCGATGACGATCACGTTCTCGAGGCCCTCGACGCCGTCGATCTCGCTCAGCAACTGCGGGACGATGGTGTTCTCGACATCCGAGGACACGCCCGAGCCACGGGTCCGGAAGATCGAATCCATCTCGTCGAAGAACACGATCACGGGCGTGCCTTCACTGGCCTTCTCACGGGCTCTTTGGAACACCAGCCGGATGTGCCGCTCGGTCTCGCCGACGTACTTGTTCAGTAGTTCCGGGCCCTTGATGTTCAGGAAGAAGGACCGGCCCTTCTCGTCGTCACCCCGGACCCTGGCCACCTGCTTGGCCAGTGAATTGGCCACAGCCTTGGCGATCAGCGTCTTCCCGCAGCCGGGCGGACCGTAAAGCAGGATGCCCTTCGGGGGCCGCAACTGGTGCTCACGGAAGAGTTCGGCGTGCAGGAACGGCAGTTCTACGGCATCCCGGATCTGCTCGATCTGGCTCGCGAGGCCACCGATGTCGGTGTAATCGATGTCCGGAACCTCTTCCAGGACCAGTTCTTCCACCTCGCTCTTCGGGATCCGTTCGAAGACATAGGAGGAACGCGTCTCCATCAACAGCGAGTCGCCGGAGCGGATCTTGGTGCCGCGCAGCTCCTCGGCCAGGTACACGACCCGTTCCTCGTCGGTGTGGCCGATGACCAGCGCGCGCTCGCCGTCCTCCAGGATTTCCTTCAGCATGACCACTTCGCCGGCCTTTTCGAACCCGCGCGCGGCGACGATGTTCATGGCTTCGTTGAGCATGACCTCCTGGCCGTGCTTCAGGGTTTCGATACCAACCTCGGGCGACACGGCGACCCGCAGTTTGCGGCCACCGGTGAAGATGTCCACACTGTGCTCGTCGACCGCTTCCAGGAAGACTCCGTATCCAGACGGTGGCTGCGCGAGGCGGTCTATCTCCTCTTTCAGCGCCACCAGCTGGTCACGGGCGTCGCGCAGGGTGTCAGCCAGCCGCTCGTTGCGGTCGGTGAGGGATGCGACCCGGGCCTGGGTCTCGATGAGCCGATCCTCCAACGCTCGCATCTGCCGTGGGGATTCGGCCAGACGTGCGCGCAGCAGTTCGAGCTCCTGGGCGAGCACGGCGGCGTCCAACGCCACCGGATCGTGCTGTCCGCCCCGGTCGTAGCCGGAATCTTCCGCCATCTGCACACTCTCCCGAATTCGCGCTGTACCTCGAGACCTCGGTCAAATTTCACCCTACACACGCTGGTTGAATTCGCGAGGCATCTACTCTGGTGTTTACCCATCGGTTACGCCGGCGAGGACAGGAAGGGCAGTCCCTTGTCAGAGAGCACAGCAGATCTCGAAGTGTGGATCGATCAGGAGCTCTGCACCGGTGATGGCTTGTGCGTCCAGTACGCGCCTGAGGTCTTCGAGTTCGACGTCGACGGCCTGGCATACGTCAAGGACGAGGCCGGCGATCTGAAGCTCGCGCCGGGCGTGCGCGTCAATGTGCCGGCCAGTCTGCGCCTGGATGTGATCGATTCGGCCAAAGAATGTCCAGGCACCTGCATCCACGTGACCAGAGTGTCGGACGGGACGCCGGTCGCCGGCCCGCAAGCCTGAGCTTCGACACTCCCGTTTCGAGCCTCCCGGACCTTCGACCCCGTGTTTCGTTAGGGCAGCTTCGGCCGGAACGGTTCGGCGGGGGCATCGTCGGAGACAGTGCCCGGCTCCGATGCGACGCCGAACGCCTCCTCGAACTCGGTTGCCTTGGCCGGCCGCCGTTGCCGGGTCGGTGCCGTGACGCCGGGGGCCAATCGGCGGGCGGTCAGCAGGAAGGCGGTATGTCCCTGCATCCGGTGATCCGGCCGGACCGCCAGCCCGACCACATGCCAGTTGCGCACCATGCATTCCCAGGAGTGCGGCTCGGCGTAGCTACCGTCGGCGCGAATCGCCTCCACCAACCGGGATAATTGCGTCGTTGTTGCTACATAACCGATCAACACCCCCCCGGGGCGGAGCGCGGCGCCGACTGCCGGCAGCACCTCCCACGGGGCAAGCATGTCGAGCACGACCCGATCCACGATCTCATCGGCCGGGTGCTCGGCCAGATCGGCCAGTCGCAGATCCCAGTTGGCGGGCGCCTGGCCGAAGAAGGTGTCGACGTTGCGGCGCGCGTGTTCGAGGTGATCTTCCCGGCGTTCATAAGAGATGACCGTGCCGGTGGGTCCGACGGCGCGGAGCAAGGAACAGGTGAGGGCGCCGGACCCCGCGCCGGCTTCGAGTACCCGGGCGCCGGGATGGATATCGCCCTGGGCAACGATCTGAGCCGAGTCCTTCGGATAGATGACCGCCGCCCCGCGCGGCATCGAGAGCACGTAGTCACTCAGCAAGGGCCGCAGCGCGAGGTAACCGGTACCGGACGCCGAGAACACCACCGATCCCTCTGGCGTCCCGATCAGCTCGTCGTGGGAGATCGCGCCCCGGTGGGTGTGAAACTGCTTGCCCGGGTCGAGCGTCACGGTGAACAACCGGCCCTTGGGGTCGGTGAGCTGCACCCGGTCGCCCGGCTGGAACAGCGGATTCATTTGGTGCGTCCTCCTTGGGGTAGCCCAAGCGCTCGGGCCAGGTCGCTGGTCGCGATGACGCCTCGGCTGATGCCGTCCGAACCGACGACGAGGTATTCACTGGCCGGAACAGCTCGAACCGCGGAGAGCAGGGCCTCGCCGCTGAGGGTGTCCGCCATGATGAGGCCGGGCTCCAACGGCCGTGACACGTCCGCGAGGGTGGCCCACGGCCGCTGCACCGGGTCGAGGCCCGTGATATCCGATTCCCGAACCAGGGCCCGGCTGCGTCCGGACGAGTCGATGACCACAATGCCGGCTGCCCTGGACTCAGCGGCCCGGCGGACGGCTTCGGAAATCGGGGTACTCGAGGGCAGGAAGATGGTCGGCCGGATCAGCCGGCTCAGCTGCAAGGCACTCGCCCGACGTCCCAGGGCTTCCACCCGAAGCGTCTGGGTCGCCCCGAACCACAGGAAGGCGGCCACCGCGAATCCCATCGCGGTCGCACCCAGCGAGCTGAGCGTAACGGGCCGGCCGTTGTCCACGACGGCGCCGAGAACCAGCACCCCCAGGGCCAGCAGGCCAGCCATGACTCGGCCGGACCAGGCAGCGATTACGGCGCCGCGACTCCGGCTGCCCCCAAGCATCCAGACCAGCGCCTGGACCAGGCGGCCGCCGTCCAGTGGCAGCCCGGGAAGCACATTGAAGACCGCGATGACCAGGTTGCTCCATGCCAACAGCGCCAGCATGACGGCGGCGCTGGACTGCGCGGAAGGCCCGAGGCTGCCGACCCAGCAACCGGCGGCCAACAGGAAGGAGACGAACGGCCCCGCTGCGGCGATCGCAAACTCATCACGCGGCCGTTGGGCTTCCCCGTCGATCTCCGACACTCCGCCCAGCAGGAACACCACGATCCGGTCGACCTTGAGCCCGACAAGGCGGCTGACGACGGTGTGGCCCAACTCGTGGGCGAGCACGGATGCCGCGAGGGCAACCGCGAACGCCAGTGACAAGGCGTAGGAGCCGCCGGCGGAGAGCCCCGCGATGCGGGAGCGCAGGAAGTCCGAATAGCTGATCGTGATGAACCCCGCAATCAGCAGCCAGCTGGGCGTGACGAAGACCGGAACTCCGAGGACGCTCCCCAACCGTAGTAACCGGCCGCTGCCGATCGGGCGCTGGCCTGACGGCGATCGGGGGTTACTCACTCCGAACATCGTACGGACCCGCGTGGTAGCCGCTGGACACGCGGCGATCGGCCGTCACGGGGCGCTGTTGCGAACCGGCGCCGGGCGGGACACGGGTGGTCCATCGCTGGTCCTATCTCAGACCACTAACCTTCCAACCGTGGCGGAACCCGAACGGCCCTGGCGTCAGGCGTCGCCGGCGGATCTGCGGGCTCAGATCGAGGCAGCGACCCGCGCCCGCCGCCGAGGTCGCCACGCCCGCCCAAGTTCCCGGCATGCGTTCATCCGTCCGTCCCGGCGCCGCAGCCAACGGTCGGCGTTCATCCGCTATCCGCTCCTGTTCGCGACCACCGCGGTGCTGGTACTGGTGCTGCGCAACTTCGTCATCGCGTCGTTCTATATCCCGTCCGCCTCAATGGAACCCACCCTGCACGGATGCCCGACGTGCGAGCCGGATCGGGTGATGGTCGACAAGCTCTCCTACCGGTTCTCCTCGGTCGGGCGCAAGGACGTCATCGTGTTCGACCGGCCGCCCAAGCTACCGGTGAACGACCAGGAACTGATCAAACGCGTGATCGGTCTACCCGGCGAAACCGTCAGCGCGCACGCCGGCAAGGTGTACATCGGGAACACGCCGCTGAACGAGCCCTACGTCAACCCCCGATGCCAGGGAACGGTGGCGTTTGCGCCGGTCATCATTCCGCCACGACAGTATTTCGTGATGGGTGACAACCGGTGCGACTCCTCCGACTCCAGGGTCTTCGGACCGATCCGGCTGTCGTCCATCGTCGGGCGTGCATTCGCGGTGGTGTGGCCGGTCAAACGAATGCACGGGCTGTGACGGCCGGAACTGTCGGTGCCGATGTCTAGTCTCGTGGCATGAGTGATCCCCTGCCCGCTGCCGATACCGTCACCGATGCGGTTAACGATGCCGCTACCGCCGCCGCTACCGCCGTCGCTACCGTCGAGCTCGAGTTGCCCGTCGCCGTCGTGGGATCGTTGTCACCGTCACGGGCAGCCGACTTCAAGACCTGCCCGCTGCTGTACCGGTTCCGCAGCATCGACCGGCTGCCGGAGAAGCCCACCCGCGACGCCACGCGCGGCACTGTCGTACACGCGGTCCTGGAACATCTGTATGACCTGCCGGCGGCCGAGCGCACCATCGCGGCCGCTCAGTCTTCAGTGACTCCGTCCTGGGAGCAGTTACTGACCGCCGAACCCCGGCTTGCGGAACTGTTCGCCGAGGACAGCGAAGGCGCCGAATTGACGGCATGGCTGTCCTCGGCACGACAACTGGTCGCCAACTACTTCGAGCTCGAGGACCCCACGCGCCTGGAGCCGGAATCGCGGGAGCAGTTCGTCGAGGTCGTGCTGGACGGCCTGCGGTTACGGGGCTACGTCGATCGACTGGACGTCTCGCCCGACGGCGATATCCGGGTGGTCGATTACAAGACCGGCTCGATTCCGCGCGAAGCGTTCGAAGCCAAGGCCTTGTTTCAGATGAAATTCTATGCGCTGGTGCTGTGGCGCACCCGTCGTGTGGTGCCTCGACAGCTCCGCCTGATCTACCTCGCCGACAAGGACACGCTCAGCTACCAGCCTGACGCCGAGGAGCTCGCGCGCTTCGAGAACACCGTGCAGGCCATCTGGAAAGCCATCGCCAAGGCAAGCCTCACCGGGGACTTTCGCCCGAGTCCATCGCGGCTGTGCGACTGGTGTTCACACCAAGCGCTCTGCCCGGCCAAGGGCGGCACCCCGCCGCCGTTCCCCGCCGATGCCCTGTCCAACGCAACGTCGGAACGTAGCGCCCGCGGCAGTGTGGTGGTGCCCGAGGTCTGAGCCCTGCAGGACGCCGGATCGTGCGCCCGACAACCTGTCAGGTACAGGGAACCCGATCTTCGGCCAGCCTGAGCAAATCGGCCAAGGTCACGCCGGCCACGGACTCGAGGACGATCCGGGTGTTGGCCGGCTCGATCGGCACCTGGTTGGGAACAGCGATCGTCACACAGCCGGCCATCTCGGCGGAGGCGACTCCGGCCGGCGAGTCCTCGATGGCAATGCACCGGGCCGGGTCGACGCCGAGCAGTCTGGCCGCTGTCAGATAGGCCTCGGGATCGGGCTTACCGCGGCTGACCTCGTCGCCAGTCACCAGAGCCTGGAACGTCCCAGACGGCAGCTGGGAGGCAACGGCCTCGGCCAGATTCCGGTAGGACATGGTCACCATGGCGCACGGCACTCCGGCGGCGCGAAGTTCGGCGAGCAGCGGGAGCACTCCGGGGCGCCACGAGGTCTCCCGCTTGGTGTCCAGGATGACCTCGTCCAGCAGGCGGTCGACGATGTCCTCCGCGGGCAGATCGACGCCGCCGTGCTCGCGAATGTAGGCCGCGGACACCAGCAGTGGGTTGCCGACCAGCGCGTGGGCGTGTTCGTCGTTCCAGTGCCCGCCGAAGGACTCGACCAACCGGTACTCGGCGGCGATCCAGTACGGCTCGGTATCGACCAGGGTGCCGTCCATATCCCACAGGACGGCGTCCAGGCAGTTCCTCATGATTCGCAGCGCCTTACTTGGCCGCGAAGTACTTGGCTTCGGGATGCGGCACGATGATCGCCGAGGTGGATTGCTCCGGGACGAGCTGATACTCCTCCGACAACTCCACCCCGATCCGCTCCGGTTCCAGGAGCCGGAAGAGCTGCTCCTGATCCTCGAGGTTCGGGCAGGCCGGATATCCGAAGGAGTACCGGGAACCGCGGTAACCCTGCTTGAAGATCTCGTCGAGGTCGTCAGAATCTTCGGCCAGGTAACCCAGTTCGGACCGGACCCTGCGGTGCCAATATTCGGCCAGTGCCTCGGTCAGCTGCACCGAGAGCCCGTGTACCTCCAAGTAGTCGCGGTAGTTGTTGGCCGCGAACAATTCGTTGGCGAACTCCGAGATCCGCCGGCCCATTGTCACGATGTGGAACGCGACCACGTCGGTCTCCCCGGACTCCCGGGACCGGAAGAAGTCGGCCAGGCACAGCCGACGCTCGCGCCGCTGCCGCGGGAAGTCGAACGACTCCGGCTCGCGACCGTCCTCGCCCAGGATGATGAGCTTGTTGCCGTCACTGACACACCTGAAGTAGCCGTACACGACCGCGGCTTCTAGGATGCCCTCGGTGTGGAAACGCTCCAGCCAGTAGCGCAGCCGGGGCCGTCCTTCGGTCTCCACCAGATCCTCGTACGACGGTCCGTTGCCGCCGCGAGCACCCCGCAGGCCCCACTGACCCATGAACGTCGCGCGTTCGTCCAGCAGCGCCGAATACTCGGCCAACGGGATGCCCTTGACGACCCGGGAACCGAAGAACGGCGGTGTCGGAACCGGCACGTCGGCGGCGACGTCAGATCGGGTGCCCTCGAGCGGATCGACCACGGCCTCTTCCGCCGCCTGTCGCTCGGCCGCGATCCGCAGGGACCGCTCCCGCCGGGCCCGGCGCTCAGCCAGCTTGCGGGCTTCCTCGTCACCGAGCTTGGTGTCGTCGGGCCCGTTCGGGTTGACGGCAACGCCACCCTTGCGCACGGCCATCAAGGCGTCCATCAGGCGCAGGCCGTCGAAGGCATCGCGGGCATAGCGGACGTCGCCCACGAACAGCTCACCCAAGTCCTGCTCGACATAGGCACGGGTCAGCGCAGCACCACCCAGCAGCACCGGATACTTCTCGCCGATGCCGCGGGCGTTCATCTCCTGCAGGTTTTCCTTCATGACGACCGTGCTCTTGACCAGCAGTCCGGACATGCCGATCGCATCGGCGTTGTGTTCTTCAGCCGCTTCGATGATGGCGTTGATCGGCTGCTTGATGCCGATGTTCACCACGGTGTAGCCGTTGTTGGTCAGGATGATGTCGACCAGGTTCTTGCCGATGTCGTGCACGTCGCCCTTGACCGTCGCCAGCACGATGGTGCCCTTGCCGCCGCTGTCGGCCTTCTCCATGTGCGGTTCCAAGTAGGCCACAGCGGTCTTCATGACCTCGGCCGACTGCAGCACGAACGGCAGTTGCATCTCGCCGGAGCCGAACAGCTCACCGACGGTCTTCATGCCGTTGAGCAGGGTGTCGTTGATGATCTGCAAGGCCGGCTGCTCCTGCAGGGCATCATCGAGGTCGCCCTCCAGTCCGTTGCGCTCGCCGTCGATGATCCGTCGCTGAAGTCGCTCGTCCAGCGGCAGCAGGGCCAGTTCCTCGGCGCGCGATGCAGCGGAGGACTGCGTGGAGACGCCCTCGAACAACCGCAGGTACTTCTGCAGCGGGTCATAGGCATCCGCGTCCGCAGTGGCCTCGCGGCGACGGTCATACACCAGATCGAGGGCTACCTCGCGCTGCTCGTCGGGAATCTTGGACATCGGCAGGATCTTCGAGGCGTGCACGATCGCCGAGTCCAGGCCTGCCTCGACACATTCGTGCAGGAACACCGAGTTCAGAACCTGCCGGGCCGCTGGGCTCAGGCCGAAGGACACATTCGACAGACCCAGGGTGGTCTGCACGTCCGGGTACTTGCGCTTGATCTCGCGGATGGCCTCGATCGTCTCGATGCCGTCTCGGCGGGTCTCCTCCTGGCCGGTAGCGATCGGAAAGGTCAGGGTGTCGACCACAATGTCGGAGATGGCCATCCCCCAGTTGGTGGTCAGGTCCTGGATCAACCGGTCGGCGATGGCCACCTTGGTCTGCCGCGTTCGGGCTTGACCCTCTTCGTCGATGGTCAACGCGACCACGGCCGCGCCGTGCTCCACGACCAGCGGCATGATCCGGGCATAACGCGAGGTGGGGCCGTCACCATCCTCGAAGTTGACCGAGTTGACGATGCACCTGCCGCCGAGCATCTGCAGGCCGGCGTCGATGACATCGGGCTCGGTGGAGTCCAGCATCAGGGGCAACGTGGACGCGGTGGCGAAACGTCCGGCCAGTTCCCGCATGTCACCGGCGCCGTCGCGGCCCACGTAGTCGACGTTGAGGTCGAGCAGGTGCGAACCGTCGCGGGTCTGGGACCGGGCGATCTCGACACACTTGTTCCAGTCGGCGGCCAGCATGGCGTCGCGGAAAGCCTTGGACCCGTTGGCATTGGTGCGCTCGCCGATCATCAGCACCGAGGCGTCCTGGCGCAGCGGAACAGTGGTGTAGAGCGACGCGACTGCCGCCTCGGACTCGGGCCGTCGCGGCGAGGCCTGCAAGGAGGCGACCCGGTCGGCCACCTGGCGGATGTGTTCCGGTGTCGTTCCGCAGCAACCACCGACGAAGCCGAGTCCGAACTCGGTGACGAAGGACGCCAGCGCGTCGGCCAGTTCGCTCGGTTGCAACGGATAGGTCGCACCGTTAGGTCCGAGCACCGGCAGGCCCGCGTTGGGCATCACCGAGACACCGATCCTCGCGTGCTGGGACAGATAACGCAGATGCTCGCTCATCTCGGCCGGGCCGGTCGCGCAGTTCAAGCCGATCAGGTCGATGCCCAGCGGTTCGAGGGCGGTCAGGGCGGCACCGATCTCCGAACCGAGCAGCATGGTGCCGGTGGTCTCGACCGTGACGTGCGCGATGATCGGGATCTGCAGGCCGACTTCGGTCATGGCCCGCTGGGAACCGATGATGGCCGACTTGACCTGTAGTAGGTCCTGCGCGGTTTCGACAATCAGCGCGTCGGCTCCACCCTCGAGGAGCCCCAAGGCCTGCTCGTAGTAGGCATCCCGCAACTTGCTGAAATGGACGTGCCCGAGGCTGGGCAGCTTGGTCCCGGGGCCGATGGAGCCCAACACGAAACGTCGGCGGTCCGGCGTCGAATGCTGATCGGCGACCTCCCGGGCGATCTTGGCCCCATGGAAAGCCAGCTCTCGAATTCGGTGCTCTATGTCATATTCGGCGAGATTTGCCCAGTTGGCCCCGAAAGTGTTGGTTTCCACGGCGTCCGCGCCGGCCGCGAAGTACTCGTCGTGCACGCCGCCCACCACATCCGGCCGGGTGACGTTGAGGATCTCGTTGCAGCCCTCCAGATCCTGGAAGTCCGCCAGGCTGAGGTCGGCCGCCTGGAGCATCGTGCCCATCGCGCCGTCGCCGACAAGTACGCGCTCGGAGAGGGCGGCGAGAAAAGGGCTCTGCGAAGGACCTAGGGGCATCCCTACAATCTACCGGCGACCCGTAGCGCTTTATGCAGACGGCGTCGCACGACCGCGACCCGGTCGGCCGTAGGCTGAGCGGATGACAGAACCCGCGAACTGGCCGGTGCTGCAGAACCCGGTCCTGGTGGCGGCATTCGAGGGCTGGAACGACGCGGGCGATGCCGCGACCGGCGCCGTCGAGCATCTCGAGCTCACCTGGGACGCGACTCCCCTGGCCGCGCTGGACCCGGATGACTACTACGACTTCCAGGTCAACCGACCGACGGTGAGCCTGGTGGAGGGGGTTTCGCGGCGGATCAGCTGGCCGACCACCCGGTTGTCCGTCTGCCGTCCGGCCGGAGCTGAATTCGACCTGGTGCTGGTCCGGGGCATCGAGCCCAACATGCGGTGGCGGAGCTTCTGCGAGGAGCTCCTGGAGATCATCACCGAGCTCGGGGTGCAGACCGTCGTCACCCTGGGCGCGTTGCTGTCCGATGCTCCCCATACCCGTCCCACGCCCGTGACCGGCACCTCGTACGACTCGGACAGCGCCACCCGCTTCGGGCTGGAGGGCTCTCGCTACGAAGGCCCTACCGGGATCGTCGGTGTCCTGCAGGATGCCTGTGTGGGAGTCGGCATCCCGGCCATCTCGTTCTGGGCCGCCGTTCCGCACTACGTGTCGCAGCCGCCGAACCCCAAGGCCACCATTGCCCTGCTGCACCGGGTGGAGGAAGTGCTCGACATAGCCGTGCCGATGGGTGAGCTGCCCGCTCAAGCCGACGAATGGCAGAAGCTCGTGGACGAGATGGCCGAAGAGGATGAGGACGTTCAGGAGTACATCCGCAACCTCGAGGAGCGCGACGACGCGGGCGAGATGCGGGAGGCTTCGGGCGAGGCCATCGCCAAGGAGTTCGAGCGGTACCTGCGCCGGCGCGACCGAGGTAACGGGCCACCTGGATCGATGTAGCAATACACTCCGAGCTTCATCGACCACCTGTCGCCGGCGATCGCGTCATCGGCGATACCCGAGGGCCCGGAGTCGCGAACCATGCTCACGCTCAACTGGGGATCGGCCACGGATGTCGGTCGGGTCCGCAACCAGAACGAGGACAGTCTCTGGGCGTCCGAATCGCTGTTCCTGGTCGCCGACGGGATGGGCGGGCACGCGGCCGGCGAGGTAGCCAGCGGGCTGGCGGCCACCGAGATCGGCCGCATCGCGGAGTCGTCGCCGTTGCACGCCGAGGACATCACCATCGCCATCTGGCGGGCGAACGAGGCGATCCTCAGGGCCGGCCACGAGCGCGGCGACCGCTTTGGCCTCGGCACCACTGTCACCGGTGTGGCGGTGGTGTCCGCCGAGGGCGACGATCAGTGGGCGGTCTTCAATGTCGGCGATTCACGGGTCTACCGGTTCACTGAGGGCCAGCTCAGCCAGGTCACCGTCGACCACTCCGAGGTTCAGGAACTGGTCACTGCGGGGCATTTGCGTCCGGAAGAAGCTCGGTTTCATCCCAGGCGGAATGTGGTCACCAGATCGCTCGGCTCCGACCCTCCGCCGATCGCCGATCTATGGGTGTTGCGGCCGCGAGCCGGAGACCGTTTCCTGGTGTGCTCCGATGGCCTGACCGGCGAACTCGAGGATGCCGAGATCGAGCAGCTCCTCGCGGAATTCTCCGACCCCCAGGAAGCAGCCGACGCACTGGTCCGGGCCGCCAACGCCGCCGGTGGCCACGACAATGTGACCGCAATCGTCGTCGACCTGGTCGGCCCCGACCCGATCGTGTAACGCTCGGCATGCTCAGGATGCCCGGTGTTACACGATCGGGTTGTTAGAGGCGGATCCCGAGCAGCGCGTCAATGGCGTTGCGTACCAGCGCCGGTGACTGCGCCTCCGCGGCGGCCTGCCGGCGTTCGAGCGTGTTGGCCGCCCACCGGTCGATCGCCGAGATTGCTGCTTCGGTGTCCAGATCATCAGCGAGCCGGTCGCGGATCCGGTCCACCAGATCCTGGCCGTGAGCCGCCCGATCGCACTGCACGGCCCGCCGCCAAGTGGCCAACCGGGTCTCGGCCGCCGGTAACCGCCCGCCGGTCCACTCCCGATCGGCGCGGTAGTGGCCGTCCAACAAGGCCAGCCGGATCGCCATCGGATCGACCCGGGCGCCACGCAGCTTCGAGACGAACACGAGATTGCCCCGCGATTTGCTCATCTTTTCGCCATCCAGCCCGATCATCCCGGCGTGCACATAATGCCGGGCAAACGGCCACTGACCGGTCAGGGCCTCGGCGTGCGCAGCCGAATGCTCGTGGTGCGGGAAACGCAGGTCCGACCCACCGCCCTGGACGTCGAAGCCCATCCCGAGGCGGTTGAACGCGATGGCCGAACATTCGATGTGCCAGCCTGGACGGCCCGGTCCGACTGCTGACTCCCAGAACGGTTCACCCTCGCGACGGCCGCGCCAGAGCAGGGCATCCAGCGCATCGCGCTTGCCCGGACGTTGCGGATCACCGCCCCGCTCGGCGAACAGGGTAAGCATTTCCTCGCGGGAGTAACGGGATTCGTAACCGAAATGGCCACTGTCCGCGACGCCGGCGTAGATGTCCTCGCCAAGCCGGTAGGCATGCCCGTCGGCGAGCAACTTGGCCACCGTGTCCGAGATCTCGTCGACCGCCTCGACGACGCCGATGTAGTCCTTCGGCGGCAACACTCGAAGGGCGGCCATGTCCTGGCGGAACAAGTCGGTTTCCCGCTCGGCCAAGGCGACCCAGTCCGAACCGGTGTCCTGGGCGCGCTCCAGCAGGGGGTCATCCACGTCGGTGATGTTCTGTACGTAGTACACGTCGTGGCCGCCGTCCAGCCAGACCCGCTGCACCAGATCGAACGCCAGGTAGGTCGCGGCGTGACCAAGATGTGTCGCGTCGTAGGGCGTGATACCACAGACGTAGATCTTCGCCGTGGGACCCGGCGCGGTCGGACGGATCTGGTCGGTCGCCGTGTCATACAGCCGGAGTGGACGGCCCCGGCCAGGCAGGGATGGGACGTCAGGGGCGCTCCAGGACTGCATGGGACAACCGTAGCTGCCGGCTGTGAGCCTTCCGACTAGCGGGTCACGCCGAGTGGCGCCGGCGCCGCCGGGCCGTGAGACTGGACCGATGTGCGCCGAATCCCGCTATCTCGTATCTGTCGAGAAGGTCATTGCCGTCGATCCGCAGCGACTGTTCGACATCGTCGCCGACCCGGCTCAGCATCCGATCATCGACGGCGGCGGCTCTGTCAAGGGGGCGCGCGCCGGCGGTCCGCGACGGCTCGGTCCGGGAGTCAAGTTCGCCATGGACATGCACCTCGGGACGGACTACCGGATCCTCAACACTGTGGTCGAGTTCGATGAGCCGTCGGCGCTGGCCTGGCGGCACTTCAACGGGCACGTCTGGCGGTACCTCTTCACCGAGGTGGCGGGGGGCACGAAGGTCACCGAGCAATGGGACGCCCGGCACGCCAGAAACCGGTGGTTCCTGCTGCTGATGGGATTTCCGCGCCGCAACCGCGCCGGCATGCAACGCACCCTGCAACGACTGGCCGACCTGGTCGCGACCGGGTGAGGTGGGCCCGCGTCGAGGTCACGATCAGTACGGCGGGTAGGGAATCGCCGGCCAATCGGTGGGGGGCAGCGGGAACAAGGAGCTACGGATCAGGCGCCGAACCCGGAAACGCGCGGCACGGACCTCCGCCGTGGTGAGCAGCTCCGCCAGGTTCTCGCCGAGGTCGCCGTCCAACCGGCCAGCCAACAGGTCCAGCACCGCCAGTTCGGCGTCGGAGATCCGGACGCCCGCCCATTGCCACAGCACCGTCCGGAGCTTGTCCTCTGCACCGAAGCTCACCCCGTGATCGACGCCGTAGATGTGCAGACCGGACGGTCTGGCAACCGGCAGCAGGTGTGAGACCTTGCGATCGGAGTTGTTGACGACGGCGTCGAGTAAGGCCAGCCGGCGAAGCTCTGCCACATCGCCGGCGTTGATGGCACCGACGATGTCGAAGGATTCGTCCTCTTCGATCCACAACTGGACCATGCCCAAGCCCATCGGCCCGTCCCGCAGAACGGTGGGTGGCACCGGGTCCCAGCCGGTCGCCGCGCCGACCAAGTAGGTGGCGTATTCCCGTTCGGCCAGGGTGCCGTCGGGGTAGTCCCACAGCGGCCGCTCCCCCGACACCGGCTTGTACACGCACGCCGCAGCCACCCCGTCGAGTTCGACGCGGCAGTACAGGGTGGCGTTGGAGGCAGTGGTGATCCGGCCCTCGATGCTGAGATCACCCTTGTGTAACAAGGTGATCGCTTCGTTCGCCGGCATCGTCAGAGGTGCCGTGAGTTCGTCCATCCCGGGCTGCTCGCTCATCGCACGGCCGAACGTCGGCGAGCTTGCACGTTCGCGGGCCAGCACGCTCGCACGGTCATGGCAGATCAGACGTCGATCCGGGCTTGTCGGCGATAGCCGTTGTGCCGCGGGCAGACATGGCCGGCGGCATCGAGCGGCTGGTGGCACAGCGGGCACGGCGGGCGCCCGGCCGCTACGACCCGGCGGGCGCGCTCGATGAACTCGAGGGCGGCCTGATGGGCCAGTTGCACCCGCAGCGCATCCGGTCCCTCGTCGGTGTCTTCGAGCAGGGTCGCCTCGGCGGTCTCGGTCGAATCGGCTTCGGCCTGGGCCTCGATCACGATCAGTCCGGTGTCGGCGTCGTAGGCCAATCCCATCGCGGCCACCCGGAATTCCTCGTCGACCGGGTTGTCCAGCGGTTCGGTGTCCGGCGTCACCTCGTCGGGCAACGGCAGCCCGGACTGGGTCGCCACCTCGGCCAGCAATTGCTCCATCCGCTCGGTCAGCACGGTGACCTGCGCCTTCTCCAGCGCGACGCTGACTACCCGCGCTCCGTCGGAGGCCTGCAGGAAAAAGACCCGCTCGCCGGGCTGGCCGACGGTGCCGACGACGAAGCGCCTCGGCTGATCGAAGAAGAACAACTGGCGGCTCATTGCACCAAGCCTAAACGTTGCCTGCGCCCGCGCCACCGCCGACGGTCGCATCGCCGGACGCGGCGCGCTTGCGACCTCGTGAAGTCTTGGCCGGCGCCGGGGGCACGAGTCGGCTGAGATCACCGCCGGTGTCGTTCTGGGTCAGCACGAACGGCCTTCCATCGGTGTATCTGATCGCCGAGACCGAGCAGGGGTCGACCACGATGCGCTGGAAGAGGTCCAGGTGCATGCCGAGGGCGTCGGCGAGGATGGCCTTGATCACGTCGCCGTGGCTGCAAGCCAACCAGACCACGTCCGGTCCGAATGTTGCCGCGAACTGCTGATCGAGCGATCGGACGGCCTGTACCGCCCGTGCCGCCATCGCCGCCATCGATTCCCCGGCCGGGAAGGTGGCCGCCGACGGCTGGGCCTGCACGATGGGCCACAGCGGATCCTTGGCCAGAGACTTGATCTCCTTGCCGGTCCAATCGCCGTAGTCGCATTCCAATAGCCGTCGGTCAGTCTTGGTGACCGGACTGCGACCGGCTGACTTCTGCATCTTGACCACGGCTTTGGCCGTCTCCGCACAGCGCTCCAGCGGGCTCGTGACTACCGCGGACACGCTCAGCGCTCCGAGGCGTTCGGCCACTGCGTCGGCTTGCTTGCGACCCCGCTCGTCGAGGTGGACTCCCGGCAATCGGCCCGCGAGAACCGGCCCCGTCATGGCTGTGAGGCCATGTCGCAGCAGTAATACGGTCGCCATCCGCCCCGCCTACGTTGCCGACACCGCGCCACCGGCTAGGAGGCCGATGAGCAGCACACCCAGAGCGATCCGGTAGCCGATGAACACCAACGTGGAGTGCTTGGACACGTACCGGATCAGCCAGGCTATCGAAGCAAGGCCGACCGCGAACGACATCACCGTGGCCACCACCGTGACGCCCATCCCGGGCGCCTGGTCCCCGCCGATCTTGCGGGCTTCGAACAAGCCGGACGCAACCACGGCCGGGACGGACAGCAGGAAGGAGAACCTGGCCGCAGTGACCCGATCGAGGCCGCGGAACAGGCCGGCTGTGATCGTGGCGCCGGAGCGTGAGACGCCCGGGATCAACGCCAAGGACTGGGCCGCCCCGACCACTATTGCGTCCTTGGTGGTGATGTCCTCTTCATCCCGGTCACGGGTGCCCCGGTTCTCGGCGATCGCGAGGATGACTGCCATCACGATCAGCGCGATCGAGATGACCCATAGATTGCGGGCGCCGGTCTCGATCTGATGGGAGAAGATCAGGCCGAAGATCCCGACCGGGAGGGTCGCCAGAATCAGGTACCAGCCCATCCTGTATTCCAGCGTCGAACGTTCCTCCTGGCCGTTCTTGCGCAGGAAGCTGAGCACGCCCCGCAGCCAAGCCACGGCAATGTGGAGCAGCTCGCGCCAGAAATACAGCACCACCGCGGCCATGGTCCCGAGTTGGATCACCGCGGTGAAAGCGGTGAAGCCCGCTTGGTTGACATCCGGGTTCAACCACGCCTGCACGATGCGCAGGTGAGCCGTGGAGGAAATCGGCAGGAATTCGGTGAGACCTTGTACCACGCCGTAGACCACGGCCTGGAGCGGACCGATAGCGCTCACCGGTGGCGCTCGCGTTCGACCCACAAGTATTTGTCGTTGAAGACTTTCACTCCGCAAACCCCGAATCCTGCAGCGCTTGGACAGCGGTGCGGAGTCCGGTCAGGCGTTCTTCCAAGGTCGGGGCGAGCGGCATGAGATTAAGACTAGTGACCCCTGATTCGGCGAACGCGGCCAGCCGTTCGGCGATCCGCGCCCTGGGTCCGATCAGGGCGGTGGAGTCGATGAACTCGAACGGAACAGCTGCTGCCGCCGCCTCGTACTCGCGGGACATGTACTTGCTCTGAATTTCCGCCGCGGCGTCGGGGTAGCCCATCCGTCCGGCCAGCTGGTTGTAGAAGTTCACGTCCCGGCTGCCCATCCCCCCGACGTAGAGCGAAGCATAGGCCCGCACCGGGTCGGCTGCCAGCTGCACATCGTCGCCGACGACCAGCGGCATGGTGGCCGCTATGTCGAAGCCGGCCATGGTCTTGCCGACCTTCTTGCGCCCGGCTTCGATCAGCGCGAGCTGCTCGGCGGCGAACTCGGTCGAGTAGAAGATCGCCAGCCAGCCATCGGCGATCTCGCCGGTCAGTTCGAGGTTCTTCGGACCTACCGAGGCGAGGTAGATAGGGATGTGATCTCGGACTGGATGCACGGTCAGCTGCAGGGCCTTGCCGGGTCCGTCCGGCAGCGGCAGCTGGTAGTGCTCGCCGGCGTAGCGCACCCGCTTTCGCGCCAGGGCGAGGTTGATGATGTCGACGTACTCGCGGGTCCGGGCGAGGGGCTTGTCGAATCGGACGCCGTGCCAACCCTCGGAGACCTGCGGACCGGACACGCCCAGACCGAGCCGGAAACGACCACCGGACAAGCTGTCCAGGGTCGCGGCCGTCATCGCGGCCATCGCGGGGCTTCGGGCCGGGATCTGCATGATTGCACTACCCAGGCCGATCCGTTCGGTTTGGGCGCCGACCCAGGCCAGCACGGTGGCCGTATCCGATCCGTACGCCTCAGCGGCCCAGGCGCAGTCGTAGCCCAGCTGGTCGGCTTCCCTGGCGAGCGCCAGGTTGTCCTGGTCGTTGCCCATGCCCCAATAGCCGAGATTGAGTCCGAGTTTCACGAACGTCACCTTAGCGACTGGCGAGTAACTTGTGGACCAGTTTCGGAGCGCGTCCCGAGGCGCCTTCCAGCCGTGCACTAGGTTGCTCGATGTGGAAACGCGTGCCTTGGGACGAAGTGGGCTGAAGATCTCAGGGCTGGGCCTGGGCACCATGACCTGGGGAAATGGCACCGATCCCGATGAGGCCGCGGCCATCCTCGTGGCGTTTCACGACGCAGGCGGCACCTTCGTGGACACCGCCGTCTCCTACAACTCCGGCGTATCCGAGCAGATCCTGGGCGGCCTGATCGCCGACGTCGTCCCGCGGTCTGAACTGGTCATCGCCTCCAAGGCTGGCATAACCCGGGTCGGCGAGGAACGGTTCGTCGACGCGTCTCGTGGGGCGCTGCTGCGGCGGCTGGATGAGTCACTGACCAACCTCGGGGTGGATCACATCGACCTGTGGCAGATCCACACCGCCGATCCGTCCGTGCCGGTCGAAGAGACCCTCTCGGCACTCGACGCCGCGGTCGCATCCGGCAAGGTCCGTTACGTCGGGGTGTCGAATTATTCAGGTTGGCGAACCGCCCAGGCGGCGACCTGGCAGCGGGCCGTGCCGGGCCGAGCACCGCTGGTGTCCAACCAGGTCCGCTACTCGTTGCTCGATCGCGGTATCGAGCGTGAGGTCGTGCCGGCCTGCGCCGAGCTCGGCCTGGGCATTCTGCCCTTCTCTCCCCTTGCCGGCGGCGTGCTCACCGGCAAGTACCGGCATGGGGTTCCCGCCGATTCCCGCGGAGCGGCCGAGGGCCGGAACCTGGCCAGCTTCTCCGAGCCCCGAACGGTGGGGATCGTCGAGGCGGTTGCGACGGCGGCAGACGGTCTGGCCACGTCGCCGTTGACCGTGGCGTTGTCCTGGCTGCGCAATCGGCCCGGTGTGGCCGCGCCGATCGTGGGTGCCCGAACCCTGGGACAGCTCACTGCAGCCATCCAGTCGTTGTCCGTGGAGTTGCCCCTGGAGATCCGATCGGCCCTCGACGACGTGTCGACGCCCGCCAGCGGCTATCCCGAGGAGCTCCACTGACCCAGCCGGGCCGCTCGGAGGAACAGGTCTTCGCGGCCTTCTGTGCCGCCGGGTTGTGGCAGGGCCTCGGGCTCACGCTCGCTGCGGCGTTACCCGAAGCCGGCATCCGAACTCCTGACGACGTCAGCACGGCGGCGTTGGCCAGGCTTCCGAAGGTGGGCCAACTGCGGGCCGGACGTCTGCTCTCGGCCTTCATCGCGGCTCAGCCGGCCTATGACCTGGTCGAACTGATGCTCACCGCGGGGCTGCCGGCGCGGCTGGCCGGGCGCGCGGTTGAGGCCTTCGGGTCAGGGGCCCAGCGGTTACTCAAGGACGACCCGTGGCGGCTTCTGCAGTTGAGCGGGATCGAGGTCGCCGACGCCGATGCCTTCGCCCGGGCGGCGATCCCTGGTGTGCTGCAGGCGGACTCCCGCCGGTCTCGGGCTTTGGTCGGGTGGTCGCTGAGTGAGGCGGCACGCGACGGGCACACCCTTTGCTCGGTGGAGCAGGTGACATTCGATCTGCAACTGCACCGAGTGGCCGACCCGGTCCAGGCGATCGCGGATGCCTGCGGGGCGGAGATCGTCGAGTCCATCGACTCGGTCGTGGACTCCGGGCTAGCACTCGCCCGCTACGCCGAGGCCGAGCGGAGCATCGCCGCTGCGGTGCACAGGCTGACCGATTCCGCCACGGTTATCGGGAAAATACGTGCCGGTAAAAGGCGAAAGTCCGATGCGATCGATCCGGACGGGCTGGATCCGGTGCAGCGATCGGCCGTCGACAATGCCCTTGATCACGGCGTCAGTGTGCTGACCGGTGGCCCCGGAACCGGGAAGTCGCGAACCGTCGCGACGGTGGTGCGAGAGGCGGAACGAGCCGGGAAATCGGTGGCCCTCGCCGCGCCGACCGGACGAGCCGCGAAACGCCTGGCCGAGCTCTGTGATGCCGAGGCGATGACGATTCATCGACTGCTCGGTGTTCAGCCGCGGGCCTCCACCAGTGCGGACGGCACGAGCGCGGTCATTGACTTCTCCGCCGGTTTCGCTCGGGGTCAGGAGTGGCCACTGGACCAGGATCTGGTCGTCGTCGACGAGGCGTCGATGCTCGATGTCGAGCTCGCCGCCGCCCTCTTGAAGGCCTGTGCGGACGGAACTCACCTGATGATCGTGGGTGATTCCGCGCAGCTGCCGTCGATCGGACCCGGTCAGGTGTTGGCCGACCTCATCGCCTCGAAAGCAGTTCCAGTCGTCGAACTGGCAACCCTGTATCGGCAGGACGCCGGTGGCGCCATCGCCCGACTCGCCACCGCCGTGCGCGGCGGCGACCTGCCTGCGGTTGACTCGCCGGATCGGGAGGTGGTCATCGTGCCGGCGCGTGGGTCGACCGAGTGCGCCCACCGGGTGGTCCAGCTCATGACCGATTCGATCCCCCGCGCATTGGGCATCGCGGCCGGGCAGATCCAGGTCGTCACACCGGTCCACCGTGGTCCGGCAGGCACCATCGCACTGAACGCCGCACTGAAGGCGAAGCTGAATCCACCGCCGGCCAACCAGTCCTTCGGCCGATTCGACCCCGGTGACCGGGTGGTGGCGACGGCCAACCATCTGGAGGCCGAGCCGGTGGGCTACGCCAACGGCGAGGTCGGGGTGGTGAGCGAGGTTGGCCGCGACGGCACCGTCACCGTCGATTTCGCCTCCGGCCCGGCGACGGTGAAGGGCAAGGCGCTGGCCGATCTCACTCACGGCTGGGCGATCACGGTCCACCGCGCACAGGGGTCGGAATTCCCGGCCGTGGTGGTCGTCGCCCCCGGCGAGGCGACCGGGATGCTGTCCCGAC
>JAVEET010000191.1 GCA_030840295.1 Pseudonocardiales bacterium
GTGGGGTGCGGGCGTAGCGGTCGATACCGGCCAGGCAGGCCTGGGCGTCGGGGGCCGGTAGCAACGCCGACAGCCACTGCATGCCGTGCTCGGCGTCGCTGATCCGCACCGTCCGCTCGGCCACCGCGGCCCGGTACTTGGCCGCCGCGGACCGCGGGTCCAACGCCAACACCGCCCGACGCAGCGACCTGCGCAACTGACCCAGGCTCTGCCCACCGGCACGGCCCAACACCCGCGCCTCCAACCCGGCATGCAAGCCCACCGGCAACTCCTGGGCCGCGGAACTCACCGCGGCCGCGTGCGCGCCGCTGATCCGCCCGCCCCGCAACGCCGCCAACGTGCCCGGCAGGCCGGCACACACCACGCTGGCCTGGTTCATCCGGACCGCGGTGAACCACGGCGACCACCGCAACGCCGCCCCGACCTCTTCCCGGCACCACTGCTCCGGTGACCGGTCACCAGCCGCGACCGCGGCCAGCAACTCCAACTCCCGCGCCTCCAACCGCGACCGCTGCCCGGCCACCGCCACCAACGCCGCCACCCGCTGCTCCTGACTCAACCCCGCCACATCCCCCGCCAACAGCAGCTCCAGCGACCCAACCGCGCCCACCGCGCCCACGGCGTCCACGGCATCCACCGCGCCCACGGCGTCCACCGCGCCCACGGCGTCCACGGCGTCAACCGGGGCAGACAGACCAGCGGCCGCGGCCGAACCACCGCCACGCACACCCACCCGCGAACCCGAACCGGAACCCATACCCCAACCCTAATCGAACACACTCACGAATACGCCCCCCAGCAAGAGTTGTGGATAACCCGCCACCCTGTGCACAACGGACGAGGGAAGACAACCAACGACCAAACGACCAAACGACCAACGACCCACGACCAACGACCATGCAGCCGCTCGACGGCTCACAGACGGCGCGCGAAGCGGGAGCGTGAAGCTACTCGACCCCGGCGACGGCCTGAGCGAACTGGGCGGCGTAGAGACGCGCGTACGCACCACCAGCGGTGATCAACTGCTCGTGAGTTCCGGTCTCGACGATGGCACCCGATTCCATGACGAGGATGACGTCCGCGTCCCGGATGGTGGAAAGCCGATGGGCGATCACGAAGCTGGTCCGTCCGCGGCGCAGCGAATTCATGGCCCGCTGG
This sequence comes from Pseudonocardiales bacterium, assembly GCA_030840295.1. Lineage (GTDB taxonomy): Bacteria > Actinomycetota > Actinomycetes > Mycobacteriales > Jatrophihabitantaceae > Jatrophihabitans_A. The sequence goes on from JAVEET010000191.1 coordinate 1,159, forward strand.
ATGAGGACTTCGGTTCTGGTATCGACCGAACTCGTCGCCTCATCCAGGATCAGGATCAGCGGCTCGGCAAGAAACGCGAGCGCGATGGTGATCAACTGCTTCTCGCCCGCGCTGACGTTGCCACCCTCTTCGTCGATGACTGTGTCGTAGCCGTCCGGCAGCGCGTGCACGAATCGGTCGACGTAGGTTGCCCTTGCGGCGGCGAGGATATCCGCCTCACTGGCGTCCGGTGAACCGTAGGCGATGTTCTCGGCGATCGTGCCTCCGAACAGCCAGGCGTCCTGCAGCACCATGCCGGTGCGGCGACGCAGGTCCTCCCTGGCCATCGTGGCGATATCCCTGCCGTCAAGGGTGATCCGGCCACCGGTGACTTCATAGAACCGCATCAGGAGGTTGACCAGCGTGGTCTTGCCGGCACCCGTCGGACCGACGATCGCTACCGTCTGCCCTGGTTGCACGATCAGCGAGAGATTTTCGATCAGCGGCGTGTCCGCGGCGTACCGGAACGACACCCGGTCGAACTCGACCCGGCCCAGCGGTTGGAACGGGGTGGGCGGACCGACCGGATCCGGCTGCTGTTCATCGGCATCGAGCAGCGCGAAGACGCGCTCGGCCGATGCGACCCCTGACTGCAGCAGATTGGCCATACTGGCGACCTGGGTCAACGGTTGGCTGAACTGGCGCGAGTACTGGATGAAGGCCTGCACGCTGCCCAGGCTGAGAGCGCCCGAGGCGACCCGAAATGCACCGACAACGGCGACCAGGACGTAGTTCACGTTCCCGATGAACATCATGGCCGGCTGGATCAACCCCGACATGAACTGGGCGCGGAAGCTCGCCACGAAGAGAGTGTCGTTGTGCTGCTCGAATGTGGCACGAGCTTCGGCACGGCGGCCGAACACCGTGACCAATTCGTGCCCGCTGTACATCTCCTCGATATGTCCGTTCAGCTTTCCGGTGGTAGACCATTGTTGGACGAACTGCGGCTGCGCCCGCTTGCCGATGCGCCTGGTGATGAACACCGATACCGGCACAGTGACAAGCGCGATGAGGGCAAGCAGGGGCGAGATCCAGAGCATCATCGCGAGTACGCCGACGATGGTCAACAATGAGGTGACGATCTGAGCCAGGGTCTGCTGCAACGTCTGCCCCAGGTTGTCGACGTCATTGGTCACCCGGCTCAGAATCTCGCCTCGTGGCTGCTGGTCGAAGTAGCTGAGCGGCAAGCGTGCGAGTTTTTCCTCCGCCTGCCGCCGGATGCGGAAGACCGCCCGTTGCACAATGGTCGTGGTCAGCCGGCCCTGCACCAGTCCGCAGATGGACGCGGCGACGTACAGCGCCAGCACGACGAGCAGTATCCGCGCGACGGCGTGGAAGTCCACGCCCTGGCCCGGCACGGCGTCGATGCCGTTGACCAGATCGGCCAGCGTCGTGTGCCCGTCGGCCCGCAGCCGGGCAACCGCGTCGGCTTTGCTCAGACCGGCGGGCAACTGCCGCCCGACGACGCCGGTGAAGATCAGATCTGTTGCGCGCCCGAGAATGCGTGGTCCGAGAACGGAGAGGATCACGCTGGCTGCGGCAGCCATCAATGCGAGCACGATGAGCAATCGTTCGGGCCGCAGCTCTCCCAGCAGCCGCCGGGAGGAGCCTTTGAAGTCCAGTGATTTCTCGGTCGGCTGGCCACTCATGAAGGCAGCGGGTCCCCGGCCGATGCCGCCGGCTGGCCCCGGACCGCGCTTAGGGGTGGCGCGCTCGCCTACCGTAACCGTCACAGCGCGCTCGATATTGCGTCGTTCATGCTGCTTCGGCTTCAGTGAGTTGCGACAACACGATCTCGGAGTAGGTTTCACTCTCCGCCATAAGCGTTTCGTGGTCCCCACTCGCCACTACCCGGCCGCCTTCGAGAACGATGATCCGGTTGGCGTGCCTGATCGTGGACACCCGCTGCGCGACGATGACCACAGTGGCGTCGGTGATCTCCCGAGCCAAGGCCGTCCGTAACGCAGCATCGGTGGCGTAGTCCAAGGCGGAGAAGGAATCGTCGAACAGGTAGATCCGTGGTCGCCCGATCAGCGCCCGTGCGATGGCCAGCCGTTGGCGTTGTCCGCCGGAGACGTTGGTGCCACCCTGCGCGATCGGGGTGTTCAGACCGTCCGGCAGCTGCTCGACGAAGCCCTTCGCCTGAGCGATTTCCAGTGCACGCCACATCTCGGTCTCGGTGGCGTCGGCCTTGCCATACCGCAGGTTGTCGGCGATCGTGCCCGTGAACAGGTACGGCCTTTGTGGAACCAGTCCGACGGCAGCGGACAGCGCCGACGGGGCCAGCTCGCGGATGTCCATACCGTCGATGCGCACCGCGCCGGCCGTCGAGTCGAACAGGCGGGGGATGAGGTTGAGCAGCGTCGTCTTGCCGCTTCCGGTGCTACCGATGATTGCGGTGGTCTCGCCTGGCCGGGCGCTGAGCGTGACATCGCAGAGCACCGGTTGCTCCGCGCCCGGGTAGCGGAACTCGACTCCGCTCAGCTCCAGCGCGCCGTGCTCGATGGGCGTGGAGGACGGATTCACCGGTGGCACCACGCTGGTCTCAGTGTTGAGGACCTCCTCGATGCGCTCGGCACAAACCTCGGCTCGCGGGACCATCATCACCATGAAGGTGGCCATCATGACCGACATCAGAATCTGCATCAGATAACTGAGGAACGCGGTCAGCGCGCCGACCTGCATGGCCCCGCTGTCTATACGGTGGCCACCGAACCAAAGGATCGCCACGCTTGACACGTTCACCACGAGCATCACCGATGGGAACATCAGTGCCATCAGGCGACCGGTGCTGAGTGAGACGTTATAGAGCTCGGTGCTGGACTGCTCGAAGCGTTCCTGCTCGCGGCGATCCTGGACGAACGCGCGGATGACCCGGACGCCGCTGATCTGCTCGCGCAGAATGCGGTTCAACTGATCGATGCGCGTCTGAGTCAGGCGGAACAGCGGCCGCATCCTCGCGATGATCAGACCAAGGATGACTCCGAGGACAGGCACGATCACCAGCAACGATGACGACAACGGGATGTCCTGATTCAGCGCCAGCGCGATGCCGCCCACGCACATGATCGGTGCCGAGACCATCATGGTGAACGTCATCAACGCCAGCATCTGTACCTGTTGCACGTCATTCGTGGTGCGGGTGATCAACGTCGGAGTCCCGAACTGACCGAATTCCCGAGCGGAGAAGGTCTGGACCTGTCCGAACACCGCGCCCCTCAGGTCTCGTCCGAGAGCCATCGCGGTGCGGGCGCCGAAATATACGGCGCCGACGGCACAGCAGACCTGAAGCACCGTCACAACGAGCATCACGGCACCCGTCCGAGCGATGTAACCGGTATCGCCCCTCACCACGCCGGAGTCGATGATGTCGGCGTTCAGGGTAGGCAGGTAGAGGGTGGCCAGCGTCTGAACGAATTGCAACAGCACCACGACAACGATGGCCGATCGGTATGGCCGCAGGTAGCGTCGGATCAAGCGGTACAGCACAAGCGGCCCCTGTTCGGATGCAGACGAATCACCTGCACGCTAGTCGCCTGGGAACCGGATCGTCAGCTGGATTTCACTGCAAGCAGAGTCCCTCTGGGGCGATCCTCAGAAAGTCAGCTGCTTGCTACCGGCCGACGTGCTCACGCCGAGGTGGTTTCGAATCCATTCGGTCGCTTCGGGTGCCGGCATCGGGGCCGCGATGTGCCAACCTTGACCTCCGTCGCAGCCGAGGGCCCGCAGCCTCGTCCATTCCTGCTCGTTCTCGACACCCTCGCCGATCGCCGGAACTCCGAGCGCATGTGCCAGATCGATAACGGCCTTGACGATGCCAGGTTCGGCGTCGACCTCGGAGAGCCGGGACACAAAGGCACGATCGATCTTGATCTCGTCGACCGGGAGGGATTGCAACCTCAGCAGCGAGGAATAGCCGGTGCCGAAATCGTCGAGGCTCAACGTGACGCCCATTGCCGCCAGATCGGCCAGGACTACGTTGAGCTGGTCGGTCTCCTTTTCGATGATGCGTTCAGTGATCTCCAATTGCAGGGTTCCCGCCGGCAGCGCATGTTCATGAAGTTTCGCGGCGACCAGGGCCGCCAGCCGGCCACCGACGAGGTCGGTCACCGAGACGTTGACCGCGACATTGACGTCCAGGCCGGCCGTTCGCCAGGCCGCCATCTGCCGGAATGCCAGCGTGACCACCCGCTCGGTGAGCTCGGGCATGATGCCGGACCGCTCGGCCAGCGGGATGAACTCATCGGGCGCGACGAAGCCTCGCTCCGGGTGCTCCCACCGGATCATCGCCTCGACGCCCATCAAGGTGCCGTCGATCATCGAGACCTTTGGCTGATAGTGCAAGGTCAACATGTGGTCGTTAAGGGCTTGACGCAGTTCACCCAGCAATCGCAGCCGATCGGTGGAGTTACGGTCCCGATTCGGATCATAGGTGGCGACTCCGGAGCGCGTTTCCTTCGCGTCATACATGGCGACGTCGGCAAGGCGGAGCAGGTCATCGGCACCGGGTCCGTGCTCGGGGTACATCGCAATCCCGATGGAAGCCTCGATATCGAAGATCATGCCGTCGAGCGCGATCGGGCTCGCCAAGGATTCCCGGACCCGCCCGGCAAGGGCCTGGACGTTGACGGAGTCCGCCGCGCTGACGATCACCGCGAACTCGTCGCCGCCGAGTCGCGACACCTGATCTTCCGGACGGACCGAAGCGGTCAACCGTTCGGCGAAATTCACCAGGATCCTGTCGCCCACCGGATGGCCGAGCGTGTCGTTGACCTCCTTGAAGTGGTCGAGGTCAATCACCAGCAGGCCGAAGGGGTTTCCGTCCCGTCCGGCTCGGGTCAGTGCCTCGTTCAAGGACTGCAGCAGATTCGTCCGGTTGGGCAGGCCGGTCAGCGAATCATGCCCCGCCTGGTGTTCCTTCTCCAGCGACATCTGCGCGGTCTGGTAGACGAGCAGCAGAGGAATCAGCAGCAACGGCAGCAGAATCCACATGTTCTGTGCCATGACGACAACGAGCGGCGACAGTGCAAGGACGGCGAAGGTCATCGCGGTGTAGTGCCGGAAGTCTTCGAAAAGTACGGCGCTGAAGGAATCGGTCCAGGCCAGCACACCTGACACCAGAGCATCATTGACGACGAAGTAAGCGAGCCAGACACCGACCATCCAGGCCAGATCGTTGCCGGAGATGCGCTCCAGCGGGTGTTCCAGCGACGGGTGTTCGGCCGTGAAGAACATGACAAGCGCGCCGGCGGCGACCGAGAGGTTGTATTGGCCGACGTTGAACAGGACCTTCCAGGCCGACTTGCCAACTCGCAGGTCAGATGCCAGCGCCGCGATGCTTACCACCAGTACGGCGGGCCAGATTCCCCAGAGGAAGAGCATCGCGCAGACGAAGGCGGTCGACATGACGACGCCTTGCGGATCGTGTCCCCGGCCTTGGACCAGCGGGAGCAACTCGAGCAGCACGAGGAGCAGCGCCGTCATGACCAAGGACGGTCCTGCCATCCGCAACGACGATGTTGCCACCATTGCGCAGGCGACGGCGAGCAGCAGCCATCCGACGATGACCGTGGCGTACCAGCACGCGCTGAACAGCGACCACTGGCGAAGCGACGGCCGCTGCGGCTTTGGCACGGCGACCTCTCCCGAGTGTCTGCACGACGATCCGTACATGGTTGGCCGGCATTGCTACCGGAACTGCTTCCCCCGCGGCTCGAGCTAGACCAGGGCGCTCAGGCTAGCCCCCATGTTAGTTCACTGTGTGGTGGATAGGATAGATCCAATTCCGATAACGCGCATTTCGAAACTGCGCCGACGAGCCGAAGCGGCCCCGAAGCCCCAAAAACCGGGCCACAAATCCTCAACCGGTGCTGACCGGAACTGGCGCGAGGGCGCACGAGGCGACCACAGCGTTGGCCTCATCGGCGAATTCGAGGCTCAGTTGCCAGCTCAGGGCTGGGCTGTGAACGTCGAAGACCCAGGGCATGCCGCCGTCCGCGTTGGCAGGCCGTTCGCCCAACTCGAACGGACCGCCCAGGGCCGAAGCCAGCCGGGCGGCGTAGCCGAATCGTTCCCGATCGAAGGCCGGGCCGGTCGCGATATCGTCCGGCCAACCGGGGTCGGGCGAGTTCAGCACTGCGATGAGCCGCGCCACCAGCTGGCTAACCTCCGCCGGCGGTGCAGATCGGGCCTGCACGGTGAGCGTCTGGACCCGGACGGGTGACTCGGGGCTGAGCCGGACGGTCACTGTCTGGACGCCGGCGGCGGCCGGACGCGACCAAGTCGCGTGGGCCGGCCCGTGCAAGGTCAGCTCCGGTGGTCCGTTGCGGTCGATCACGCCGATCCGTTCCACGCCGGCGGTCAGCGCGGCTATCCGTTCCCCGCGTGGCTGGTCGAGATCGACGTTTTCGGCGAACAGCCGGTCCGCAAGCGCGTGGTCGAATCCGCCGTCGGACCCGACGCCGCTCAGCAGTTGGTCGACCTGGGCTGCAGCCTGCACGGTGTCCGGCCATGGCGCGACCGGGCGGTTCGGTCTGCCCACCTGATCGAGCACCGCGTTGAGCGCGTGCGTGGCCGCGTCAGCCGGGCCGGCGTACGTCGAATTGGCCAGCGCGATCACGGCCAGGCCGGTCGCCGGATGCCAGCGCATGTGTGAGCCGAAACCCGGGTAGCCGCCAGAATGGCTGATGATTTCGCCCCGGTCGGTGAAGTGCTCGGCGAACAGGCCGAACCCGTATCCCGACGAGCTCGCACGCAGTGCTGAACGGGCCGCTGTTCCAGGCGATGTCGCTCGCAAGCCGGCGGCGAGGGTCGCGAAGCGATGATGCTGCTGCATCTCGCGTCGAGAGGCCCGGCTCAGGGGATGCTGGTTCTCAGCGTCATCGCGGGGTGGGAAGGCGTCGAGAAAACCACCGACCCATCGACTCAAGTCACGGACCGAACTGAACAGGCCACCCATGGCGGAGAACGCGCCAGGCCGTTCGAATGGTTCCGGGACCCAGCCGTCGGTCACGCGACGATGACCAGGCATGAGCCGGTCCGGCGGAACGTCGGCGAAATCGTAGAAGGTGGCAGCCAGGCCCAGTGGAGCGAGCAGGTCAGTTTCCACGAAGCGGTGGTAGGCCGTCCGGCCGGCGGTGTCCGGGGCACCATGATCGTCACTGGCGGCGGCGATGCCGCCGATGATCCGGCCGAGGATTGCATAGCCCAGGTTGGAGTATTCGAATGCGGTGCCGGGCGCGGTGACGAATCGGAAGCCGTTGTTCAGCAGCGCGTTGAACCCGTCCGGGTCCAGGGATTCCTGGCGGTCTCCCCACGCATCATCGGTGGGCAGACCGCCGGACATGGTCAGCAGGTGCCGGATGGTGAGCGCGGGGGAGTCGGCCGTGGGCAGGACGAGATCGCTCAGTTCGGGCACATAAGCGCTGACCGGGTCATCCAACCCCAGCCAGCCGCGGTCGCGCAGCAGCAGGATCGCGCTGGCGGTAAAGCTCTTGGTCATTGACGCGATGCGGAAGACGCTGTCCGCGTCCGGTGGTTGCCCCGGGTTGCCATCGGTGGTCGCAGCACCGGTTGAGCCGAAGCCCCCGCTGTGCACCAAGCGTCCGTCGATGAGCAGACCGTAGGCCAGGCCGGGTGCGATCCGGCGGTCGTGAAAAGCCTGGAATATCTGGTCCACGCGAGCTATGGCTTCGCTGATCTCGATCATGTGCCCATACTGCCGTCCGGCTCGAATGCGAGACTGTAGGCATGCCTGAAACCGTTGAGATCGGACTCGGACGAGAGGCCCGCCGGGGCTACCACCTGGATGAGGTCGCGCTGGTACCCACCCGTCGCACCCGAGGGTCGTCCGTGGTGTCCACCGCGTGGCAGATCGACGCGCACACCTTCAACCTGCCCCTGGTAGCGGCACCATCGGACGCGGTTGTCTCGCCCGAGACCGCGGTCGCCATCGAGGCGCTGGGCGGTCTGGCCGTGCTCAACGGCGAGGGGTTGTGGGCACGGTACGAGGATCCGTCCGAGGCGTTCGCTCAGATCTCGGCTGATGGGGGCTGCAGCACGGCGAAATTGCAGCGGATCTACGCGCGCCCCGTCTCGGACGAGTTGCTGGCCCGGCGGGTCACCGAACTCCGCGCGGCCGGGGTACGGGTCGCCCTGCGACTGTCACCCCAGCACACCGTTGGTCTCTCGCCCGCGGTCCTCAAGGCCGGGGCCGACATCCTGGTCATCCAGGGCACCGTCATCTCGGCCGAGCACGTCGCCTCCGAGCACGCCGCGGACGAAGCCCTGAACCTCAAGACGTTCATCGCCGAGCTCGACATCCCGGTCATCGTGGGTGGCTGCACGAATTACCAGACCGCGCTGCACCTGATGCGGACCGGCGCGGCCGGGGTGATCGTGGGCTATGGCGCGCACTCGGGCTCCACCACCCATGCGGCGCTCGGCATCGAGGTCCCGATGGCGACCGCGATCGCCGATGCGGCCGCCGCCCGGCGGGCGTACCTGGACGAGACGGGCGGCCGGTACGTCCACCTGATCGCCTACGGCGACATGTCAACCGGTGGCGACATCGCCAAGGCCCTGGTGTGCGGAGCCGATGCTGTAATGCTCGGTGAGCCGTTGGCTTTCGCCTCCGAAGCACCCGGCGGCGGGCGCTACTGGGACGCGACGGCTTCGCACCCGCGGCTGCCCCGCTCAGCGCTGGTGGACCTCGAGGTCGAACCGGAAGACCGGCCATCGCTGGAAGAGCTACTCGTCGGGCCGACCGCAGACCCCACCGGGGAGCGCAATCTGTTCGGCAGCGTGGCCCGCGTGATGGCCAAGTGCGGGTACTCCTCGGTCAAGGAATTCCAGAAGGCGGAGCTGATCGTCAGCAGTCTGCGCTGAACGTACAGGCAATGGTTGCTATGCGCGTTCCTCGCCACGACAATGAATAGATGGCGCAGGTCGTGGCTATCGACGACGGCAGCGAGGTGTTCGGCGATCCTCGCGGCGAGGGCCGCGCGCTTCGGGTGAACTGGCACGCCGAGGACGGCTTCGTGGTGCTGAGCGTCTGGCGCGGTGACCATTGCGTGGCCACGTCCCGGGTGTACTCCCAGGACGTGCCTGCGCTCATCCAGACGCTGGTGGACGGACTGGCATCGTCCGGTCCGACCGACGCCCGCGATTCGCACCCGGTCGCGCGAATCGCGGGCTGACCGGTCTCAGCTGATATCCAGGCCCGGGTAGAGCGGGTTGGCATCGAGCATTTCGGCTGCCGCTGCTTGGGTTTTCTCGGCTACCGCGGCCGGCAAGTCGTACTTCGCCTTGGAGACCCCCCCGCTGGCCGCCGACGACGGGGTCGCGGCGCTCAGCACGTCGACGATGAGTTCTGCGGTCCGGTCGAACTCGGCCGCCCCGAAGCCGCGTGAGGTCAGCGCCGGGGTTCCGAGCCGCACGCCGGAGGTGTACCAGGCCCCATTCGGGTCTTGCGGGACGGAGTTCCGGTTGGTGACGATGCCCGAATCCACCAGGGCGGACTCGGCTTGCCGTCCGGTCAGCCCGAAGCTCGAAACATCCAAGAGAACAATGTGATTCTCGGTGCCGTCGGTGACCAGCTTGCCGCCGCGACGCTTGAGGCCCTCGGCCAGGCTGACCGCGTTGTCGGCCACGGCCTGGGCGTAGATCGCGAAGGCTGGCGTGCGGGCCTCGGCGAACGCGACGGCCTTGGCGGCCATCACATGAGCCAGCGGTCCGCCAAGCACCATGGGGCAGCCCTTGTCGACGAACTCGGCGAATTCCGCCTGAGCCAGCACGGCGCCACCGCGTGGGCCGCGCAGCGACTTGTGCGTGGTGGTCGTCGTGATATGCGCAAAGGGAACCGGATCGAAGTCGCCGGTGAACACCCGACCGGCCACCAGGCCGGCGAAGTGCGCCATGTCTACGATCAGCGTCGCTCCCACCTCGTCGGCGATCTCGCGCATCTTGGCGAAATTGACCTTGCGTGGATAGGCGGAGTAGCCGGCCATCAGGATCAATGGGCGGAACTGCCGCGCCTTCGCCAGCACCGCGTCGTAGTCGATGAGGCCGGTCTCGGGGTCGGTGCCGTACGAGGCGTGGGTGAACATCTTGCCTGAGATGTTCGGACGGAAGCCGTGGGTCAAGTGCCCCCCGACGTCGAGGGACATGCCAAGCAGTCGCTGGTCACCGAACGCCCGGCGCAGCGTTGTCCAGTCCTGCTCGGAAAGGTCGTTGACGTTCTTCACACCGGCCTCGACCAGGGCTGGCGCCTCCAGTCGCTGGGCCAGCACCGACCAGAAGGCGACCAGATTGGCATCGATACCCGAGTGCGGCTGGACGTAGGCGTACGGCGCTCCGAACAGTTCGCGGGCATGCTCGGCGGCGAGGGCTTCGACCGTATCGACGTTCTGGCAACCGGCGTAGAACCGGTGGCCAACCGTGCCTTCGGCGTACTTGTCGGAGAACCAGTTGCCCATGGTCAGCAGTACGGCCGGGCTGGCGTAGTTCTCGCTGGCGATGAGCTTGAGCGATGTGCGCTGGTCGGCGAGTTCCTGAGTAATCGCTGCGGCGACGCGAGGCTCGACGGCGCTGATCACCTCGATCGCGCTTCTAAAGGCGACCGACGCGGCCGTAGCGTCGAAAGAGGCAGCTGATGATGCGGTCATTGCAGACTCCTGCTTGTGAGACGTCGGGGGGTGCGCCCAGGCGCGCGGCAGATGGCCCGGATCGGTCCCCGGTGGTGACCCACCTCGATGCGCCAGTTACGACCCGCCGACGAGCCTAGCGGACCGGACGAGCGACCGCGGGCGGTCCGTATCGATCACCCGGTACGGCATCAACGTCTCAACCGCCCGGTACGGCGTAGGCGACGATGTTGTCTCGGTAGTTGCCGGTTGACGGGTCGAACGGGCCGCCGCAGGTGATGAGCACCAGGCGGGCCCGACCGATCCGGTCGAACGCCTCAGCCGGATACCGGTGCTCTTGGGATATGTGCGCACCGCGTGGATCACATAGCGATAGGTCGCTGCGGGCTCGTGGATCGTCACGACGTCGCCCTCGCGAGTTCATCGTCACGTAGGTCACGTAGGTCACGTAGGTCACGCTGGTTACACGCGGCACCGGACGACTATGTTGCAGCGGTTTCGGCATCGGTGTCGCAACGGTGCCTGGCCGGGCGAGGACTAGAGCCAGCCCTTGCGTTTGAAGGTCACATAGAGCAAGACGACCAGGGACACCATGATGCCTGCGCTGGAGTAGAAGCCCCAGTGCTGCCCGAAGCCCGGGTAGGGCACGTTCTGGCCGTAGAAGCCGGTGACGGCGGTGGTCACCGCGAGAATCGCGGCCCAGGATGTCAGGCTGCGCATCACCTCGTTGAGGCGGTTGCCCTGGAGAGTCAGGTTGGTCTCCAAGATGGTGGAGACGAGATCGCGCAGCGACTCGGTCCACTCTGTCGCACGGAGCACGTGATCATAGACGTCCTGGTAGTAGGGCTGCATCACCTCATCCACGACATCAAGGTCGCGGCGCAGGAGCGTGTTGACGACCTCACGCATCGGCAGTACGACGCGGCGCAACCCGACGAGGGATTTGCGGACCTCGAAGGTCTGGCGCTGCAGCTCCCGCGACCGCGGTTGCTCGTCGAAGAGCACGTCCTCGAGCGCATCGAGCTGCTCGTCGAGCACCTGAACTGCCCGGAAGTGACCGTCGACGATCAGGTCCAGCAGACCGTGCACCAGGTATCCGACACCGGACCCGGCCAGTTTCTTGTCGGCATCCCACCGCTCGACAAGCGGCTCAACCTCGAGCCCCTCGCTCTTGCGGATCGTGACGAGGGCCCGCGGCGTGATGAACGCACCAACTTCGTGTACAGCGAGCTCGGCGGTCTTCTCGTCCAGTCGGGCGACGTAGGACGACAGGAACAGGTGGTCGTCGTACTTGTCGAGCTTGGGTCGCTGGTGCTCGTGCGTCGCGTCCTCGACGGCCAGCTCGTGCAGCCCGAACTCCTCGACGAGGACGCCGAGGTCCTCCTCGGTCGGCTGCAGAAGGTCGAGCCAGACGACCGTCCCTTCGGTCTCGAGATGGTCGCTCACCAGCGAGTCGTCGAAGCCCTCTTCGACGAGCACACCATCCCG
>JAVEET010000207.1 GCA_030840295.1 Pseudonocardiales bacterium
TGGGACCGCCATCCTCAGTCTTGAGCCGGGTGATCTCGGTGACAGCGTCGCCGGTGACCAGGCGGGCGTTCCAGTCGACCGCGCTGGTCGTCGAGGAGAACACCACCTTCGGCATGTCCCGCCAGCGTCGGGCGAACTCGATCTGCGGCGGTGTGGCGCCAGGCTGCTGGTCGGCGGTCGGCCAGTGCGAGCTCATCGTCTCCCACAGTTTGCGCCCGTACAGCGCCAGGCCCGTCGCCCCCACCCGGTCGGACCACCACTGGAACAGCTCATCGCTCGGCACGCTCCAGCCGAGGTCGTCGCCGGACGCGGCGATGTAGCCGTCCAGGCTCCGGTTCATGCCAAAGGTCAAACCCTGCCAACTCCTTGACGCATGACACCTCGCTCGTCGCGCAGTTCGCCACTGGTCGATCTGCCGCCAGCTGTATGTCGATCCCATCTTCAGCCGCACGACCGGACTCGGGAAATTTGCGTGACGCAGGACCCACTGATTCACGGTGGCGGCCGAGCGCAGGCCAAGGCGCTCGGCGATCCCGGCCGGACCTACCAAATTATCGGCATCCGCCTCGCGGGCCACGGTGATCAGGGTGCTGTTCGAGGCCGGACTGATCGGTCAGATGCAGATAACTGCTTCTCTCTTTTCGAGTCCTTGCCAAGCTTTATCTCGATGGCAAGGTCGGCCTTCGGCATCGTGAAGTCAGGCGTGTAGGTCTTCGAAGAAGACTCGATGCAGTCCGTCTCCCGGGAGTACCGGATCGGCTCCGATGAGGAGGTTTTCAAAAGCCTCCCGCACGGCAATCTCATTATCCGGTGGTGTGCGCAAGATTTCCGAAGCCTGTGTTCAGACAGGTTGAACACTTTCAGGATCATGCTGGCCTCAGGTGCAGAGTCCTTTCCTTCATATACATTGTCCACGCCACGGTCACCTATCTCGTCTCGGCCGGCGAGCAGCACTCCTCGTGCGGTCTGCGCAGTGGCTTGGAAGGAACGGCATTTTCTTATGTTCGCGGCGGGAGGGGCCCAATCCGTGTAGCCAGTCGACGAGCCAGCTCAGCGAGTTCGAGCGCGGTTAGTTCTTCCACAGCTTGGACGATTGCCTCCACCCTCTCGTCGCTCGGGGCCGTACGTGCTCTCCCTTGCGCGCGAAGGGATATCAGCTGGTCAGCTAGGTCAGCCATGGCCTCCGTCTCCGGGGACTTTCGGAATGTCTCAACAGTTGCATAGCCGAGCTGGCTAGCCGCCGCTTGCCTCAGCTGAGATGGCGCGCCGCCGCGACGACCCTGAGCAAGTCCGAACAATGTTCCGATCGCCTGGCCGTGGCGCCCAGTCCCGAGTTGTCGCCAGCCGTCTGTGAGTAAGTGCTCGATGTCGGCCACGGTCGCCTGACCGTAGAGCTCGTTGGCGATCGACTGCAGACGAGGCAGTGAGGCGAGCTTGCTGCGCAGCTTCGGCAGACCTGCACGGCGCACGATCCGGAGTTCGTGAACGAGTTCTGGGTGCTGTTTCGTCCCGTCAGCTATCACGCCCAGATATTGCCCTACGACTGCCCTGTTTGGGTCCGGTTAACACGACGACGCGTCGTGTGAACTTGTCGATGTACCTCACCAGCCGGACCTCCCGGCAGATTGTCGAGGGAAGAAAGGACCGCTCCCATGTCCAACATCGAGCAGTACATCGGAGGCCGTCAGCTGGCGCCTCGCGATGCCCGGCGGATCGCCCGTAGCCTGAACGGCCAGCACGTAAGCCGACAGATTCGCGGTTCTCAGATCGACATCGAGACCGACATCGCGATCGACAAGATTCAGAATGCCACGCTGGCCACCGGCGCTGGGATGGCCGCTGTGGTGACTGTTGCCCAAGCCCAGCAGTCGATGGAGTTGCTGGCCCCGGCTGCTTCCGGGCGGCTGGCGCTGATCGCCGACAACCACGCCTTTGACGTCGCCGACACGCTGGCGGGCCTGCGTTGCCGCCTGCGCCGGATCTGATCGTCATGGCGATCGTGGTCGTGCTGTTGCTGGCCGTGGCGCTGTGTGGCCTGTTGGTCTTGTGCCTTGCCGCTCTAGGCCTCGCGATGCCCCGGCCCGGCGACCGGCAGGCGATCATCCGGACAGAAGCTATGGGCGCGGAAGCCCGCATCGACTTCCTGACCAGGCGGGCTATGCAGCAAATGCGTGACACCGTCCGGAGCGAACTGCGCGACGAAGGAGACGGCCGCGAATGAATGGTAATGGGTGCTCCATCATGAACGGCCTGGTGGCCAAGGCGGCGAGCATTGTGTCCGTCGTCGCCGTCGCGCTTACCGTGGCAACCAGCATGTTGGAAACGATCTGGTCTGGGTTGGTGCTAGTCGTCAGCCTGATTCAATGTCTGGCGCGGTTGTGGCCATTTCCCGAGGTCGTTCGCGTCGACCGCAACTACCGAATATTGGTCAAAGATGTCGGGCTCTAACCCAGGCTCCTGGCCCGACAAACTCGTCAGTCTCTGCGTGACACTCCTTATCGGCGCAGTTGCGGTCTTTATTGCCGTTAAGCTCATCGAAGCAGTCTGGACAGCATTGTTGGTGATGCTGGGTGTCGGGACGTTCTTGGCAGTCGCCGCACTGCTATTGCGGAATCGGAATCGGGGTTGGTAGGGCAAGGTTAGGTCATCCGGTTTGGCGCTGCGTTACCTTGCGCTGGCCATGTTCCCATCGGTGTTGTGAAATTCGCTCGGTTCGTTGACTCGGATTTCGTTTCGTTCTTAACTATGACCAGTTTTCCTAGTGCTGAATTCCGCGTCAGTGTTGGCGTTTCGAGTAATTCAGTCACCTAATTCGCGTCAGCAGAAAGGAGGGGTCAGCACCACTATGTCTCAGAACAGTCGCCGAAGCCGCAAAGGGGCTGCACGGGAACGCCATATCTCGGTGCGGGCGGTACGCCGTGATCCGCCCGACCTGCGCAAGCTCAGCCGTGCCCTGATCACCCTCGCGATGGCGCAAGCCGCCGCCGAGGCGCAGGCCGAGGCCGAGGAAACAGCACGGCGTAGGTCTCGCGCGGATCACGCGCCTGAAGATCGAACGCTCGAATCAGGAGATGCCACATGACCTGCGCCTTGAAAACAGATCGGACGCCATCTCCCAGCGGCCTGCGGTGGAGCGTCTTGCACTGGCCGCGTCCACTCGACTCCGACCGCGCCAGTGACTTGTTGCGGCAGTGGGCGGCGGATCAGCGCAGCCCACGCGTCGCTCTTGAAGTCAGAGCACACCAAGACCAGGTCATGTACTTGCTTGGCCTACCGGCAGATGCCGGCAGGCAACGGGTGGCACTGGTGACCCGCCTGTTCCCCAGCGCTCGTCTCACACCGCTCGGCAGCGAGCGGGCGCCAGTAGTTGCTGCCGCTCGACTTCGGGCCTCGACCCCACACCGCCCGCTCCGCACCGTCGATCCGGTTGCCGTCGTTCGCTCAATTCTCGCTTCCCTGACACTGGCGCGAGGCGAGGAACAGCTGGTGCTGCAGCTGCTGCTTGGCCCTAGACGGGTCCCGCTGGCGATACCGAATCAATCACCGTCGTCGATCGTCGCACCGTGGTGGCAGGTGGCCTGGCGCGGCAATGGCGGCCAAGTCGATGGCGAGAAGCGGTCCGCCTTACGTGCCAAGGTCGGCGACCACGGTTTCGCCTGCTCTCTCCGGATCGGCGTAACCGCTGCTACGAAAACGCGCCGCCGCTCCTTGCTGCTCGGCGTCCTGGCCGCGGTCCGCACCAGCGAAGGACCAGGTGTCCAGTTGCGGCTAGCTGGTGAGCCCCCAATGCGGTTGAACGAGGCGCGTACGCCCTGGCGATGGCCACTGCGACTGAATGTCCAAGAGCTCACTGGCCTGACAGCCTGGCCGCTCGGCGATGTAGATCTGCCCGGACAACCGGCGCTGCATCCGTCGGCGCTGGCGCCAGCTCCCGGTACCACCGGCGACCAGCGGGTCATCGCAGCCGCCCTCGCGCCGGGCAGCGAGGCGAAGCTCGTCGTGCGGCCGGCTGACGCGCTGCACCACACCCACGTCATCGGGCCGACCGGTTCAGGAAAATCCGTCATGCTGGGGAGGCTCATCGCCCAAGACATTGCGAACGGCCGGGGCGTCATCGTGGTCGAGCCGAAGGGTGACCTAGTCGATGACGTGCTGGCACATGTTTCCAAACACCGCCGCCCAGACGTGGGCGTCCTTGACGCGTCGGACGACGCACCGGTTGGCCTCAATCCTCTGATGGCACGAGGGCGTCGCCCGGAGGTGATTGCGGATAGCCTGCTGGCCATCTTCCGGCATTTGTACGGCGATGCCATTGGGCCCCGATCAGGCGACATCCTCTACGCCGCAACCCTGACCCTGGCGCAGCGACCGGGCGCTTCCTTGGTGATGGTGCCGCAGCTACTGACGAATCCGGGCTTCCGCCGGTCCCTCACGCGCGATATCCACGACCCGATCGCATTGGAGCCCTTCTGGGCCGGCTATGAAGCCTGGTCGGATGCTGAGCGCTCACAAGCCATCGCGCCGCTTATGAACAAGCTGCGTCCGTTCCTGCTCCGACCGGGTCTCCGGGCGGTACTCGGTCAGCAGCATCCGCGCTTCTCGCTGCAGGAGGTCTTCGAGCAGCGCAAGATCCTGCTCGTCCCGTTGCGGCGAGGCCTGCTCGGCACGGAGGCGGCCGCGTTGCTCGGATCGCTCGTCGTGTCCGAAGTCTGGCAGGCGACGCAGGAACGCGCCGGCATTGCCCCCAGCGAGCGCCATCCGGTGATGGTGTACATCGATGAAGTCCAAGACTTCCTCGCACTGCCGACCGATCTCGGCGACGCGCTGGCCCAAGCCCGCGGCTACGGAGTCGCCTTCCACCTGGCACATCAGTACCTGTCGCAGATGTCCGTGCCGATGCAGCGCGCCATCTTGGCTAACGCCCGTTCGCGAGTCGTGTTTCAGACCGGCCACGCGGATGCTGTTGAGTTCGCCAAGGCCCATCCGGAGATCGTGGCCGACGACCTCACCGCGCTCGGCCAATACCAGGTCTACGCCAGCCTCTTTGCGCGCGGACGGGTCAACCCGTACGCCCTCGGCAAGACATTGCCTCCGGAGAAGCCGCTGTCTGACCCAGCGTCGCTGCGCCGGATCAGCCGCGAACGCTATGGCCGCCCGGTCGCCGAGGTCGAAGCCGAATGGGCATCGTTCACACCCGACCCGCGCCGCTCTGCCCGATCTCACCCGACCGAGAAGCAACGTGCCTCAGACCATCAGAGCAACATCGATCCGGGTACGGGTGAGCCGGGCGAATCAACTGGTGGAGATGACCTCGGGCGCCGGCCCAGGGGGCGTCGATGACCGTCTCCGACAACCGATCCGATGGTCCGTACTACCCCGCTCAGAGTATTCCGGTCGCTCTTCCGGTCGCCGCATCGACCCCGCCCGATGAACACCGGCAATCCGGTCGCCCGGGCGGCGTAACGGCCCGGAATACTCCCCGCGTTCCCCGCGCGGAGAGACCAGCCGAACGCCGTAGCCGCCAGGCGCTCGCACGGATCAGGCGGTCACTCAGTGACCGGGACCTGGCGGTCCTCGCGTCGGTCAAAGATCACCGGTTCCTGACCACCCGTCAGCTCGAGGTTCTGCACTTCAGCCTGGACGCCACCCGACTGTCAGCTGCCCGAACCTCTCGCCGCGTCTTGAACCGGCTCGCTGCACTCGGCTTGCTGCGTCATCTCGATCGTCGGGTCGGCGGCTTCAGCGCTGGTTCGGCCGCGCACATCTGGGCCGTGACCGAAACGGGCGACCGGCTGCTCCACCTCGGTGACTCCAGCCGTAACCGCCAGCGATACCGCGAACCGTCCGAACGGCTGCTCGCGCATGCCCTCGCGATCGGCAGTCGGCGGATCGACCTCACACTGGCCGAGCGCAGTGGACAGCTCGAACTAATCGAGGTGGCCACCGAACCGAACTGCTGGCGTCCGTATCTCGGTCCAGTGGGTGAACGGCTGGTACTGCAACCTGATCTCGCTGCCGTGACCGCGTCGCCAGGTTCTGGCTATGAGGACTGCTGGTTCATCGAGGTAGATCTCAGCAGCGAGCACCTCCCGACGGTGCTGCGCAAGTGCGGGCAGTACGAGGCATACCGGCGCACCGGACGGGAACAGCAAGAACGCGGCACCTTCCCGATCGTCATCTGGGTCATGTCGAGCGATACCCGGGCAGACGAGCTGGCACGGCGGATCCTCGGCACGCCCAGTCTCGATCCAGCGCTGTTTCGTGTCACCACCCCGGAGCGCTTCATCCCGGTCCTCATGGGGAGGTCCGCGTGAATCCGCCGCGTCAGCGCGTGCTGATTGGCGATGCCGGTCAGCGGCTACAGGAATTCCCCGAGGCTTCGATCGACATGGTCTTGGCCTCGCCGCCGTACTTCCGCCTGCGCGACTACGGCATGACCGATCAACTCGGTATGGAATCGGCGATCAGTGAATGGGTGGTCGCCCTGCGTGGCGTCGCCCGCCAGCTGCGCCGGGTCCTGACACCGACCGGCAGCCTCTGGCTCAATGTCGGTGACAGCTACGCCACTCACCCCTCGCAGGGCGGTGGGCGCAAGAGTCTGCTACTCGGCCCCGAGCGCCTGGCCATCGCACTGCTGACCGATGGCTGGCTACTACGGAACAAGGTGGTCTGGCAGAAGTCCAATGCCATGCCGACCTCCGTCCGCGACCGTATGGCATGCACCTGGGAAGCCCTCTACGTTTTCGTCAAGCAGCCCAACTATTTCTTCGAACTCGATGCCATCCGCCAGCCCCACGCCAGTCGGCTCAGCAAACGCCAACGGATCACCGCCGCCGTCCGTGGTCGCAGCCCACCGGAAGCGTGGCGCGGCCCGAACGCCGGCAACGCCCGTGGCCTCGACCGGTTGAAGGCAGCTGGACGGGTCGGACATCCACTCGGCAAGAACCCTGGTGACGTGTGGCGAATCGCCAGCAGCAACTACCGAGGCGGGCATCACGCGACGTTCCCCATCGAGCTGGCCAGACGCGCGATCAGGGCCGGCTGTCCGGAGGCCCGCTGCCAAGCCTGCGGTAAACCGTACCGGCGGCCGACCATTCGCCACCCGGACGGTACCGCTCGCCGTGGTGATCTGCTGGCAAGCTGTGGCTGCCGGGCCGCGAGGGCACCCGGCCTCGTCCTCGATCCGTTCATAGGCGCCGGCACGACCGGCGTCGCGGCCGAATCACTAGGTCGTGACTGGCTCGGTATCGAGCTCAACCCGGCCTTTGCCAACTTGGCTGAGCAGCGGATCCAGCAGGCCCGAGCCAGCCCCCAAACGGCCTAAGTCCCTTCGTCGGTGTCATGCGGCCGATCCCCGTGACCCACACCCGTGGATCAGATCAGCCGCACCCGCACCGAGGAGGTGCCAACCATGTCCCTACCGGACACCACCGGAAACGGCCGAGGCAACGTGAAAACGCTGGCCATCCGGCTTGAGCCCGACCTGCACGCCCAGCTGAGCCTGATCGCCCAGCTGCGTAGCAGCACCATCACCGACGAGATCCGCATGGCCATCGAGGCGCACATAGCCACGATCAAAGCCAGTCCGGAACTCGCCGGCAAAGCGGACGACGTGCTCGCGGCCATCGAAGCCGACGCCGCCGCCCGCCGCGACGCCATCTCCACCCTGTTCGGCACCACGCCGGCCGTCGAGGAGAACCCCGGCTACCGAGAGCAGCCGCGGCCGCGGCCGAAAGCCCGGCAGCTCACCGGCGTCGCCGTAAGCACCGGTCGACCCCAGGGTCATCCGGCACACCCGCACCCCTCGCGGTGCACAGCCTGGCAGAGGCGGCGGTTCGAGACATCATCATGTCTCACCGCTCGCCTCTGCCAGTAACACCAACCACCGCAATCGAAAGGAGGTAACACGTGTCAGAACAGATACCGCCCGCGGTACCAGATCCAACTGGAGCGGAGAGCCACCTCGCTGCAGCAGAAACAATCGACCCACACGCTCCGCGCATCTGGGTCGGCAGTCTCTCCGACTACAACAACGGCATTCTGCACGGCGTCTGGATAGACGCCGCGCAAACCGAAGCAGACCTCCACCATGACATCCAAGCCATGCTGTCGACATCGCCATGGGCGGCGCGCAGCGGCGAGCCAGCCGAAGAGTGGAGCATCTTCGACTCCGACAACTTCGGCCCGTGTCGGATCGATGAAAACGAGAACCTGTCGCGGGTCAGTGCCGTCGCGAACGGCATCGCCGCCCACGGAGCCGCCTTCGCCGCCTGGGCAAACATCGTTGATGACGACGACGGCCTAGCAACGTTTCAGGAGCATTACCTGGGCCACTATGACGATGTGCACGACTATGTCGTCCTTTCCGTCGAAGAGTCTGGCTACGACGACCTACTTGACGAGGTCATCCCGGCCGATCTCCGACCGTACGTCGACATCGATACGCTAGCCATGGCGCGCGACCTCGAACTGTCTGGCGAGATCGCCCGTGTAGCCGCCACTGTCTGCGGCGTCTGGCTATTCGATGGAAGGCTCTCCTCGTGACAATTTCCCAACCGACAAGGAAAGCCTTTCCTACTCCTATTCTTATTCCGGTGCCACGTGTGGGGATTTCATCGAAACCGCGTGCAATTCTCTTCCATTTCCAATATAATCACGGAATAAGAAAGAAACGTGGGAATAATGATGCCAAACAGTTCGCAACAGGTCGGCCAGAACGTTCGTGGTCGTCGAGAAGCACTCGGGCTATCAGCTCGCAAACTAGCCCACCTGGCCGGCATCGACAACGGGACACTGCTGCGTATCGAGCATGGCCAGATCACCCAGCCGCGTCGGCACACATTGAAAGCCATAGACACCGCGCTGAAGCAATGGTCGGCAACGGACCAGCCCTTGCCGCCGCTGACGTCTTATTTGCGCGCCCGCTACCCCCAGGTCTCGGAACGAGTCGTCAAGGAACTGGCGGACTACTTCGACTATCTCACGGCCCGCTACGGCGACGCGACCTCAGCCGACGGAGCCGACGAGCGCTAGTAGGCGCACGGGGAGGGCACATGCAGACACCGACAGAGTCCCCGAACCAGCGCAGCCTGCTCAACCAACTCCGATCCCTCATCCCCACTGGTGCCATCAGCCTTGGTTACGCGCTGCAGGTCGCCGAGCAACAAGCCGACTACCTGCTGAGCAGCCTCGACGCCAGCACCAGCCTCAGCATCACCGACACCATGGGTGCATTCTCGCGGCTAACGGTCGTGTATGACCAAACTCCCGTTGACGGCCTCAGCTACTGGAACGGCACCAGTTGGATCATCGTCATCCAAGCCCGCGCGCCGCTCAGCCGACGCCGATACAGTTTCGCCCGGGAGGTTGGTTACATCATCTGGCACGAGCATCTTGAGTGCGAGACACCCGATCGCACCAATGAGTTGCGGCATATCATCAACCACTTCGCTTACAGCCTTCTCATACCCGCGCCGACGCTCGATCGACTGTGGACAAACGGAATTCGCGACATCGATACCCTGAGCCACACCTTCGGAGTCAGCCACCACGTTACCGTCACGCGGCTCATCCACCTTCGGCCCTGGCTCAACATCAACCCGCCACGCCACACGACATGGCACAGCTACGTCGAACGCCCACCCGCACACGCCGAGACCATCACCGGATGGATACGCGGCGACTGCGAACCGGAGGTCACACCATGACCCGCGAGCAAGCCACCCGCCAGGGAGAGGCACAACAGACGGCTCGCGCCGTCTCCTATATTCGCGTTTCCACAAAGGAACAGGCTGAACGTGACGGTGATCCTGAGGGCTACTCGATCCCCGCCCAACGCGAAGCCAACCGGCGTAAAGCAGCCGCGCTGGGCGCCATCGTAGCTGCAGAATTCGTCGATCGAGGCGAGTCGGCACGTTCTGCCGATCGGCCGCAGCTAAAAGAGATGCTTGGCTTCCTGCTCGAATCACCGGGCATCAGCTACGTCATCGTCCATAAGGTGGATCGGCTGGCCCGCAACCGGATGGATGATGTCACGATTAACCTGGCGCTCAACAAGGCTGGGGTCCGGTTGGTTTCGGCCACGGAGAACATCGATGAGACGCCCTCCGGCATGTTGCTGCACGGCATCATGAGCTCTATCGCGGAGTTCTACTCCCGCAACCTCGCCACGGAGGTTATCAAGGGCATGAGCCAGAAGGTTAAGACCGGCGGCACGCCTGGCAAGCCCCCGCTGGGTTACCGCAACGTACGCGCCATAAATGGTGACGGACGAGAAGTGAGGACGATCGAATTAGATCCGAACCGTGCTGAGCTGATTCGGTGGGCCTTCCAAGCCTATGCCACTGGCGATTGGACGCTAACCGGGATGGTCACCGAGCTAGAACTACGCGGCCTGACCAATCCGCCGACGCCGAAGTTTCCAGTTCGCCCGGTCAAGGCCAATCACCTATATTCCATCCTGACGCACCCGTACTACAAGGGAGAGGTGGTCTGGCGGGGCGCCCGCTATCCGGGTCGGCATGCCAAACTCGTCGATGATGTCACCTGGGCGCAGGTCCAAACGGTGCTCGAAGCACATGGACCGGGGGAGAAGCAACGCCAGCATCATCACTATCTGAAGTCCAGCGTGTTCTGCGGAGGATGCAGCAGCCGCCTGATCATTACCCATGCCAAGAATCGCCACGGCGTCGTGTACCCCTACTTCGTGTGCGTCGGTCGGCACCAGAAGCGGTCCGCGTGCACCCGCAAGGCGGTGTTGATCTCGGTGGTGGAGGAACGGATCGAAGACTTCTACGCGGCGGTCCAGCTGGAGCCGGAACTACGCGAACACGTTGAAGCGCTGCTCACCGACGAACTCGCCGCTACCCGCGCACGCGCAGCAACAGAACAACGAGACGTCCAGGTCCAACGCCAGCGACTCGTCAACGAACGAAGCAAACTCCTGCAAGCTCACTACGCTGGAGCCGTCCCGCTCGACCTGCTCAAGACCGAACAGAACCGAATCACGACACAACTTGCCGCCGTTGAGGCACGGTTGGAGGCCACCGGCGTCCAATTCGACACCATCCAAGCCAACCTGACCGCAGCCCTCGATCTGGCTGGCGATTGTCACCGCGCCTACCTCAACGCTGGCGACCACACGCGGCGGCTCATGAACCAAGCACTTTTCGACGGCATCTACGTGGAGGAGGACGCGACTCGCGCCGAGCTTGCCGAACCGTTCAGGACGCTGCTTGGGCCCAACGTCGCCCAGGCCGCAGGCCGCGCGGGCGCCATAAAAGAGCCGCAGGGCCAGAAACAGTCCGAAACAGCACGGACGCACACAGACCCCCACGTACTGACAGCCGACGAATACGGCTGGAGTGCCGCCTACATCCGCCGTATCCGAGGCCGTCACACGCCACGGCCCCATCAAAACAACAAACCTGCACCCGGTTGTTACCGTGGTGCAGGTTTGAAAGAGAGCACTCTGGTGCGCTCGGAGGGATTCGAACCCCCAACCTCTTGATCCGTAGTCAAGTGCTCTATCCGTTGAGCTACGAGCGCTTTGGAGCCGAACGCATACTCTAGCCGGTCCGCTCGCCGCCCTCCAAAACGGGTACGGGCACGCTGGAGAGCCGCTCCGAACCTGCCGGAAGGCGATATGTCACGAGCGCACGCCGAACCAGCAGAAAAATGATGCCCCGGTCGACGTGACCGGGGCATCATCGGCTGCGGAGGCTCGGGGATTTGAACCCCGGATGGGCTTGAGACCCAAACCGCATTAGCAGTGCGGCGCCATAGACCGGACTAGGCGAAGCCTCCTCGCAGTAAAGCATCGACAGCGTACGGGCTCAGCGAGCGGCACACGCCATCAGCCGCACAGCTTACTGGTCAATGCACCATGCGGTGAATCGGGCCTGACCGTCCCAGCGGTTACGGCTGACCCGCGGCCGCGCGGGGCGCGAGCGCCCATCGGAGCGCATCGTGCAATGCCGGGCGCCAGACCGAGTAGGTGTGCGCTCCGGGCCGCACACGTTCGACGACGGTGTACCCGCGACTTCGAAGCACCGGCGCGATGGCCGCGATGTCGGACAGCACGCGCCGATCTGAAGAACCAGAATCCAGCCACAGGCTCATGGCGGGATTCCGGGGCAAGGAGCCTGCGTACTCCGCGGGAGTGTTCTGCCTGGCCGCATCCGACCCTGACGGTCCGAACAAGGCCTTCAGCCCGCCGGAGTGAGTCGGACGGGTGAAGCCCGAGAGATCCAGGATCGTCGAGGTCACCGAACGATTGCGGAGCCCAAGGTTGAGTGCGCAGAATCCGCCGGCGGACATGCCGGCGAAGATGCGCCCGTGCCGAGTCGTCACAGACCGCAGAGATGCGTCCACGGCCGGGATCACGTCTTTGAGCAGATGGCTCTCGATTCGCTGGTGAACACCGTCCACGCATTCGGGGTCGTCCAGCCAGTCCCGACTCATCCGGGGCGCGACCAGGATGGCCGGTTTACCCTCGCGGGACAGTTGCAATCCGATCCGACCGGCTTCACCGCCTCGATACCAGTCCTTGGCCACCCCTGGCGAGCCATGGAACAGGTACACGACCCGGAATCGATTGTTCGGTTGCTGGAAGTATTGCGGCGGCAACCAGACCATTGCACTGGATCGACCGAAGCCGCTGCCGTTGTCCGGTACGGACAACCGGACCAGTTCCCCATCGGTCGCTTCGCGGGCCGTCCGGTCCGTTGCGCTCTCGGCGAGCGCCTGCCGCAGCTCCGGTGGTTGCCCGCCGAGCACCAGATCCAGCAGGTCGTTGACCTTCGGCAGGTAGGAGAAGTACGAATTCACGCAGGACCCGGCAACGCTGATACTCAGCACGATCGAAACGGTGAAGAGGGCTACCGTCCCCGCTCGGCGCGGTGGTTTCTGGCGCCGGCGCCGACGGCGCAACCACAGCGAGAACCAGCCGGCCAGCGCGAGCACGGTCAGCGAAGCGATGAACTGCGGCGAGACGATGGCCATCTCGCCGAAATGAGGCATACTCGCGGTTCTACACCGCGGTGGCTGAGATTATCGGCGTTTCCGAAACACAGTCCAGGCCTGCTGGAGTTTCAGGCCCGAATCGCGGGCATGATGAAGCCGTCGAGGATGCGCTCCAGCTCCGGTCTCGTCGGCCGCTGGCGTAATAGCAAGATACGGTGGATGAAGAGCCCGCCGATCATCTCGGGGACGACGTCGTCCAGCGCGGTCGTCCGCACCTCACCGCGGCGGATTCCCCGCTGCAAGATGTCGAGCACCGCCTGCTTCCGGGGGTCGAAGAAGTCGCACCGGAAGCTGAGGGTGAAGGTCTCGTCGCGCAATGACTCCCCCATCATCGATCGCATCGCGTCCCCCTCCGGGCCCAGCATGAACTCGCTGACCTCGGACAGCAGTTCGAGCAGCGCATCGCGAGTTGTCATCGTGTCGTCGTAGGTGCGGTCGGCCAACCGCATCACCGGCCCGGACATCATTGATGTCAACGAATCGAGAACCAGTTCCTGTTTGGTCGGCCACCGGCGGTAGATCGAGGCCTTTCCGGTCTGGGCGCGGGCGGCCACCGACTCGATGGTGAGGCCGCCGTAGCCGGACTCGGCCAGCTCTGCGACACAGGCGCACCGGATCGCCTCTTCGAGTTCGGCCCCGCGCTTGCGCGGGCGGACGCCCTCCTCGCCCGAAGTCGCGCCCTCTTGGCCTGGACTCGTGAACTCTGCAGCGCTCCGGCCGTCGTCCCGGTGGGCGTTCGCGGCGGTGTTGTCAGAGGTCTCTGCAATATTCAGTGGTGCGGAGGTCATCGCGGCGAGCATCCTTTCCGAGTGACCCGAGTTCGGTCCGTCACGGCTGTCGAGGTAGGCGACCTCGGCACCTGTGACTCAACTGAGCAAGAAACCTAGTGGACGTTTGCGTTTCTTATTCTAAGTCCGTTAGCGTACCCGATAGGGAACGGATGCGTTCCCTATCGTCCATCTGCACACCAGCTAGGCCAGTCCCCGCACTGACCTGGCGATCCCACCAGGGAGAGTCGTGACCACGACGGAACCGGCTAGCAAAGACGCGGCAGGACTATCTCGCAGCAGTCACAAGGCAGCCCACCCCGCACTCGCGCTGCTGATCATCGCCGGCGCGCAACTAATGGTCGTGCTGGACGGCACGATCGTAAACATCGCGTTGCCGAAGATGGGCGAGTACTTCGGCAAGAATCAGACCGACATGACCTGGGCGATCAACGCCTACACCCTCGCCTTCGGCGGCTTGCTGCTCCTCGGCGGCCGGGCGGGCGACATCCTGGGTCGCCGCCGGATGTTCATGGTCGGATTGGGTCTGTTCACCCTCGGCAGCCTGCTGGCGGGCCTGGCCGGCAACTTCCAGTTCCTGCTGTTCGGCCGGGTCATCCAGGGAATCGGTGGCGCAATAGCCTCGCCGACCGCTCTGTCGCTGATCACCACCGAGTTCGACGAAGGACCCGAACGCACCAGGGCCTTCGCCGTGTTCTCTGCCGTGGCGGGGGCCGGTGCCGCGCTCGGTCTGCTGCTCGGCGGTGTGCTCACCGAGTACCTCAGCTGGCGGTGGGTGCTCTTCGTCAACGTCCCGATCGGCATTGCCCTGATCGCAGGTGCCTTCTTCTTCCTCAACGAGTCCGACCGGCTGACCGGCAGGTTCGACTGGTACGGCGGCGTCCTGTCCACAGTCGGCATGGCGTCCCTGGTGTACGGCTTCATCAGCGCGGCAAAGCCCGGTTACGGGTGGTCGGACCCGATCACCCTCGCCGCCTTCGGCCTCGCGGTCGTGCTGCTCGCCTCCTTCATCGTTCTGGAGAGCCGGCTGCCGTACGCGATGATGCCGCTGCATGCACTGCGAAACCGGGACCGGTCCGGCGCCTACATCGTGATGCTCATCATCGGTGCGGCGATGTTCGGCATGTTCTTCTTCGTCACCTACTTCGTGCAACTGGTGCTGGGCTACTCGGCCCTCAAGTCGGGTCTGGCCTTCCTCCCGGTGGCATTCGTGATCGGAACCGCGGCGCAGATCTCGGCCCGCCTGCTGCCCAGGCTCGGCGCCAGGAACCTGATCATCTTCGGCTCCGTCGTCATGACCGGCGGGTTGTTCTGGCTGTCCACGATTACGGCGGATTCCAGCTATCTCGGCCACCTGCTGCCGTCCCTGCTGATCATGTCCTTCGGTATCGGCAGCATCTTCGTCCCGCTGACCACGGTCGCGGTATCGGGCGTGGAGCCGCACGAGGCCGGTCTGGCATCAGCTTTGCTCAACGTCGGCCAGCAAGTGGGTGGCTCGATCGGACTGTCCGTGTTGACCACGGTGTTTGCAACCGCGTCGGTGAACGAAGGTAAGCACCAGGGCAAGATTCTCGGTGCCCTCGTTCAGTCGGGGCAAGCCAAACCGACGGTGCTGGAGCATTTCGGGCAACTGTCCGCGCAGGCCACCGGAAGCGTCAAAGCTTCGGCCGAGGCACTGACGGACGGCCGAGCGGTCCGGGCCTTCCAGGAGGTGTTGGCGCACGGCTCATCCCGGGGCTTCCTCACCGCCGCCATCTTCGCGCTCGTCGGCGTGCTCGTCACGATCTCGATGATCCGGGTCGGCAAGCCTGAGGTCGCCGAGGCCGAGGTCGGCGTCCCGGTGCCCTGATCAGCCCAGCTAGCAGGCTTCGTGGGCCGGCCGTCTTCGGATGGCCGGCCCTCGCCTTGCCACGCACTGACCTATCGCATATTTCCTATATGATCCCCGGATGAAGGTCGCGCTCTTCGTAACCTGTCTCGCCGACGTCCTCTACCCACGGGTCGCACAATCCACCGTGGCCGTGCTCGAGCGCGTCGGCTGCACCGTGACCTTTCCCGCTGACCAGACCTGCTGCGGTCAGATGCACACCAACACCGGATACCAACGAGATGCGGGAGCACTGATCCGCCACCATGTCGAGGTGTTCGAGCGCGCCCTGGATGGCGGCGCCGATGCCATCGTGGCCCCCTCCGGATCCTGCGTCGGATCGGTTCGCCACCAGCACGCCATGGTCGCCCGCAATCTCGGGGATGAGGCCCTCGCCCAGCGGGCCGACCTGGTGGCACAACGTACCTTCGAACTTTCCCAGCTGCTCGTGGACGAACTGAACCTCACCGATGTGGGCGCGTACTTTCCGCACCGGGTCACCTACCACCCGACCTGTCACTCGCTACGCCTGTTGCGCGTTGGTGACGCGCCGTATGCGCTCCTCCGGGCCGTGGCCGGAATCGAGCTCGTCGAGCTGCCGTCGGCCGACCAGTGTTGCGGTTTCGGCGGCACCTTCTCCGTCAAGAATGCGGACACCTCCTCGGCCATGCTTGCCGACAAGATCACGGCGGTTTCCGACACCAGGGCCGAGGTCGTCACAGCCGGCGACGCGTCCTGCCTGATGCACATCGGCGGCGGCCTCAGCCGGATACGGGCCGGCGCACGAACGCTGCACCTGGCGCAGATCCTGGCCAGTACTCGGGCACATCCGACCGAGCTGATCGACGAGCCGGAGCGGGCCACCCGGTGAGCACCTTCATCGGAATGCCTGCTGCCCGCGGCACCGGCGACCTGCAGGGCGACCGGCCCTTCCCCCAGGCCGCGCATGACGCGCTGGCCGACCAACAACTGCGGCGCAACCTCGGGTACGCCACGGCGACCATCCGCACCAAGCGCGCGCAGGTGGTCGCGGAGGTCGAGGATTGGGAACAGCTTCGCGAGGCCGGCCGCCAGATCAAGGCCCACGTGATGGCCCGGCTGCCCGAACTACTGGAGCAGCTCGAAGAACAGGTCACCGCACGTGGTGGCACAGTCCACTGGGCCCGGGATTCGACCGAGGCGAACAGGATCGTTGCCGATCTGGTCAAGGCGACCGGTTCCGACGAGGTGATCAAGGTCAAGTCGATGGCCACCCAGGAGATTGGCCTCAACGAATACCTGGCCGCACAAGGGATAGCTGCCTTCGAAACCGATCTGGCCGAACTCATCGTCCAACTGGGGCACGACAAGCCTTCCCACATTCTGGTCCCTGCGATCCACAAGAACCGGACCGAGATCCGCGACATCTTCCTCGCCGAGATGGCCGGTGTCCGGCCCGACCTCACCGACGAGCCGGCCGAGCTTGCCGAGGCGGCCCGCATGCACCTGCGCGCGAAATTCCTCACCGCCAAGGTCGCGATCAGCGGCGCCAACTTCGCGATCGCCGACACCGGCACGCTCGGGGTCGTGGAGTCCGAGGGCAACGGACGCATGTGCCTCACGCTGCCCGACACACTCATCACGGTGATGGGAATCGAGAAGGTGCTGCCCACGTGGCGCGACCTCGAGGTCTTCCTGCAACTGCTGCCCCGTTCGTCAACCGGCGAGCGGATGAACCCCTACACCTCGACCTGGTCGGGCGTGACGCCCGGCGACGGACCTTCGACGTTTCACCTGGTCCTGCTGGACAACGGCCGGACGTCGGCGCTGGCCGATGAGGTGGGACGCGCCGCGCTGCACTGCATCCGGTGCTCGGCCTGCCTCAATGTGTGTCCGGTCTACGAGCGCACCGGCGGGCACGCCTACGGTTCGGTCTATCCCGGCCCCATCGGTGCCGTGTTGTCGCCGCTGCTGACCGGCATGACCGGTGGCCACGACGCCCCGAACGACTCGTTGCCGTATGCCTCTTCGCTCTGCGGGGCCTGTTTCGACGCCTGCCCGGTGAAGATAGACATCCCCGCGATGCTGGTACGGCTGCGCACCGAGCACGTCGATCTGGCCGGCCCGAAAACGGCAGAAGCCCGCAGCATGAAGGCCATGCGGTGGATGATGTCCTCGCCGCGTCGCTTCGCGCTGGCCGGACGGCTGTCCAGGCTCGGCCGCTTCGCGGTTCGGCGGGGCAAGCCCATCGTCCCCCTCCCGCCGCCGTTGAACGGCTGGACGCAGAGCCGTGATGTGCCGGTGCCGCAAGGGCAAACTTTCCGCGACTGGTGGCTGGACAACCATGGTGATGCCCGATGAACGCCCGGGATGAGGTGCTCGGCCGGATCCGCGAGGCCATCGGGGAATCGGAGGAGTTGCCGATCGAACGGACCTACCACAAGGCAGGCGCCCGGCAGGCGGAAGCGGCGGACCTGCTGGAGTTGCTGACCGCCCGGCTGATCGACTACAAGGCCACCGTCCT
Organism: Pseudonocardiales bacterium; assembly: GCA_030840295.1. Taxonomy (GTDB): domain Bacteria; phylum Actinomycetota; class Actinomycetes; order Mycobacteriales; family Jatrophihabitantaceae; genus Jatrophihabitans_A. The sequence continues at coordinate 18,182 of JAVEET010000207.1, forward strand.
TCGCTGCGCCGACTCCGACCAGGCCATCGCCGCGGCCGTCACAGGCGTCCTCAGCGCAGGATCAGTCACCCGGCTGGTGGTTCCGGTAGGTCTGCCCGAAGCCTGGCTGGCCGCGGAGCACCGCCAGCCAGACGATCCGCCGCTGACGCTCGGCATCCTCGACCGGGCCGAGGGGGTTCTGACCGGGAGCGCGGTGGCCATCGCCGAAACCGGCACCATCGTGTTGGACGCCTCGCCATCGTGCGGCCGGCGGGTCATCACCCTGGTGCCAGATCTGCACATCGTCGTCGTCCGAGCCGGCGACGTGGTGCCCACCGTGCCCGACGGAGTGGCGCGGCTCGATCCGTCCCGCCCGCTCACCTTCATCTCCGGACCGAGCGCCACCAGCGACATCGAACTGAACCGGGTCGAGGGAGTTCACGGGCCGAGGCAGCTCGTGGTAATCCTGGCCGGCTGACCGCCGCGGGCCGAGGCAGCTCATGGTCACTGTGGTCGGCGGACCACCGAGGCGAGCAGCCCGACATACTCGCTGGCACCCGGGGGGCGAAGGTGTAACCCGTCTGCGTAGAACCAGTCCTGATTACGGTTGGATCTGGCGAACCAATCCAGCACCGCGACGTTGCCGAAGCCGCCGGCGACCCGCTTGATCGTGGCGTTGTTGGGCCCCTGCCAGTCCATCGGTACCCGGTCTGTCAACAAGATCACTTGCTGCCGGTCCCGCAGCGCAGTGAGCGTGTCGGCGAGGTCTGAGGCCCGGATGATGCCGTTGTTGCCGGTGTGAATCACCACCACGGAACACAGGCGACCGGACGACTGCAGCGTGCGGACATCCTGCAAGGTCACGTAGGGCTGGCGGCCCTCGACCGCACGGACATCGCTGTGCGGAAAGGTCGCGTTGATGGCCGGCTGCGCTCCGAGCATCACCGAATCCCCGAACGCCGTGATCGACGGCTCGGCGGGCGCGCTCGCCGGGGGCCGGCCGGTAGGCGTCTGGCCCGGCTTGCCCGCCGGCTTGTTTGCCGGTCCACCAGCCGGTCCACCAGCCGGTCCACCGGGCGGTTTGGCTGCCGTCGTCGACGGTGGCACGGCCGGCACCAGCGTCCGGTCGCCCCCCGCTGCCGGCTTCGGTGCCGGCCCGAAGGTGGCGAAGGACCCGGACCCAAGGCCACTGGAGGCGGCGGCGCGGACTGCCGCCTCGGCCGAGGCCGTGACCCGCGGCGCCTCGGCCGAACTCAATGCGCCCGGTTGACGCGGCCGCGGTGACGGGCTGGCCAGCAGCGTCAGCAGGCCCAAAGCCAGCAGGCTCAGTCCGACCAGCCGGGGTCGCACGGCGCCGATCAGCCTGGGCCGGGCGACGCCGATCGGGCTACGTCCGCCCGGGACCTTCAGCCGCGCCGCTGCGCGCTCACTCCGGGCGTCCAGCCAGGCTGCGCCCGCTGTGCGCATCGGCCGTTCGAGGTAGGCGTAGCTCAGGGCGGCCAGGATCAGCGGCAACCCCACCCGAACCAGATCGGCGAGCCACCGGGTGGGCGGCAGGTCCACTCCGGGGCGGGTAACCACGACCACCGGCCAGTGCCACAGGTAAATCGCATACGACCGGTCGCCGATCCATCGCAGTGGTCCCCAA
>JAVEET010000230.1 GCA_030840295.1 Pseudonocardiales bacterium
GGCCTCGTCACCGACCTGGACATTCACCTGACGCGTCGGGCCCTCATGTCACTGGAAGCCGAACTTCGTAGACGCGAGGCGGCGTTTGCGCAGGCGGGCGTCGCAGACCTGCGGGAGTACCGCAGCAGCGCGGCCGCCAAGCAGACACCGCTGCCCCGGCTGGTCCTGGTCGTGGATGAATTCGCGTCCCTGGCGGAGGAACTGCCCGACTTCGTCTCCGGTTTGGTTGGCATCGCCCAACGTGGCCGTTCACTTGGGGTCCACCTGATCCTGGCGACGCAGCGACCAGGCGGAGTCGTGTCTCCCGAGATCAGAGCCAACATGGCGCTACGGATCGCGCTCCGGGTCACCGACCCCGGCGAATCCGCCGACGTCATTTCCACCCACGCGGCGGCCAAGATCGCCAAGACTCAGCCTGGCCGTGCTTATGTTCGGCTCGCACAAGGACTGGTCGAGTTTCAGACCGCCCGCATCGGTGTTACCGCGGCCGAGATCACCGATCCGCGGGTCGTCTTGCTCGACGAATGGAACAAGCCGATAGCGGACGGACCAACTCCTCGAACCCAACGAGACGAGCTGGCTCAGCTCCGCGATGCGGCCATCGAGGCGGCTCACGCACTCTGCCGTCCACCCGCCCGACAACCGTGGCTTGCCCCGCTGCCTGGATTGATCAGCGCGTGGGAACTCCTGGCGTCCGATCCTCCGCAATCGCAAGTCGCGTTCGGCATGATCGACGAACCGGCTCGGCAGCGGCAGACACGTGCCGTCCATGACCTGTCCTGCGGTGGCTCGATCGCCTTCATAGGTGCTCCGCGGACGGGCCGCACGAGCGCTCTGCGGACCTTCATCGGGGTGGCCGCGGCGGGACACGGACCGGGTGAGCTCCATTGCTACGTGATCGACTGCGCCAGCGGTTCGCTCAGACCGCTGATCGACCTACCGCATTGCGGAGCCGTGGTCACCGCTGAAGATCCAGGCGCGGTGGCCCGGCTGATTGCCAGGATGTCGGAGGAGCTGAACCGGCGTCAGCGGAAGCTGGCCGCACTCGGTGTCAGCAATGTGGCAGAGGCAAATCGCCTGGGCTGCGGGTTGCCGTGGATTGTGCTGGCCGTGGACGGTTGGGAGGGCTTCACCGCGACGAGCGAGGATTACGACGCGGGTCGATCGGTCGATGCGTTGCTCCGGATACTGCGGGACAGCGCGGCCGCCGGGTTCACTGTGCTGGTGAGCGGCGATCGGGCGGTGATGGGCATCCGGATCGCCGCCACTCTGCGCCGCAAATTCCTGCTGCGCCTGCCCGATGTGACGGATTATGCGCTGGCCGGCATCTCGCCCGCGTCGCTGCCGGCGGCGTTTGCTCCGGGTCGTGCGCATTGCGCCGAAGATGGCCTCGAGGTGCAGCTCGCGGTACTCGACACCGACCCTGGTTCCCAGGCCCAGTGGACAGCCATCCGCAGGATCGCGCAAAGCAGCCCACCTGCGCCGGCCCCCGCCGCACCGATCTCCATCCGGGCGCTACCGACCACCATCACTCGATCCGAACTGACGGTCGAAGATCAGCGACCACCGGCGGACGATCGGGGTGAGAAGGTCTTGCTGGGCGTGGGAGGCGATGATGCCGGGCCGGTCGCCATCGATCTGTTCGGTCTCGATCAGCGGTTCCTGATCGCGGGGCCGAACCGCGGCGGGCGCAGTACCGCACTTCTCACCCTCGCGCAGCACTGCGGACTGGCCGCATCGCAATGCCTCTTCATCGGTCGATCGACGTCACCGTTGGCCAGCTGGGCGAGCGAGATCGGCGCAGCCCACATCGACCCGCTCGCCGATCCGGGCGACGCGGCGAGTAGTCGCCAGGCATGCGACTTCGACGGTCGGCTGCTGTTGATCGATGACGCGGAAACCCTTCAGGACACGATGCTCGCCGACGTGGTGATCCGAATGCTGGTGCGCCCGGATCTCGCAGTGGCCGCCACGGCCCGGTCCGAGGAGCTGGCCATCGCATTTCGGGGTGTCTCGGCGGAGCTTCGGCGTAGCCGAACCGGGTTGCTCTTGCAACCGACCGTGGTCGACGGTGAGCTGCTCGGAATCCGCCTGCCGCCGAGCCGCCAGCTCGCCCTACCCGGGCGGGGCGTGCTGGTCACCGACGAGGTGCGGCGGTCCAATCCCGAGGGCATGCCGATCCAGGTTCTGCTGTCCGAACGTGTCTGAATCGCCCCCCGGCGAGCGCGACCTTCAACCGGCGAGTTGGCCGAGGAGGTCATCGATCTCCTCGGTTGCGTACCACGACAGCTCGAACCCTTCGGCGTCGCCCACGATGTCCTCGGCCGCCTCATCACCCAGATCCGCAACGTCGATAACCTGCGAAGCGGCGGCGACGGCCTGCTCAGCCTCAGCATCGTCTGCATGCACCGAGGCACATGCCGACAGCTCGATCGTGGCGTCCACTCGCACGACGCCACGATCGAGATCGTCTCGCACGGTGACCGATGCGTCGGGTACATCGGCGGCGATCACGACTCGCCGTCTGGCCGCCGCTGGATCGGTCGAGATCAGTCGCAGGGACGCCCGGGCCGCTTCGGCACTCGCTGCGTACTCCAGTTCCTCGATGTCATCGTCGACATACCACTCCCGCAGACCCGGCGTAACCGCAAACGCGGTCAGCGGCGTCGCCGACAACATGCCATCGCTGACCAGGCGGGCGAGCAACGTCGAGGTCGCCGGCACGTAAACCCTCACGCGGTTCCCGATTCAGGCAGCTCGGAGCGGATGCGCACCTGATTGCGGATTTCCACGGCGGCGGTCCGCATCGCGGTGTGCAGCACAGCGGTTCGACGTCGGGGATTCATCAGGTTGGAACCCATGGCTTCCAAGTCTTGCGGGCCGGGCGTCAGCATCGTCACCTGCACTCCCGTGGAGCGCAGAAGATCGGCGTCGTGCACGATACCGCGGGTAATGACCCGTCGGACCCGGCGCTCGACCATGGCCACCGGCGATCGCGGACTGTCGGGCGCGAGCGCAGCCATGGGTGCGAGGATATATACCTCGTCGAAGTCGTCGGAATCGAGCAGATCGACCGAGGCGTTGGAGGCCGTGCCGCCATCGATGTAGGCAGCGTCCGCGATGCGCACGGGCGCATACCACGCAGGTATGGAGCACGAAGCGCATACGGCGTCGGCCAGACCGGCGACCGGGTCACCCTCCCGCCCGAAAACCACCCGCCGGCCGTTCGAGTAGTCGGTGGCTACGATCCACGTCCTACGCTGCGGCCACGAAGCGTCGGCAATGGATTCCGCCACAACACTGTCGAGCATTCGGTGGATCGGCTCAAGCGTCCCGCGACCACGGGGCAACAATCCGGACAATGCGGCAACCGGCGAGACCGAGGAATGATGGCGGATGCCGCCCCACAGCAACCGTGGCGATCCGGGACGCAGCCCCGGCCGTGGCGGCAGCGCGCCGCCGGAGTCGGCGTCGTAGTTCCAGCTGATCGGCGGATCGTGCGGAAGCGGCATACCGAGCTGGTGCCGGCGGATGCCGTCGACGTCGACGCCGCAGCCGAGCAGCCCCGCGATCACTGCGCCGGCCGAGGTGCCGACGACCAGGTCGTCCGGCCCAGGCTCGATGTCGAGCTCGTGTTGGATCGCGGACAGGGCACCGACGATCCAGGCAAATCCCAGCACGCCACCGCCACCGAACACGAATGCCCGGCGCGGCGTCGAGCTCGGTCGCGACTGTTGCCGTGGTCGTGCCTGCACTGGTCAGTCCCTTCGTCCGTTTCACTGTATTGAACGAGGGTCACGAGCGTGTGGTTGAAACCCAGGCACGCCGGGTGTGTCTTTCGAGGAAGGGCAACGAAGCGCGCTACCGACGACGTTTGCGGGGCCCCTCAGCCGCCTCCACCAATTCCGCCAGTGACTCCTCGATCAGCGATGCGAACACGTCGGCGTCATACATCGCATCCCGATCGGCGTTCAAGCCGAAGTACACACCGCCGTCGTAGGAGGTAAGTCCGATCGACAAAGCCTGTCCGGATGCCAGGGGCACGACCGGATACATCTCCAACAGCTTCGCGCCAGCGGCGTAGAGCGGGAATTGAGGTCCTGGCACGTTTGTGACGACGACGTTGAACAACCGGCGGGTGAAGCTGCTCGCCGCGCGGGCGCCCATGGCGTGCAACGTGGGAGGCGCGAAGCCGGACAACGCCACCAGCGCGTCAGCGCCCACGGACTGGCCAGATTCCTTGTGTGCCTTCATCGCATAGCTGACCTGCGACAACCGGACCACCGGGTTGGGCTCACCGACCGGAAGATCGACGAGGTAGGACGAGACGCGGTTGCCCAGTTGCCCCGACTCGCTGTCACCGCGGACGCTGACCGGGACCATCGCCCGTACCGAGGTGGCCGGCATCACCGACTCGCCGCGGGACAGCAACCAGCCGCGGATCGCCCCCGCCACCGTGGCGAGCACCACGTCGTTGACAGTCCCGTCGAACTCCTTGCGCACTTTCTTGTAATCATCCAGGTCGGTGCGCGCTGTAGAGAACCTGCGCTGGGAGCCGACGATGGCGTTCAAGGGGGACATCGGGGCCGGTCTAGCTGCGATTCGTGCTGCTGCAAGCAATCCGCCGACGGCCGAGCCGATCTGACTCGTGACGTTGCGGACATCGGCCAGCCCGATGCGTGCGGTGTCGATGACCGCCGTAGGCCGATGCACCAACTCGGTGACGGCATCCACAACGAGGGCCACCGCTCCAGGTTCCGGCCGGGGCATCCACAGATCCTCTGGGATGTCTCGCGGTACCCGCGTGGCGTCCAAGATCACCTGGCTGATGTCGATGGCACTGATTCCGTCCACCAAGGCGTGATGAGTCTTGGTGATGATGGCGAATCGGTCGTCGGCCAGATCTTCGACGAGGTACATCTCCCACAACGGTCGGTTCCGGTCCAGGGGCCGGGACTGAACCCGGGCCACGAGTTCGCGCAGCTGGTCGTCGGACCCGGGGCGAGGCAGGGCAGAGCGGCGCACGTGGTAGCTGAGGTCGAACCCCGAGTCGTCCACCCATACCGGTGACGCGAGGTGACCGGGCACCCATTTGATCTTCTGTCGGTACCGCGGCACGAGTGAGATCCGCTTCTCGATGAGGGAGGCCAGGCTGTCGTAGTCGAAGCCGCCCTTGGGGTGCAAGAAGACGGCGAGGCCACCCACATGCATCGGAGTGCGCGCTCCCTCCAGATAGAGGAAGGACACGTCGAGCGGACTCAGCCGATCTGCCATGCCCGTGATCGTTTCACGTTCCATCTCACTGCCGCATTTCCAACGAAGATGGGTGGTATCACTCCGCTGCACCCCAGATCGCCGGTCATCTGCGTCGGCGCCCGCGCACCGGCGCCCGGGCACCGGCGATCTCGACGGCCAATTCGGTGACCGCGTGGCGTAGCGGACTGTTCGGGGAAGCCTCGGCCAGGCTCTTCCCGCGAGCCAGCGCGGTATCGAGGCCGGCACGGTCGTAGGGAAGCAGAGCAGCCGCGGACCGCCCGGCGAAGCGCTGAAGGGCGGCGTTCAACTCAGCACCCGGTTCGCCGGGGACCGGTCCCTTGCGGACCCGGTTCAGCACGATCCACACCGGCGCGGATACCTCCGCCTCCCGCAGTTCGGACAGCCCGCGGATCAGCCGTTGGATCCCGACGGGGTCGGCCGATGCGACAGCAAGCACCAGATCTGCGTGATCGAGCACGGCGAGTGTGGCCCCGTTGCGACGTGGGGCGAGGGTATCGAAGCTCAATTCCTCGTCGCTCTCCAAGGCAAAGCCGAGGTCGACCACCGTGAACTCGGCGAGTTGTCGTGCTTCCCCGAGTACATCCTCGATAGCCGTGGTTCGTAGCTCGGGCCAGCGGTCCGCGCGTGGCAAGCCGGTCAGAACCCGGAAGGTCGGGCTGATCTGCCAAGCCAACGCGGCCAGCGCTGCCTGATCGAGGCTTCGGCTCTGCGCCTGCCGACAGGCCGCGGCCACCCCGGGCGACTCGTCCAGCAGGCCCAGAACCGAGGACACCACGCCGCCATACACATCGGCGTCCACCAGCAGAGTCGTCAGCGGCAACCGCGCCAGCTCATCGGCCAGAGTGACCGCAACCGTGGTGCGCCCGGGCGCTCCGGTGGGGCCCCATACCGCGATGACCGAACCGCGCCGAGGCGCAGGGCCGCCACTTGTGGCGTCATCAAGCCCGCCGACGTCGGTGCCGGACGAGGGCGTGGTCAGCTGACCGGTCGCGAACACCGGGTCGGCGAAGGCTCGGGAAGCCGCTGGAGCGGCCGCGTCCGAGACCGCGCTTTCGACCACAGCCAGCAGGACCTCAGCCCCCGCGGTTGAAGGAACCAGGTGACCGACGCCCACACTGCGCAGCCGCTCCTCGTCCGCGCTCGGGTCCCCGGCGGCCGCTGAGCTACTGACGACGCCGATCACGGCCACTCCGGTTGCAGCCAACCGATCGACCACGTCGGCGTCGAAACGCCTGAGCTGGGCATCAACGATCGCCGCCACCGCGATTCCGGCACCGGCGACTGCGAGCAGGTCGACCACATCGACGCAGCGACGAACGATCTCTATCGGCTGAGTGCTGCGTTCCAGCTCGGCGAGCAACTCGGATTCCCAGACCGCGCCATCGGCGGCGGTGAGAACTGGAATGCTCACTGGGCCGCCCCGGAACACCGGTCTAACTCCGGCGATGGGGTCGGGGGTAGCTGTCCGGGCGACAACAGGCCTGCCCTGAGCACGGCGCCCTCGAGATCGAGCACGCCCATCACCCGCTGCGCATCGCCAGCCGGCAAGCGGAGCAGCAGACTTGTCGTCGCGCTGCTGCTCAGCGAGCTACCGCCGCTGGACCGGACGTCCTGGACGGCGACTCCGCTCAGTAGCACGAGAGCGCGGCAGGTCTTCGTGGTGACCCATAGCGCTATCCGCTCCCCCGCAACGACTCGCGGTGCGTTATCCGGACGCAGGGTCACCACAACTGTCACGCCGACCGGTGGAATCGCCAATTCCGAACGTGGCAGGAGCTGGCCGGCTGGCATGGAATGGTTGACGCTCCGCCCCGCGACAGTCTCGCCGGCCGGTACGTACTCCTCCCGGGCAGCGCCCAACTGCACCCGCTCGGACCGAAGATCACTGCTGCGAAGAACGGACCCGGACGAGACTTCGTGAGCAAGGACCCAGACGGGCTGCCGGCGGTCAGCCGAGGAAACCACCAAAGCTCCGCAGGCAACCGAAAGCGCCACCAGGACAACACCGGCGATCAATCTGAGATCGAGCCAACTTGGTTGCCTGATTCGGCGAGGGACCGGAGATACATTGGCAGCGGCGCCCGACGTCGATATATCTGTCATAGCCAGCATCCTGCAGGAGCAGCGGACGCCTCACATGGCAAATGCCTGCTTCTGTGGATAAGGGCTGCCGGCGGCCAAGCCCGGGGTGACACACTGGTATCTCCAGACCAGGGAGAGGTGAAATGGCGGGGACACGGTTCCTCACGCTCAATGACGTGGCGGAAGTTCTGAACATTTCCGCATCCCAGACCTATGCCCTTGTCAGATCCGGCGAACTGACCGCCATAAAGATCGGTGGCCGCGGGCAATGGCGGGTCGAACGGGATCAGCTGGAGTCATATATCGCCCGCATGTACGACCAGACCAAATTGTTTGTCGCAGAGCACCCGTTCGTGGATTCCGGGGAGAGCAGCCAACCCGCTGAATGACGGCGTTTGCTCGTCGACGAGCAAATACAATTAGGGCCCTGAGCAGCCGAAGCTGATCAGGGCCCTAATTAAGTTGTGTCCGGCGACGTCCTACTCTCCCACGCGGTGGCCCGCGCAGTACCATCGGCGCTGAGAGGCTTAGCTTCCGGGTTCGGGATGGGTCCGGGCGTTTCCCTCTCGCTATGGTCGCCGTAACT
>JAVEET010000244.1 GCA_030840295.1 Pseudonocardiales bacterium
CCTTCCTCAGATGGGGCGACGACGGGTCAGTTCTCGCCGCGGTGGTGAACTTCTCGGCCATGCCACACGAGCAGTATCAACTCGGTCTGCCGCTGTCGGGTCGCTGGGAAGAAGTGCTGAACACCGACGCCGAGATCTACGGCGGATCGGGCGTGGGCAACCTCGGCGCGATCACCGCCGAGGGCGTGTCGTGGCATGGACAACCCACTTCCGCCACCGTGCGGGTGCCGCCCCTGGGCGCGATCTGGCTTCGCCATCAGCCTGCTGAGCCGCCCGCGCAAGCCAAGTAGTTACCGCAGGCCCAACCGCGCCAGCCGTTCCGTCGGGCCTGCGAAGCTGCTGAGGGGCAACAACGGGTGGCTATCGTCCGCGCGCTGATCGGCGACCGGTCCCTGATCCTGGCCGATGAACCGACCGGCACCCTGGATCGGCGGCAGGCGAGGAGGTGCTGCGGCTGTTGAGCGCCCCTCAAGCGCTCGGCGACGGTCACCTGAGCACCGGGAATAGCCCGGCCGGCCGAACGCTTGAGGGTATAGTTGCACAAGCAACGATACATTGGAGGATCGACCGATCATGGCTGCCATCACCGCTGATACCCTGACCCTGCCGCGCGTCAAGAGCGCCGGGTTGGGCGATGTCGAACGTCCCGTACTGGCCGTCACCACCGCGCCCGCTGGGTTCGAGGGTGAAGGCTTCCCGGTCCGCCGTGCGCTGGCCGGCGTGAACTATCAACACCTGGACCCGTTCATCATGATGGATCAGATGGGCGAGGTCGATTACCCAGCCGGTGAGCCGAAGGGCACGAACTGGCATCCGCACCGTGGCTTCGAGACGGTCACCTACCTGATCGAGGGCCAGTTCATCCACCAGGACACCCATGGCGGCGGCGGTGTTATCACCGAGGGCTCGACACAGTGGATGACGGCCGGTGCCGGTCTGCTGCACATCGAGACCCCACCGGAGAAGCTCGTCGAAGACGGCGGCCTGTTCCACGGCTTCCAGCTCTGGGTCAACCTCCCGGCCAAGGACAAGTTCCTGGCCCCCAAATACCAGGGCATCGAGGCCGGAAACATCACACTGCTGGCTAGCGCAGACGGCGGATCCCTGTTGCGGGTCATCGCCGGCGAGGTGGACGGCCACGTGGGACCGGGTTCGACGCACACGCCGATCACGGTGATCCACGCGACGGTGCACCCCGGTCAGCAGTTGTCGCTGCCGTGGCAGCCCACCTACAACGGTCTGGTGTACGTGATGGCCGGCTCCGGCTCGGTCGGTGACAAGGGTCAACCGATTCACGCCGGTCAGCTCGCGCTCATGGGTGCCGGTGACCGAATCACGGTCACCGCCGATACCAAGCAGGATGGACGCACCGCCGCCCTGGAGGTCATCCTATTGGGCGGTGAGCCCATTCACGAGCCGATGGCACACTACGGTCCGTTCGTGATGAACACTCGCGCGGAGCTTCAGCAGACGCTGGAGGACTACCAAGCCGGACGCCTCGGCATCATTCCGCCGGACGCGATCATGCCGCATGTGCCGAGCGGTCAGCGCAGCCCTCTCGAGAGCTGAGGCGACCGGAGACCGGAGACCGGAGAGTAGCGGTACGACGTCCACCGAGTGGACTTCGTACCGCTACGACCAGCTCATTCCACCGGCTCAGAAGAGGGCGTTGGCGAGCTCGCGCCTGGCTGGCGGAACCCGCGGGTCGTCCGGCCCGAGCAGTTCGAAGTATTCGACCATCCGGTCCCGGATCGGCATCCGGGCCTCGCCTCGGACTCGCTTGACCAACGCGATCAGGCGGGCGAAGGCCGCCTCGACCTCATTCTCGGCGACTTCGGCGTCAGCCGCCGCCAGTTGCAATTCGACGTCGTCAGGCGCCGCATCAGCCTTGGCCCGCGCGTCGGGTGGCAGTGCGGACAGTCGTTTCAACAGACCCACTTGCAGCAGGGCCAGCCGGGCATCGACATTAGCCGGCTCGGACAGCAGGATGGCGTTGTATCGCTCGGTCGCAAGATCGAAATTCCCTGCTTCGAGCGCCTGCTCAGCCGCGGTGAACCGCTCGTCCTCGGGGACGAGCGGACCGGCAGCAGCGTCCGCCTCACCACCTGGTGCGTCAGCGCCGGCCTCAGTGTCGGCGTCAGCCGCCGTCGGTGGCCCGGACAAGCCAGCCTGTTGAGCGGCATCGAGCAGAGCCACGATGAATTCGCGCAATTGCGGCTCGGGCAGCGCGCCCTGGAAGCCGGGCACCAACTGACCGCCGATAACCGCGAAAACCGTGGGAATGCTCTGTACCTGCAGCATCTGCGCGATCTGCTGGTTGGCCTCGACATCGATCTTGGCGACGACGAAACGCCCGCCGGCCTCGTTCGCGAGTTTCTCCAGGAGTGGAGACAACTGTTTACACGGTTCGCACCAGTCGGCCCACAGATCCAGCAGCACCGGCACCTGGAACGACCGGTCCAGGACCTCGCTCTGGAAGCTCGCCTCGCTGACATCGATGACGAACTTGCCGCCGGACGGTGGTGGCGCGGTGGCCGCGCGGGCTGCGGCCTCGGAACGGGCCTTCACCGCGGCCAGGTCGACGGCTCCGCTCATCGCGGCGGCCATGGCCGCCGAGGGAGCTGCGCGGCCGGCAGGGGCAGAACCAGCAGGACGGGTACCAGGTCTCATACCTTCAGTTTTCCAGGTCAGGACGTAAAGCGTGTGCTCGCCCTCGGATCGAGGGTCATCCGGTTCGGCGCGCTCAGAAGCGAGCGGGTTCCCGGTACTCCCCCCACATCGGTTTGAAGGCCTCGCAGATCTCGCCGAGCGTTGCTTCGGCGCGGGCCGCATCGAGCATGGCCGGCACCGTGTTCTGGCCGGTTTCGGCGGCCTTCACCATCTTGGCCAGCGCCTGAGTCACCGCGACGTCGTCACGCCCGGCCCGGCGCGCGGCGACGACCTCACGCTGCACCAGTTCGACCTCGTGCGATACCCGCATGATTTCCAGGGGCTCGCCGTACTCGCCCTGGTTGACGTTCACGCCGACGACCCGCTTGTCGCCCTTCTCCAGAGCCACCTGATAGCGGAACGCGCTTTCGGCGATCTCGCCGGTAAACCAGCCGTCCTCGATGCCGCGCAGCAATCCCGCCGTGATGGTGGTGCCACCGCCCATCTCTTTGATCTGGGCGAAGATCGCCTCGGCCTCGGCCTCGAGCTTGTCGGTCAGCGCCTCCACGTACCAGGACCCGCCGAGTGGATCGGCCACGTTCAGCACGCCGATCTCCTCGGAGATCACCTGCTGAGTCCGTAACGCGATCTGGGCGGACTTGTCGCTGGGCAGGGCCAGCACCTCGTCCAGAGCGTTCGTGTGCAAGGAATTGGTGCCGCCGAGAACCGCTGACAACGCTTCGATGGCCGTCCGCACGATGTTGTTCTCGGGCTGCTGAGCGGTCAGCGAGACCCCGGCGGTCTGGGTGTGGAATCGCAGCCATTGCGCCTTCTCGGTCGTGGCGCCGTAGACATCGCGCATCCAGCGGGCCCAGATCCGGCGAGCGGCTCGGAACTTGGCGATCTCTTCGAAGAAATCCAGGTGGGCGTCGAAGAAGAACGACAGGCCGGGCGCGAAGCGGTCGACGTCGAGGCCTCGTGAGATTCCCAGCTCCACGTAACCGAAACCGTCAGCGAGGGTGAACGCCAGTTCCTGAGCGGCGGTCGAGCCGGCCTCGCGAATGTGATAGCCCGAGACCGAAACAGGTTTGTATCTGGGCATCTTCGCGTCGACGTATTCCATCAGGTCACCGATCAGCTTCAGGTGCGGTTCGGGAGGATAGATCCACTCCTTCTGCGCGATGTATTCCTTGAAGATGTCGGTCTGCAGGGTTCCGTTGAGCCGGCTCACGTCGACACCCTGGCGCTCCGCGGCAACCACGTACATGCAGAACACCGCGACGGCGGGACCGGAGATGGTCATCGATGTGCTGACCTCGCCGAGATCGATGCCGTCGAAGAGGATGTCCATGTCCGCGGCGGAGTCGACTGCCACTCCGCAGTGCCCCACCTCGCCGAGGGCTCGCGGATCATCGGAGTCACGGCCCATCAGAGTCGGCATGTCGAAGGCCACCGACAGACCATCGCCGCCCGAGGCCAGGATCAGCTTGTACCGCTCGTTGGTCTGTTCGGCATTGCCGAAACCGGCAAACTGCCTGATCGTCCAGGGCTTGCCGCGGTAGCCGGAGGCGTGCAGGCCGCGGGTGAACGGAAACTCCCCGGGCCAGCCGATCCGCTCGAAGGCGCCGCCGTCTGCCCCATCGAGCCCGTCTGTCGGCCCGTACACCGGATCGACCTCTGAGCCGGAGAGCGTGGTGAAGTCCCGATCGGCGATGCGGCCCGCGGCCGCCATCTGGTCGTAGCGCTGCTGCCAACGGGTTCTGCCCTGAGCGATGTGATCCGGGTCCATACTTACAGGATACTTGGACGTCCTACTAATTGCTAGGACGTCCGAGTATCGCCGGTCACAGCCCGGGACTCGAAAGGCAATTGCAACGATTCGTTACGGTGCATTCATGACCTTTCCCCCGACGCGCCGGGTATCACAGATCGACGATTTCTTCGGCACGGAGGTGTCCGACCCGTTCCGGTGGCTCGAAGGACCGTCCACCGATCCGGAGATCTCGACGTGGGTGCGCTCGCAAGCCGCGTTCGCGCGCGACTATCTCGACGGGCTGCCTGGACGCTCGATTATCCGGAATCAGGTGGCCGCGCTCGCGTCGCTACCGACCGAGACGGCACCACGGCGACGCGGCGGACAGTGGTTTCGATTCACCAACGACGGCACGGCCGAACAGCTCGAATATCGGGTGGCCGACACGCCGACGGGCACGGGCACAGTCCTGATCGACCCCAACCCGCTGACCGAGAACTCCACTACCTCGATCTCGGCCGCGGTGCCGAGTCCGGACGGTAAGTACGTCGCGTATACCTACTCCGAGGCGGGTAGCGATTGGCAGACCTGGCGGGTGCGTGAGGTCGCGAGCGGACAGGATCACCCGGAGACTGTGGCGTGGGCAAAGTTCACCGAAGCGGCATGGCTGCCCGATTCGACCGGCTTCTTCTACGGCGGCTTCGCGCGGCCGGGCACCCCCACACCGGACACACCCACATCGGACGCGCCTTCATCGGACGTCTCTTCATCGGACGTCTCCTCATCGGACGCTCTGATCGATGCCAACCGCCGCCATCAGCTACGCCTGCACCGGCTGGGAACCCCGGATACCGACGACGTGCTGGTCTTCGACCTGCCGGAGGAGCCCCAGGTTCTCTTCTCCCCGG
>JAVEET010000294.1 GCA_030840295.1 Pseudonocardiales bacterium
CGACCTGCTGGTAGTCGTGGGCGTTGTCGAGCGCGATCAGCACCTGTCTCTCGGACAGGATGCTGCGCAGCAGCCCCGAACGCGCGGCGACCGACTCGGGCTGCCCCTGCGATGGCACCCCGAGTCCTTCGAGCAGGTCGCGCAGCGCGTCGATCGGCTCGGTCGGTGCTGCGGTCGCGTCGAACCCGCGCAGGTTGAGGTAGAGCTGACCGTCCGCAAAGTGCGGTGCCAGTTCGTGGGCGTAGCGAAGCGCGAACGTCGTCTTGCCGACGCCCGCCATGCCGGTAATAAGTACGGGCCGGGGTTCAGCGCCGACCGCGTCGTGTAGGGCCGCCAGCACGGCGTGGCGTCCGGCGAATCCCGGAGGCGGTAGTGGTAGCTGCGACGGTGGGGTCACCGCAGCAGCAGAATCGACGTGAGCAGCAGGCTCGGCGCGAGCGGGGGTGCTCACGGCGGGGACGGCCAGCGCCTTTGACTGCGCTTGTGTCAGTGCTGCGCCGGCGTCGATGCCCAGCTCGTCTCGCAGCCGAACGCGGATCTGATCGAAAAGCGCGAGCGCATCGGCAGAACGACCCGATCCGCTGAGGCAGTCCACGACGCGAGCCTGAAGCAGCTCATCGAAGGGGTGCGCACCCGCGATCGCCCGCAGCCCAGGCAGAACCTCGCCCGGCCGCCCTGCTGCCAGCGCGATCTCGGCCGCGCGGATCGCAGCGCGGACGCGCTCCTCCTCGGCGGCCACGAACCGTGGCATATCCCGCAGGGAATCGTCTCCCGGCGCGGCGCATCCCACTGCCAGCACTTGCGCCATCGCACCGGTGGCGGAGTCACCAGACGCCTGTGCCAGGTTCTCCGCATCGCGGAGCAGGCCTCGGAACTGCAGTAGGTCGAAGTTCGTCGCGTCGACGACAACGCGATATCCCGAACTTGTCGGCAACAGCCAGCGGCCGACCTCACGCCGGCGAAGCTCGGGCTCGAAGCGGCGGCGAAGCTCACCAATATGTCGGTGGACCTGGTTCGTCGCGCTCGCGGCAGGCTCATTCACCCATAGCGCGGTCAGGATCTCGCCCAGACTCACCGGCTCCCCGCCGGCCACGAGCAGCAACTGCAGCAATGCCCGCTGCCGCGGCGGCCCCAAGGCCAGCTCGACCGCACCCCGCCACACACGAAGACCGCCGAACAGCGCGAAACGCACCAACGTCCGGTCGCCGACCGGCGGCGCAGTGCTCGCCATGACAGGTCATCTTTCACCGTGGCGCCCATCGTTGTCACCGAAATGCGCGGCACCACCTTGATCGGTAACTCGATGCGCACAACCTGCTCATTGATCCTTCCTACCGTCGTCCGGGTCAGCTCCATTCGTCCCAGAAGGGTGACCACTATGAGCTCCAACTCCGCCCAGATCGTGCTTGTCCACGGCGGCTTCGTCGACGGCTCGGGATGGCAACAGGTCCACGACCTGCTCAGCGCCGACGGTTACCCGGTTGCCGTCGTGCAGAACCCCACCTTGTCCCTGGAGGATGACGTAGCGGTCACCCGCCGCGTCATCGACGCCCAGGACGGCCCCGTCGTGCTGGTCGGGCACTCCTACGGCGGCGCGGTCATCACCGAGGCCGGCAACCACGACAAGGTCGCAGCGCTGGTCTATATCGCCGCGTTCGCTCCGGACAAGGATGAGTCGGTCAACACCCTGATCGCCGACCCGCCGCCCGGCGCACCGGTCCCGCCGATCCTCCCGCCGGTGGACGGGTTCCTGTTCCTGGACAAGGACAAGTTCGCCGCGTCCTTCGCCGCTGACGTGCCCAGCGACCTCGCGCGGTTCATGGCCGCCTCGCAAGTGCCGTGGGGCGTCAACGCCCTCGGTGGGGCCATCAGCCAACCCGCATGGCGGGACAAGCCGAGCTGGTACCTGGTCGCGACCGACGACCGGATGATCCCGCCCCCTGCACAGCGGGCGATGGCCGAGCGCGCCGGCTCGACCGTCACCGAGGTCGCCGGTAGCCACTCCATCTACGTGTCCCAGCCAAAGGCTGTCGCCTCGCTCATCAAGCAGGCCGCCGGCTAGCCAACATCCCGCACTCAGCGACCCGCCGCCTCCGACAGGCCGCGCGAACAACGCCGCCCACATCCGGACGGATGACAGCACGGCCCCAACTAACCACCAACAAGGAGCAGTCATGTACAGTCTTTGGCGTATCAAGCGTGCCCGAGTCGGGGCAACCGCCGCACTGGCTTTCGCGGCGACCTCGGCCATCGCACTCAGTCAAGGCGTCGGCACAGCCGTCGCCGATCAGTCCGACAGCGAATCCGACGGCCCCAAGCCCACCATCGTGCTCGTCCACGGTGGTTGGGCTGATTCGTCCGGCTGGAATGACGAGGTAACGGCGCTGACGAAGCGGGGTTACGACGTCATCGCACCCGCCAACCCACTGCGAGGTCTAGCCGGCGACGCCGACTATGTCCGCAGCGTGCTCAAGACCATCGCCGGGCCGATCGTCCTGGTCGGACACTCCTATGGCGGAGCGGTAATCAGCAACGCTGCCGTCGGTGTGCCGAACGTGAAGGCACTGGTCTACATCGCAGCGTTCGCACCCGATGCGGGGGAGTCCCTGCTGCAATTGGTCACCAAGAACCCCGGCACGCTGATCGGCCCCGACACCACGACCGGGCGCCCGTATCCGCTCGCTGACGGCGGCCAGGGCATCGACCTCTACCTGACGAGGGCCGCGTTTCGCACCGCCTTCGCCGGCGATCTACCGGTCCGCACCACCGACCAGATGTACGCCGAGCAGCGGCCGTTCTCCCAGGCAGCCTTCGTGAGCCCGTCCGGTCCACCGGCCTGGAAGACGATCCCGTCCTGGTACCTCGTCGCTACCCAGGACCACGCCATCCCGCCGGTTACCCAGCGCTTCATGGCCCAGCGCGCAGGCGCTCACGTGAGCGAGGTCGAGTCCTCGCACGTCCCGATGATGTCCCAGCCCAAGGCCACCACCGACCTCATCCTCGAGGCGGCCCGCTCCGTGCAGTGACCCGCCCGGGCGTGCTCCGGCCGGCCCCTTGGGCGGTCGGAGCACGCAGGCCGGGCTCCTCAGAACACCGACGATCCAGGGAGGACGCCATGAACCCATCCCCAGTCGACCCGGCGCAGCTGACCTGGGACGAGGCCCGGGACT
>JAVEET010000305.1 GCA_030840295.1 Pseudonocardiales bacterium
CGCCCTCAAGGTCCTGCCGGATGCACGAACGGCTCACGCCGGCCTGCGCCGGTTCGACCTGCCCGGCGCGCTCACCGTCCTCGGCGGCCTCATGACCCTGATGTACGCCCTCGGCGGTACCGCCACCAGCGGGTGGCTGTCAATCCGCACCCTCGCCGCGCTCGGGCTGTCCGCGGTCCTGCTGACGGCGTTCGTCCTCATCGAACGACGCACCGCAATGCCGCTGATTCCGCCGCACACCTGGAAGGTCAGGACGCTCGTGACGGGCACCGTCGTCATGCTCGGTATCACCGGCATCCTCGTCGGAGCCGTCTTCCTCACCTCCATCTACCTTCAGAGCGTGCTCGGGTTCTCCGCATTGCGGGCCGGGATGGCGTTCCTGCCGTTCGCGTTCGCCATCACCGCCGGCACCCAGGTCGCGCGCCACCTGCTCGGCCACACCTCACCGCGCAACCTGGCTGTGGTCGGCCTGGCCATCACGGCAGGCGCTGCCCTGCTGCTGTCCACGGCTACGGGCCACGCGCACTACGCCACCGACCTACTGCCCGGCCTGGTGCTGCTCGGCCTCGGGGTCGGCATGGTCTTCGTCCCCGTCTCGGTCACGGCCATGGCGGGTATCCCGCCGCAGCACGCCGGGATGGCCAGCGGCTTCCTGATGACCGGTCACGAGGTCGGGGCGGCGCTGGGAGTTGCGGTCCTGTCCGCCGTCGCCACCACGGCCGGCAGCCTGACCAGCCCGGCAGGCATAGTCGCCGGCTTCTCCCGCGGCTTCGTCGCCGCCGCGGTCATCGCCGCAGCTATCGGGGTGGTGGCCGCATTGCGGATGTCGGCGACACCGGTGGCAGCCGGAGCGGGCGGCATGCACGGGCACTGACCCGCCCTCTCACCCCGCCGCCATCTGAGAGGTGGCGCGTGCCCAGCCTCCGGCGCAACCCGGGGCTGGGCACGCTCGGCGTCGCGCCAGGCAACCCGGACCGGCCCCCACCGATTGCCAACCCACTGGCCAGACGAGCAACGGACTTGCGCGGTCCACTCGTGACGGTGGCGGTGGAGTTCTTGGAGAAGCGAAGCACGGGTCGCTGCGGTTTCACGGCTGCGCCTGCTTCGGCAAGGTGAGAACTTCGGCTCCGTCGTTGGTGATGGCGATCGTGTGTTCACTGTGTGCAGTCCGGCAGCCCGTCGCGCTTCGAAGTGTCCAGCCATCGGTATCTGTGACGAGCTCGACGGTGTCCGCCATGACCCACGGCTCCAATGCCAGCAGAAGCCCAGGGCGCAGTCTGTATCCGCGACCGGGTCGCCCGATGTTCGGGACGTGCGGGTCCTGGTGCATCGTCGAGCCGACGCCATGACCGCCGAACTCGGTGTTGATCCGATACCCCGCCTCGCCGAGGACCGCGCCGATGGCATGCGAGATATCCCCGATGCGAGCTCCGGGGCGGGCCGCGGAGATCCCTGCGCTCAATGCGCGCTCGGTCGCACTGATCATCGCAACGCTCTCCGAGGACTTCGAGTCGCCCACGATGAAGCTGATGGCGGAGTCCGCGACAACTCCGCCTTTGGAGACGGCGAGGTCGAGCGTCAGCAGGTCGCCGTTGGCAAGCGTGTAGTCGTAGGGCAGCCCGTGGAGCACAGCATCGTTGACCGACGTACAAATGTAGTGACCGAACGGCCCGCGTCCGAAGGACGGCTCGTAGTCGACGTAGCAGGACTGCGCTCCGGCCTCGGTGATCATGGCCTGGGCCCACAGGTCGATGTCCCGGAGGTTCGTGCCTACCTCGCAGCGGCTCCTCAGCGTCTGCAAAATGCCGGCGACCAGGGCACCTGCCTCCCTGGCTCGTGGCAGTTCTGTTGAGTTCAAGATTTCGATCAACTGGCACCTCACCGTGCGACCAATAACTATCCCGGCAATAGTATCCCGGTACTAGAATCGGTGTCATGGTCAGGTTGCCGCTCACTCCCGCAGAGGTCGAACGCGGACAGCGCCTCGGCGCCCTCCTGCGACGTGCCAGGGGGGAGCGCTCGATGCTCTACACCGCGCTAGATGCAGGCGTCTCACCGGAGACTCTTCGAAAGATCGAGTCCGGTCGGGTAGCCACCCCTGCCTTCCGGACCATCGCTGCGATCGCCGACGTCCTCGGCCTTTCTCTTGATGCACTGTGGGCGGAGATCAACCAGTCAGACGGCGGGGTCGAACCCGCAAGATCAGATCCCGACGCAGGTGAGCGGTTGGTCTCGTAAGTCTCGACGCCGTAGCCCCGTTGCAGTTGCCGACGACCGAGAACGCGTGGACGCGGCTCTCAATCAACGTCCCCGGTCAGTCCATCTAGCCATCACACGTTGTCGTCTGCACGTCGGTTATCGCTCGTCAGTTGGCGCGACAATCGGGCCGCAACGCTGCGGCACCCTGGATGGTCATGCTCTTCTCCGCTGGTTGCGTCGTGTCGGTAGGAGGGTGTGCTGTCCTAGCGCGTCAGCAGTGCGACGCGGACTCGATGCGGCCTCGGACCTCGGCCCACGACATTGGCAGGGCTGCGTGAGCGCAGGTCCAGACGGCGAAAGTTGCCGGCCAGAGTTGGGGACGAAGCACTGATCTCGCGGTCTGGTGCAGGTCGCTACGGTCGAAGCGCGTCAGGTCGGTCCGGCTGGTCCACGCGGACACGGTCCACAGCGCGAGGTCGGTCAGCCCCAGCGCGGCGGCGTGCCCGGCAACTCCTGGTCTCGTGCCGAGCTCGCCACGCAGCCGCCACGTCCAGGTCAGCGCCGCCGGGACGCTCCGGAGCGAGCGCAGCGGTAGTCGGGCGGCAAGGACGGTGCAAGCCCGGTCCGGACTGTCCGGGGCGAAAGAGGTCCAAGGGAGGGTGAGCACGCCGTCGACGCTAAGCGCGCCCTGCGCGGCTCGAACCGGCGAAACCGCCGGGCTCGCGGGTGTCGCTACTGGTCGAGGTTGAGCCGGCCCAGCTCGCCGCGGGAGCTGATGCCGGTCTTGGCGAAGACATTGCGAAGGTGGAAGTCGATGGTGCGGGGACTGAGGAACAGCTGCGCGGCGACATCACGGTTGGACAGCCCTTCGGCCACGTGCCGGGCGACTTGCCGCTCCTGTGGGGTGAGGTCGGTGGCGGTGGACTCATCACGTTTGCGCGCGGTCTCGCCCGAGGCCCGCAGCTCCTGACGAGCACGGTCAGCCCACGGCGTTGCGCCGACTTCCTCGAAGATCGTCAGAGCGGTCCGCAGGTCCTCGCGCGCATCGACGCGGCGGCGCACCCGGCGCAGGAACTCGCCGAACGCGAGGTGGATGCGCGCAGCTTCGAACGGCCGGCCGGCTTTGTCGCTGTGGCCGAGGGACTGGCGGAACAACGCTTCGGCGGCGTCGGAAGGGGCGAGCAGGGCCTGGCCGTAGGCGGCGACCGCGCGACTGCGAGGCGAACCGACGGCCGCGGCGAACAGCTCCAGGTCCTCCAGCCACGCTTGGGCGAGATCTGGCCGGCCGGCCCGGACGGCAGCCTCCAGCCGGTCGTAGGCGGCGAGGCGGATGAGCGGCGGCTGCGTCATCTGCTCGAGGTGGTGCACCGCGGACGCGGGCTGGCCGCCGAACAGTTCGCGGACGCCTTGGGCCCACCGCCTCGAGTCGTGCACCAGCTCCCCGAGAATCCCGGTTGGTGGGCCGCTCATGACCTGGTCCAGGTCGCCGAGCAGGGCGTCGTGGTTGTCGTCGCCGCGCAACGCTGCGTACAGCGCGAGTTCGGCGAGCGGCATCGCGGTCAATGCCGGCTGGCCGGTGCCGCGGGCGAGCTGGAGCGCCTCGGTCGCGTCCGCCGTAGCGCTACCCCACCGTCCTGCAGATAGGTCGGCCAGCGCCAGCCGTGGCAGGGCGAACAGCACCAGGCCTAGTGCGCCGGCTTCGCGCGATTGCGACAGCAGTTGGGCAAAGGCGCGTCGGAACGCGTCGTCCTCCCCGAGGTGGAAGGCGGCGATGCCCTTGTTGGTCAGCAGATCGGTTTCGGTGAGGTCCCGGCCAGCCTCGAGCGCCGAGCGCAACGCTGGCGCCGCCGATGGCAGGTCGCCACGCAGCAGGTGGTGGAAACCGAACAGCAAGCCGGTGAAGCACACATCGCGCGGATCGTTCCCCGCCGAATCCGAAGCGACTTCGGACGGGTCCAGATCGGTGCGCGCGTCGGGAGCCGCGAAGGCGGATAGGGCCATCGCCATCATTCCGATTTCACGCGCTCGGCCCGGGTCGGTGACAGCGACGCTGCGGGCGGCCCCGGTCAAGATCCGGATCGCCGTCGCTACGGACCCGATGTTGAACTCGATGCGTCCGCGAAGCCGGTCGGCATCCGCTCGTAGCAGCGGGTCGGCGGTCAGCTGCCGCGCGCTGTCGGCCAGCGGCCGGGCACGGCCGAGTTGCCCGGCCAGCCAGGCGTGGGTGGCCGCGGCGAACAACCTGCGGGCGTGGCTTGCGTCGTCGGCGCTGAGTTCGGCGGCGCGTTCCAGCGCGGCGCTGGCTGCCTCGTGCCCGCCCCGCTGATGTGCACGCTCTGCGGCACCCTCCAGTTCGGCGACCACGACATCATCGGGCTCGTCGGTCGCCGCGGCCAGGTGCCAGGCGCGCCGATCCGGATCTATCCCGGTCATCGCCTCGGCGAGCGCGGCATGAACCTGCTGCCGCGCGCTGCTGGTCGCGCCCTGATAGACCGCCGAGCGGACCAGCGGGTGCCGCAGCTCAACGTGCCCGCCCGTCACCTGTAGCAGCCCGGACCGCTCGATCTCCTCCAGGGCGGGTGCGGCGTCCACGCCGAGGGCGGCGAGCGCGCCTCGGATCACCGCAAGCCGGGTCGAATCGTCGGCCGCGGCAACCAACAACACGGTCTGGGCGCCGGCGCTGAGGTGCCGGGCACGGTCCAGAAACACCCGCTGCACTTCTTCGGTGAGCGGTAACTGCGGCGGCAGCGGCTCGGCTCCGCTCAACTGGGCCGCAGACAGCGCATGGGGCAGCTCGACCAGTGCGAGCGGGTTGCCGCCGGCCTGCGCCAAGATTCGTTCACGCAGCGGCACAGACAGCGGACCATCCACCTGTTCGCTCAACAGCGCCTGCGCCGCAGCGTCATCGAGGCCACCAACAGTGAGTTCGGGCAGGTCCTCGCCCTCGAAGCGGCGCATATCGCCGGTCCGGGCGGCGAACAGCACCGCGACCCGTTCGGGGCCGAGGCGACGGGCAACGAACAGCAGGGCCGCGGCCGACGCGTCATCGAGCCAGTGCGCATCGTCGATGACGCACAGCATCGGCGACTGCTCGGCTGCCTCGGCCAGCAGACTCAACGCGGCCAGGAACACCAAAAACCGGTCCCCGCCGCCGGCCTGCTCCCCGAACGCCGCGCGCAGCGCCGCCGATTGCGGGTGCGGCAGCCGTTCGGCGTAACGCATCACCGGCTTCAGGAGCCGTTGCAGCGCGGCGAAGGCCAACGGCGACTCGGACTCGATTCCGCGCGTGCTCAGAATCTGCATCCCTTCGGCACGCTCGCGCGCATCCAGCAGCAGCGTCGACTTGCCGACCCCCGGTTGTCCGAGCAGCACCAGGGCGCCCCCGCGCGATGCCCACGCCTCATCAATCAGCGTGGTGATCCGCTCCCGCTCGCGTTCCCGCCCTTGCAGCACCGGCCCAGCGTAGAGACTCAGCCGCCACCCATCCGGTCGCGACGCCCGGACTTCACACCCCGGCAAATCGACCGGCACGACACGCAGACCGCCCGAGTTCCGCAGTAGCCACCCGTCGATGCGTGCGAGGTACTTGACTGCGTACGGATAGCGTTCGTGGGCGTATTCCTTCATTCGGTCCGCGACGCTCGACCGCGGTCGTGCGAACAGCCGACGCCGACAGCGATTTCGCGACCGCGCTGACCTCGGGGGCGGCGAGGTTGTTCGAATGGTCGGTGGTATTCATCGTGGTTTCTTTTCTGCGGCGGGGCTGGAGCTGAAGTGGCCGGCGTTCTCGTGCGGCTCGTGGCGAAGGTGGTTCAGGTCCTCATGCGACCTCCGGGGCACGCCACGGCTTGCGGACCCGAGTCCGCGGCGTTGCCGCCTCGGCTGCGTTCTCTGTTGCCGCTAGCGGTTCCGGCACATTGACAGGTCCGGTCAACATGGCCAGCGCTGATTGCGCGCAGAACAGGACGAGTTCGCCGGCACTGGCATGGCGATAGACAGCGCCTGCGCTGCGGCGGTCAGGCCGAGCACGCCGACAGCGGCTGACGGCAGAGTCAGCCGCCGGTCGGAATCAAGGCTGACCCCGGCCATGGCAGGCGACGTCAGCAGACCTGCCGTCACTGTGACCCGGTCACCGGAACACCGGACGATGAGGGACGTGTCGGCGTCCCAGCCCAGCGGTTTGGCGAGCTTGCCAGCGGCGACCCGGTTCTGCCCGTCGAGGGCGATCATGGCTCCGATACGCGGGGCGTCATCCAGCACGAGCTGGGCGGTCGGGCGGAACCGGCGGGGCAGCATCGATGCTGCGGTGGTGACCTGCTCGCCGCTGGCGCGGCGTGCGGTGACGGTCTCCGGAGCCGGGAAGGACCGGATGCGGGAGACGGTGTGGTTGGCGCGCAAAGGTTTTCCGGCTCGGACGGCCGGATGCGAGCACCTAGTGGCCGCGTCTGCGGTCGGCCGGGACGATGACTCGGGACACCCCCACGCGCCATCAGAGACGGTGACCAGGTGAGAGGAGAACCGGATGGACTGATCAGCGAGGGAACCGCTGAACGCAAGGTCGAGGGGAATTCCCCAGGATTGCGTGGGCAAGGGGGGAGTTGAACCCCCACGTCCTTACGGACACACGGACCTGAACCG
>JAVEET010000308.1 GCA_030840295.1 Pseudonocardiales bacterium
CGTCCCGCTCGGGCGCGGCGGCCGGGCCGACGACCTGGCCGGGCCGGCGGTTTTCCTCGCTTCCGCGGACGCCGAGTACGTCACCGGGATCTGCCTGGTCGTCGACGGCGGCGTCCTGGTCCAGCAGCGCTCGCCCCAGGTCGAGGTGTTCGGGCTGGACAAGTACCCCCGTGTCCCTGGAAGCCTGTTCGCCTGATACGAACTCAGACCTACGCCGGCGTTCGGGCTTGTCGAGGAAGGTGATCGGCCATGAGGGTGCTGAACTACGGCCGTTCGGCGGTGCTCATCGAGCTTGACAGCGCGGACGAGGCCGCCGCGCTGCACAGTCGGCTCGAGGCGCAGCCATCGCAGGGCACGGTAGCCAGTGTGGTCGAGGGTCTGGTCGAGACGGTGCCGGGTCTGCACACGGTGCTGATCCGCTTCGATCCGGCGAAGACCGACCCGGCACGCCTCGCGCAACGGCTCGCCCAGCTGTGGCCCGGGCCTATCTCGAGCGGTGACCTGGTCGACGGGCGCGTCGACGAGGTCCGCGTGCGGGTGGACTACGCCGGCTCCGATCTCGACGATGTCGCCCAGTTCACCGGGATGAGCACGGCCGACGTCATCGCCCGGCACCAGCTCCGCCGCTACCGGATCGTGCTCATCGGCATGGCCCCGGGGTTCTATTTCCTCGCAGGCGGCGACCCGAAGCTGCGCGTGCCGCGGAGATCGTCGCCGCGCCTGGACGTGCCGAAGGGCGCTGTAGGACTCGCCGGTGAGTTCACCGGAATCTATCCCCGTACCGGGCCCGGCGGTTGGCAGCTCATCGGACGCGTGGTCGACGAACTGTGGCATCCGACTCGGCTGCCGGCGGCATTGCTGTCCCCAGGCACGGCAATCCATTTCACGGCCGCGTGATGGCCAAGAGTGACCTGGACCGATACCTGGTGATGATCGTGGTGACCCGGTGATCGAGGTACTGGCGACCGGGCCGCATGCCAGCGTCCAAGATCTCGGACGGGTCGGTTATGCCGCCTGGGGAATCACCGGGGGCGGCGCGGCCGATCGCGGCAGCCTCCGGTTGGCGAACCGGCTGGTGGGCAATCCTGAGGGCGCGGCGGCGCTCGAGTTGCTGCTCGCCGGTGCCACGCTGCGCTTTGACCAGGCCGCGGTCATCGCCGTCACGGGTGCCACCTGTCGCTACACCGTCGACCGCGCGAGCGGGCGCTGCGACGGGCCGCAGCAGGTGCCGGCCGGTGCGATCGTGCAGTTCGGTATTCCATCGCAACGGCTGCGCACCTACGTCGCGGTGCGAGGCGGAGTTGCCACCGAGCCGATCCTCGGCTCCCGCTCGACCGACGAGCCCAGCGGCCTCGGACGGGCACTGCGCGTCGGCGACATAGTGCCCATTGGAATCGAGGTGGTCGGTCCGCCGCTGGTCGACGTAGCTCCGTTACCAGGCTGGCCCAACGGGCCGATCACCCTGCAGGGCGTGGTCGGGCCGCGGGACGATTTGTTCACCGACGAGTCCATGGACCTGTTCGCACGCGGCCACTATGCGGTCGACGCCGCCTCCGATCGCATCGGCATCCGCCTGAACGGTCCCCGCCTGTGGCGACGCACCGAGGCTGAGCTGCTCTCGGAGCCGACCATCCGCGGTGCCATCGAGGTCCCCCCGGACGGATTACCGATCATCTTCTCCGCCGAGCACCCGACCACCTGCGGTTACCCCGTCATCGCGGTGCTCGAGCCGCACAGCGCCGACATCGCAGCCCAGTGCCGACCGGGCCAGGCAGTGACGTTCGCCCTCACACGTTTCGGGACGCAGCCAACCCCAGACGCTGCGACCCGTCTCGTCCCGCGCCCGCACACTGATCTGAATCGGAGCACCTAGGCATGGACACCACAGCCCCCGCGAGCGCGATAGCCACTTGCCTGGCATCCGAGGGTGTGCGCTACCTGTTCGGCATGCCGGGCGGTGGCAACAACCTCGACGTAATCGGTGCCTGTGAGGCGAGCGGAATCCACTTCGCGCTGGCCCACACCGAAACCGGCGCGGCCATCATGGCGAGCGCGTACGCCGAACTCACCGACACCGTTGGCGCCTGCGTCGTGACCCGCGGCCCGGGCGCCGCATCTGCTGTCAACGGCGCCGCCCAGGCACAGCAGGATCGGCAGCCGCTGCTGCTGTTCTGCGACACCGTCGACGAGGCCAGCACGCCTCGCATCGCCCACCAGAACATCGACCAGCGGGCCATGTTCACCCCGGTCACCAAATGGTCCACGACCCTCGGTTCGGCCGATTCCGAGCAGGTCGTGCGCGACGCGATCCACACCGCCACCACGCCGGTGCGCGGTGCAGTGCACATCGACGTCGACCCCGGTTACGGCCGGCGCCACGCGCCGCCGCCGCAGCCCGCCGAGTCCGGCTCGATGAGCGACGTCGCACGGCTGGTCGCCGTTGCGCGACGTCCGGTGATCCTGGTCGGGGTCGGGGCGCGCAGCCACAGCGCTGCCATCCGAAAACTTGTCGACGGCACTGCCATTCCTGTGCTCATGACCTACAAGGCCAAGGGAATCGTGCCCGACTCAGGGGTGAACGCGGCAGGCACGTTCACCGGCGCACGTACCGACGGTGCCGTGCTGTACGAGGCCGACCTGATCCTCGCCCTCGGCCTGGACTCGGTAGAACTCATTCCCAACCCCTGGCATTATCAGGCCCCGGTGGTCGCGCTGACTGACGCCCAGGACCCCTACCGCTATTTCGATGCCGAGGTGACGGTCGTCGGACCGCTGGCCACGATGTTGGAGCAGCTGCCGCAACTCAACGATTCCTGGCCCGCCGACTTCGCCACCCGACGTCGTGAGGTCATCGACCGGGCGCTGCTGGACGGGCCGGGGCTCGGGCCCGGCATCGCGCCGTGGGACGTGGTGCGCATCGTGCGTGCCGCGGCTGCGGCGAACAGCGTGGCTACCGTCGACGCCGGCGCGCACATGCTCGTCGCGATGCCGCTGTGGAAGACCGAGGAACCCGGGCAGGTGCTCATCTCCTCCGGGCTGGCGACCATGGGTTACTCCGTTCCGGCAGCCGTGGGTGCATCCCTGGCCACCGCTGACGCGCGCATCTACTGCTTCGTCGGTGACGGCGGGCTCGCCATGTCGCTGGGTGAGCTGGAGACCATCAGCCGCCTGCGGTTGCCGATTACGGTGGTTGTCTTCAACGACAGCACGCTGTCCCTGATCAAGGCCAAGCAGAAGCCGCATGGGCACGGTGGGTCGGCCGCGGTTCAGTACTCGCGCACCGACTTTGCAGCCGTGGCAGCTGGCATGGGTATCCCGTCGGTGACAGTGGGGGTCGAGGCAGAGTTGCAAGCTGCCCTGGCCCCTAACGACGCCGGCCCGCAGCTGCTCGACGTGCGCGTGCATCCCGACACCTACCGGCATGTGATCGACGTCGTGCGCAATGGTGTTGCCGGGTGAGCGATCAGCCCAGCCGCCGGGCCCCCCGCGGGCCCGCTGTCGAGGACCGCTCGACCAGGACCAGGGGGTCGGTGATCATCACGTCTGTGCCGGGGCGGCCGTTGATCCGATCCACCAGCGCCTCCACCGCGGCGGCGCCGAGTTGCAGGAGCGGCATGCTCACACTCGTGATCGGGACTTCGAGGAATTCCAGGCAGTCGTCCTCGTCGAAGCTGATCAGGGATACGTCGTTCGGGACTGCGGCCCCGACCTCCCGCAGTGCCTTCAGCATTCCGAACAACTGGTTGAGGTTGCCGACTCCGATGGCCGTCGGGACATCCCGGCGTGAGAGGAGCCGCAAGGTCGCGTCGTAGCCACCCACCTCGGTGTCGACAGCATGCTCGAACGTGGCCGACATCCCGCGCTCGGCACACAGGGTCCGGGTGGCTGCCGTTCGCCGGTGCACGGTGTCGATGACCTTGAATGCGTCGACGACGCCGATCCGTCGGTGTCCGAGCGCGGCGAGGTGTTCGACGAAGAGCCGCATCGCCCCCTCTTCGTCCATGACGACATTGTTGCCACCGTCTGGCCCGCGGCGGTTGAGGTACACATGCGGCACGGTCAGCGACTGCGGCCGCGGACCGGTCAGCCGCTGCGCCGTGGCTATCACCAGCCCATCGGCGCGGCTCTCCTCGATCAGGTACTGGTAGTCGATGGGGGAACGCAGGTGGTCCGGAGGCTCGTCCAGAATCATGACGACCTGCCCGTTGGCGGCGGCAGCCTGCAGCGCGCCTCGCTGGATGCTCGACCAGATCGGGTTGCGCAACAGCGGGACGACCATCGCCAGGGCTCCGGTGCGGGATTGCTTGAGCGCCCTGGCCATCGCGTTGGGACGGTAGCCCTGTTCCCGGACGGCGAGCAGGATGCGGTCGCGCGTCTCCGGGCGGATGGTCAGGTTCGCGTCGCCGCTCAGCACCCGCGAAACGGTAGATGCGTGCAGGCCGAGCGACGCGGCGATATCGGTCAGCCGAGGACGCCGGTGCTCTGCCGAAGCCGATCGCACATCGTTAATGTCTTGGTTCTCCCAACACTTCGTGGCCCCGTTGCAAACCTGAACCCCGGTCACTTCCTGGAGAACTTACCGCTTTCCTCGCGCATGGCCGTGCCAAAACAGCTGATTTCGTCCGGCCCGGAACCGGTGTCCTGTCGGCGCAAGGTTGGCATCAACTGAGCATGACCTTAATGGCGGTCCTGCTGTCCATTGCGGCGTACCCCCGCGCGACCTCTTCCAAGCCCATGGACGCGTCGAACACCGGACCCGGATTGAGCGTGCCACCCATGATGCGCGTCATCAGATCGGGCAAATAGCGGCGTACTGGAGCGATCCCCAGGTTGATGCTCAGATGGTGGATGAACGGTTGGAAAAGGGGAAGCTCTGGCGCGGTGTGTGGTACCCCGACGGCTCCGATCGAACCGCCGTCGCGCGCCATCCCGACCGCCATCTCCCACGACTGCTTCGTCCCGACCGCCTCGACCACATGGCGGACCCCGAGGCCACCCGTGAGTTCCCGGACAGCGGCTATGCCGGCCTCACCACGCTCGGCGATCACCTCGCTCGCACCGAAGGATCTGCCGATCGCGCTCCGATCGGCATGGCGGCTCAGCAGAATCACCCGCTCGGCGCCGAGTACCGATACGGCACCGAGCACCGCACACAGGCCCACCGCGCCGTCACCGATGACCGCTACCGTTGATCCCTCGCTCACGCCGGCCAGCACTGCGCCGTGCAGTCCTGTTGCCATGACGTCCGACGTTGCCAGCAATGCGGGGTACAGCGACGGTTGCACCCCGCTGGTCCCTTCCGCGACCGCGACCAGGGTGCCGTCGGCCCGGGGAACACGGACGGCCTCGCCCTGTCCGCCGTCGGTGCCCGGCGCGCCAAACGTTCCGCCGTTCTGGCACGAGGTCTGGATTCCATCGAGACAGGCGGGACAGGTGTTGTCCGACCATTGGAAGGGCGCCACCACGAGGTCGCCCGGACGGAGGGTGGTGACCTCGGCGCCGATCGCCTCGACGACTCCGATGAACTCGTGACCGAGCCGGGACCCAGCGGCCCGCTCGACGATGCCTCGGTAGGACCACAGATCCGAGCCGCAGATGCAGGACCGCAGCACGCGCACGACCGCGTCTGTCGGTGCTGAGATGCTCGCGTCCGGCACCTCGCCGACAACGACATTTCCGGCTGATACATACAGTGCTGCGCGCATGGACTGATGGCCTCGGTTTCGGTGACGGGTGCTCGAGAGAATGGTCGGACGGGTCAGATCACTTCACCGCGGGCGGTCGCCGTTCAACGTTCAAGGTGGATTCCACGAATGCCGCCGCGGCCAGCAACGCCTCATCGCTGCCTGGTCCGGAGGCGAGCTGGAGGCCGATGGGTAGGCCGTCGCGGCTCCACCCGCACGGCAGGGCCACAGCGGGCGCACCGGTCATGTTGTGGATCGCGGTGTAACTTCCCTCGCTCTCGCCTTCGCTGGTGTCGACCGGTGGGGTGGTCACCGGTGCGGTGAAGGGGGCTGCCGGGCCGAGCAGGATGTCAACGGCGTCATACACCGCCAGCGCCTCCGGCAGCAATTCGGCCCTGCGCTGCATGGCTTGCTGGTAGGTCAGTTCGCTCACGGCAGACCCTGCTTGCAGCAGCCGGAGGGTTTCGGGCCCATAGTCCGACGGGCTGGTCGAGACTCCGGCCTGGTGGACCTGCCAAGCTTCGTACAACAGGATGTCCTCGAAGGTCTCGCTGATCCGGGCGAACGCGGTGCCCTTCACCGCGACGACGGTGCATCCGGCTTCCTGCAACAGCGCGACGGCGTTCGAGACTGCGGTCGCTACCTCGGGCTCCAGGTCCGGTCGGTCCAGATCTCCGCTGACCAGACCGATGCGGAGTCCGGTGCCGCCCAATTCGGTGCTGCCCGGTTCGGTGCCGCCCGGTTCGGTGCTGCCCGGTTCGGTCTCGGCCGGTTCGGTCTCGGCGGCCGTCGACCGGGTGAGGGCCGAGAACGCCTGCCGGGTAGCGGCGATGTCGCGCGCAAGGAGGCCGATGTGGTCGAAGGTCGGCGACAGCGCCTGCGCGCCCTCCAGCGGGAGGACGCCGTAGCTGGGCTTGAAACCCACTACTCCGCAGTAGTGTGCCGGTATCCGGATCGAGCCGCCGGTGTCGGTACCCAACGCCACGCTGCAGACGCCCGCACCGACGAGGGCCGCAGATCCCCCGCTCGAGCCGCCCGCAGTTCGCTTCGGATCAAAGGGGTTCCTGGTCTCGGGGACGTCGGGATGCAGAGCACCGGCCGCGTATTCGAGCAGCGCACTGGCTGCGAAGACGTCAGCCCCGGCCTCCCGGAGAGCGGCCACCACGGGGGCGTCGGTCACGGCCGGCGCCGACCGCATGGCGGCGGGGTTACCGCTGCCGCGCGGGTGGCCCTGGATGTCGATGATGTCCTTCACCGCGATCGGGACACCGTGCAGCGGCCCGTCCGGGGCACGCAATGGTGCGGGGAACAGTGTCACCACCGCGTCAAGCGGCCGGCCGAGTCGCTCGGCCCGCTCGTAGCTGGCCAGCAGTTCCAGGTTGGCGATCTCGCAGGTCCGCTCGCCCCGTTCGATCGACTGGATCAGTCGGCCGACATAGGTGGTCAGCGGCCCGGCGAGATCGTGCAGCAGGTCGGTGACCTCGGTCTTGCGCTTGCGCACCATGAGATCCCGATAGATGCCGCTGTGTGACTTGGCGCTGGCGCGGTTGAAGGCAACCAACCGGTCCAGGGAACCCTCGAGGTCATCCGGGTCGAACCCGTCGAAGCTCTCGGGGGTTACCGGTGACTGGGCGAGGACCTCGCGAGCGATGGCCAACATCAGGGGGCGCCACTGCGGTTGCTCCAGCGAATCCGCGATCGAGAGGTCCGACACGGCACCGGCGTAGAGCATCGCCCCGTAGGCCTCCTTGCCCCACAGGAAGCCGAGGATATTGTCGGTGGCCTCGGCGTACGGAAGCGCGGCGACCAGTTCCCGAACCCGGGGGGTGATCGGACCGTTTAGTTCGCCGACCCGGAAAGCGCCAATGTTTCCCTGCATGATCTGCCCCGGACCGAGCACATCGGCGCCGAAGTTCACGAAACTGACAATCAGCCGTTCCGGCCCTACGACCGCTGCGAGCGTGTCGGATGTGAGTCCGTTCTGGAAGCTGACCACGTAGCCATCGTCAGCCAGTCGTCCGCGCAACAGCTCCGCGGCGTGCCCGGTGTGGTGGCTCTTGACGGCGACCGCCACCCGGTGTAGTGACTCCGGAAGATCCTCGGGCAGCACCGCTGCTGCCGCGACGCTGAAGTTCTCGACCGGGCCCGAGATCGTGATGCCGTCCCGGTTGATCGCATCGACGTGCCCGGGGTCCACATCGCAGAAGAGCACCTCGTGCCCGGATCTGATCAGGTGGGCGCCGATCGTGCCGCCGATGGCCCCGGCCCCGATGATCGTCAGCTTCATATCAGTCCCCCAAGGAACAGTGATTTTATGGTCCCAGAGGACGTCGGTGGATCGAGACTACCCAAAGGCAATCGAATGCTCTAGCCTCAGTCCACATCAATGGCGTCCGGCAAAGCATGATCAAAGTGGCCCACAACAGGGAAACATGGCGTAATGCATTCGAAACGCAGCAGTGCTCGAATGCTGAACGACAGGGCCGGGCGCCAGCCACAATCCGCTGCCGGACCCGCTGATCACGAACCCTTCGACGACCGCGTCCCGCGGTTGCTCACCGACAAAGGAGCCTGCATGCCTGACCGCAATGCCGACGCGTCTGCCCCGGAGGCAGAAATCCCCGAAGGCCTGAGGGTTCCCGCTATCAGCCGTCGCCGGATGCTTCAGTTGAGTGCCTTCGGAATCGGAGCATTTACGGCTGCGCCGCTGCTCGCCGCCTGTGGATCGGGATCCTCCAAAGCGTCGACGTCGACCGCGAAGAAGGGCGGCGACCTGACCATCGTGCGGGCCGGGGATTCGGTCGACATGGACAAGACCGTGGTCTTCAGCAACGCCTCGCTGTGGGTCTACCAGCAGATGTACGAGACGCTGGTCGCGATGACCGACGATGGCCAGGGTGTCAAGCCATGGCTGGCCGAGAGCTACCAGATGTCTCCGGACAACCTCTCGTGCACCCTCAAGCTCAGGCCCGGAGTGAAGTTTCACAACGGTCAGCCGATGACCTCGGCCGACGTCAAGTTCTCCATCGACGAGTCGAGCAAGACCAAGGGCGGCTGGGAATTCATCAACTCGGCCATCAAAGAGGTGACGACCCCGGACGACCTGACCGTCGTAGTGACCACCAAGTACCCGTGGGCGCCACTGCTGGCCGATTTGAGCTGCCCCAACAACGGCATCATCCCCAAGAACTACGCCGGTAAGACCTCCAAGGAGTTCTATACCGCCCCGATTGCCACCGGTGCCTTCATGTGGGATGTCTGGCAAAAGGGCAACTTCATTCGGCTGAAGAAGAACCCCACCTACTGGCAGAGCGGCAAGCCGGCGCTCGACACGGTGACGTGGAAAGTGGTGCCCGACGACAACGCCCGGGCGATCCAGTTGCAGGGTGGCCAGGCGCACGTCAACGAGGCACCACCGTTCTCCAGCCTGGCGCAGGTCAAGGCCACCCCGAAGCTCGCGGTCGACCTGTTCCCGTCGACCCGTACCGACTTCATCCTGATGAACCAGACCAAAACCCCGTACGCCGACGTGCATGTTCGACGAGCGATCTCGTACGCGATCGACCGCGAGGCGATGGTCAAGAACATCCTGTTCGGCAACGGTGCACCGGCCAATTCGTTCATGATGCCCACAACGCCGTACTACGACAAGAACACCCAGGGGCTTCAGTACGACATGGACAAGGCGCGGACTGAACTCAAGCAGTCGAGCGTCCCCACTGGCTTCACCACCACCTTCCTGGCCATGTCCGGTGACTCGGTCGACGCTGCCATTGCCCAGATTCTGCAGGCGTCACTGAAGGATCTGGGGATTACCATGAAGATCCAGAATGTCGACGCCAGCGCTCAGCATGACCTGACCAACAAGCTGCAATACGAGATCGCTCATTCGTACTGGACGATGGACCTCGCAGACCCGGATGAGCTGGTGCAGTTCTCCCTGGACCCGAAATCCGGTGGGCACTCCTTCGACACCGGTTACAACAACCCGGCGCTGATCGATCTTGTCCACCAGGCTCAGCGGGAATTCGACAAGACGAAGCGGCAGGCGCTGTACACGAAGATTCAGCAGCAGGCCGCGGACGACGCGTTCCTCGGCTTCCTCTTCTATACGCCGTTCCCGTACTCACAGGCCACCAGTGTGAAGAACTTCAAGGTTCTGCCGACCGGGTACTACCACATGGAGGACGTCTCTTTCTGATGCTGTCGGCATCGACCATGTACACGACGGCCCCTACGGAGCAGCGGAGTCGATGAAGTATCTGATCTACATCCTGAAACGGCTGGTGTCGTTGGTACCGGTCCTGCTGGGGATCTCGCTAATCGTGTTCTTCCTGATCAGGC
>JAVEET010000312.1 GCA_030840295.1 Pseudonocardiales bacterium
CGACATCGACGCCCACCACCCCGACTTCCCAGAACGGCGGCATCTTCTGAGTGACGCCCTCACGACGCACCAGGCCCACACCGGTGACCTCACCGGCAGCGGCACCGAACCAGCGGCTGATCACCTCCCCGAACGGCACCCGGGGTCGATCGGCGATCTGCACGCCACCTGGGACGGAGGTGATGTCGGCCTCCGGCAGCTGGAATACCTCGGCGGCCATTGCGACCACTTTCTGCTTGGCGTCGGTGCAGGCTCGCTGCAAGGCAAGGCCGGCCAGAGTGGTCGTACGGCTGGCGCCGGTGGTCCGCTCGTACGGGCCGGTGCCAGTGTCGGATTGCGCGACGCTCACTGCATCCAGCGGCACCCCCAGCTCCTCCGCGGCGATCTGCGCCAGTGCCGACTCGCTTCCCTGACCCATCTCGGTGGAGCCACTGAGCACCAGCACCGAGCCGTCCACCTGAATTCGGATCTGAGCGGTGGACACCGGAAACGCCCCGGCGTCAGAGGCCGTGAAGCCGATACCGATTGCCGAATCCTCGCGAGCGTGTGACTGCAGGGAGTCTGCAAGCATTTCCAGGTCGCCGAGCAAGTCGGCGTCGATGCCCCGCTTGCCGCGCAGGATCTCCTCACCGGGCCGAACCAGGTTACGGCGCCGGATCTCGAAGGAGTCCAGGCCGAGTTCGGCCGCTGCCTTCTCGATGTTCAGCTCCCCCGGCAGCGATCCCTGCGGCGCGCCGAAGCCGCGGTAGGACGATGCGGGCGAGGTGTTGGTATAGACCGACCGACCACGGGCACGCAAGTTCGGAACCCGGTACGGCCCGAAACAACGATTCACGGTTTTTGCCAGTACCAGTGGGCTGTTATCGGCGTAAGCACCCGAATCCAACACCACATCGAACTCCCGCGCGATGATCCGGCCCTGGGCGTCAAAGGCGGAGCGGACCGTGACATCGGCGGAATCTGCCCTGGTGGTGTAGATCGATTCCTCGACGTCGAGAACCAGCTTCACCGGACGACCAGTGGCCCAGGATCCGATCGCGGCCAGCGGCTCGACCTTCGTGTACGACTTCGACCCGTACCCGCCGCCGAGGTAGGGCACCTCGACCCGTACCCGGGACAACGGCAGATCGAAAATCCTGGCCAGATCAGTACGCACCATGAACGGATGCTGGGCCGTGCTGGTCACGTGCAGCCGGCCATCCCGGAAATCGGCCACGGCGTTGTACGGCTCCATCGCATAGGCGTAGAGCATCGGATAGTGCACCCGTTCGTTCTCGACCACCAGGTGCGCATCGGCGAACGCCGCGTCGACGTCGCCCCATTCGAGCTCCACGGTGTGTGCGACGTTGTCGCGAGCCCCGCCGTCCCGGTCCTCCGTCGGCGCCGCTGCCATGGCGGCGAAGGACTCGTCGGTGGCCGCGCGGTAGAACTCCTCGTGTACCAGCGGGGCACCCTCGGCCAACGCATCGCCGGCCGTCATTACGGCCTCCAGGTCCGCGTAATGCACCTCGACGGCCGCCGCGCCGTCCTCAGCGGCGAACAGACTCTCAGCCACCACCAGGGCGACCGGCTCGCCGTAGTAGCGCACCTTCCCGATGGCCAGGATGCAGTGGTCGGGAACGATGTGACCGAACCTCGGGAACAGGTCCTTCAGATCATCGGCGACCAAGATGCGCACCACGCCGGGAATAGCCAGCGCTGCGTCACGATCGATACGGGTGATCTGGGCGTGCGCATGGGAGGACCGGACCACCTTCGCGTGCAGGGTGCCCGGCGGGCTGACGTCGACGGTGTACGTGGCCGCACCGGTGACCTTGGCGTACAGGTCCCGGCGTAGTACAGGGACACCGACCTGCGTGCGCTCGTCAGACATGCCCGTCCTCACGCATCCGGGTCGCGGCCAGCTGAACCGCTTCGACGATCGGGCGGTACCCAGTGCACCGGCAGATGTTTCCGTCCAGGTATTCCTTGACGTCCTCTTCGGAGGGATCGGGATTGCGGCGAAGGAGCGCTACCGACATCATCAGGAAGCCCGGCGTGCAAAACCCGCACTGCAGTGCGAACTCCTCGACGAACGCCTGCTGCAGCGGGTGCAGTGTGTCGCCGTCCGCCAGGCCCTCGACGGTCTCCACCTGGTGGCCGTCGATGTCGACCGCAAGATAGGTGCAGGCACTTACCGGCGAGCCGTCGACGAGCACCGAGCAGACACCGCACACCTGCAGCTCGCAGCTCACCTTGGTCCCGGTCAAGCCCAGGTCGTCCCGCAGGAATTGCGCCAGCGTGCTCCGGTTTGCCACGTATCGCGACACCTCGGTGCCATTGACATTCGCTCGGACAGTCCTGCCGAGTTCGCCACCGTCAGCCATCACGTTCACCCGCCCGAACGGCCGCAATGGCCTTGTTCACGAGCACCTCGGTGAGGTGCCTCTTGTAGGTCACGGAGCCGGTCAGGTCCGGCACCGGCTCGATGCCGGCGGCAATGCTTGCCGCGTCGAACTGATCCCAGCTCTCAGCAGTGTGCAGCGCCGGCACGTCCGCCACCGCCCCGATCGCCAACCGGCACGGCTGGCCGCCCTCCGACACGACAGCCGTCACAGCCACGCTGGGGCGCTCGGTGAACTGGAACTTCAGGTAAACACCGGTGGCGGCGGGGACAGGTACGCACACCGCCACCAGGAGCTCTTCGGATTCTATGGCCGTCCAGTAGGGCCCGAGCAGGAATTCCGTGATGCTGAGGCGACGTTGCCCTGACGAGGACTGCAGCTGCACCGTTGCATCCAGCGCGAGCAGTACCGTTGCCAAATCCGAACGAGGTTCGGCGAAACAGAGATTGCCGCCGATTGTCCCTTGAGCCCGCACCCGCGAGTTGCCGACCCGACTGGTGACCGAGGACAGCAGGCCGGCAGCGCCGCGGATCACCGCGTCGGTAGCAATCTGGTCATGGGTGGTGCCGGCACCGATCACCAGCTCGTCACCGTTCATCCGAATCTCGCGCAGTTGCGGAATTCCTTTGAGATCGACGAGGTTGCCCGGCGTGAGTAGCTGCATCTTCATGGCCAGGAACAGCTCGGTGCCACCCCAGTACGCCAGCGAGTCCTCGCCGATGAGGCCGAGAGCCTGCCCGAGCTCGGTCGGCCGCGATACCGTGAACGTCCCCAGCACTAGGCGGTTCCCAGCTCTACGGTGGCGCGGCTGAAGAACTCGTCCATGACCTTGTTCGCCTTGGTGCGAATCGTCCCGGCCCCCATGGTCGCTACCCGTCCGATGACCTCGTAGGTGCCATCGACACCGATGGCCGTCTGACCATCGTGCCGTGCGTTGAGCACCAGGACGGCGTTGATGCCGATTCGCGAGGCAACCTGACGGTCCTCGCCATTGGCCTGGACCCGGATCCGCTTGCCCTGCTCGACCTCGCTCACCACGATGTCGAGATCGGCTTTGAGCTTGAACGGGCCGAGCCGGTCCATCAACACGGCGGTGTACCGCTCGA
>JAVEET010000340.1 GCA_030840295.1 Pseudonocardiales bacterium
GCTGGTGCTAACCCCGCCGACCACGATGGTGAGGGATGCGAGGCTGGGCGGGGCGATCGCGAAGCCGCCGCCGGCGAACATGCCGAGCCGCCCCAAACGAGATGCCGGCGCCGGTACAGCGGTGCGGTCAGAAGCGCCGGCAGGTCCCCCACGACGGCACCGACCTCACCACGCAGACCACTCGCGGTGGGCCGCTGGGCGTCGACGGCCGGGTCAGGCATCTCGACTCCGGAGCAGATATGCCGCAGCACCGATCAGCACAACGGTTTCGAGGCAGAAAACACCGAAGCCTTGCCACGGAGTGAGGACGTCGTTGACGCCTTGGTGGGGTGAGGCAACAAGACTTCCCGCCTCGGAGGGAAGGTAGCCGTGGATGTGTTTGCCGATGCTGCCGGGCAGCAATTGAGTCAGGGGCGAGAGGACGAGGACGAAGCCGATGATGCCGGTGATCGCGCCGGCGGTGTGGCGTATCAGCGCGCCGATCGCGACGGCGAACACGGCGAGCACGGCGAGGTAAAGTCCGGCGCCGATGACCGCGCGGAGCACCCCAGGGTCGGTGATCGACACCGGAGCGTGGCTGTGCAGGATCGCGGCGCCGAGGAAGAACGTCGGGATCGCGGTGAGTTCGCCGACGATGAAGATCAGTATGGCGAACACCGCTGCCTTCGCGGCCAGCATCGTGGTGCGGGTGGGTACCGCGAGCAGGCTGGCCCGGATGGTGCCGCTGGAGTATTCACCGGTGACGACGAGTACACCGAGCACGCATACGGCGAGCTGTCCGAGCTGGAATCCGGCGCCGAGAGCCATGCGCCCGGGATCGGCCAGGATCTGGGCTTTGGTGGCCGGCGCGGTGGTGGCCCATTGCGCGACTGTCAACGCGGTGAACAACGCGGTGAAACCGAGAGTGGCCAGCACGAGCACCAGCAAGGACCACAGGGTGGAGCGAAGGGACCGGATCTTCGTCCACTCCGAGCGGAGCAGGTCGACGGTTGTCTCCCCGCGGCTGGCGACCGTCGAGACGGGGGTGCGGATCGGTGCGAGTGTGGTAGTCATCGAGTGCTCCCGGCCGGTTCGGAGATGGCAGGTACCGGCACCCGGTCGGCGCCGGGTTGCGCTGCGGTTGGGGCGCTGAAGTCCCGGTTGTCGTGGGTCAACTCCCGAAACGCCTCCTCCAGCGATGCGAGCTGGGGGCTCAGTTCCCAGAGCACGATGCCGGCGTGGGCAGCCAATTCCCCGATGTGGCGCGCATCCAGCGAGCGCACGACAACCCCCTCGTCGCCTTGGCCACTTATCTGGCCGCTTATCTCGCCACTGATCTGGCCGCCGGCATCGACGAGTACGGCTCGCAGCCGGTCCGGGTCCGAAGACTTCACCAGCACCGACTTGTGCGAGCTGTGTTGAATGAACTTCTCGGTGCTGCAGTCGGCGATGAGCTGGCCACGTCCGATCACAATCAGGTTGTCCGCGGTGACCGCCATCTCACCCATCAGGTGACTGGAGACGAACACAGTTCGGCCCTGACTGGCCAAGTCCTTCAGGAGATTCCGGATCCAGAAGATTCCATCGGGGTCGAGTCCGTTGATCGGTTCGTCCAGGATGAGGACCTCGGGGTCTCCCAGCAGAGCGACGGCGATGCCGAGCCGTTGCCGCATGCCCAGAGAGAAGGTGCCGGCGCGGTCCGTCGCGACATCATGTAAGCCAACGAGGTCGAGGACTTCGCTGACTCGGGTCCGGGGCAATCCTTGGGACTGGGCCAGGAACAGCAGATGGTTGTGGGCGGAGCGGCCCGGGTGAACGGACTCGGCGTCCAGTAGTGCGCCGACGACCCGCAGCGGCCGGGACAGTTGGTCGTAACGCCGGCCGCCGATGGTCGCGCTCCCGCTCGCCGGGTGGTCCAGGCCCACGATCAGGCGCATCGTCGTGGATTTCCCGGCACCGTTGGGGCCGAGAAATCCCGTCACCCTTCCCGGCTGGACCGTGAACGACAGGCGGTCGACGACGAGCTTGCCGTGGTAGCTCTTGCTGAGGTCATGGACTTCGATCATCGTCTTCTCCAACGTGTGCTCGCGCACTGGGGATGGCGTCATGAGGTCGTGTCGACTGCGCGCAGAAACCAGGCGAGGAGCCCCGCCGTGCCTGCGGCGACGACGGCGAAGGCGGGCACCATCGACATTGAGGACACCGATGAGGTGGGGTCAGCGTGCGAGCCGAACCACTGGTCCACGGAGATGCTGATGCTCTCCAACACGAACATGGCCAGCATCGCTGAGGTGATCAACAGGCCCCAGCTTGTACGGCGCCAGCACGCCACCGCGGCCGCAGCCAGCAGCGGAAGCCAGACCGCGAGGTCCTGCACATACACCGGGTTGATCACCAATCCAGTCCCGTCCATAACTGAGGTCGGGCGGGAACTGAGCACCGCGGGAACAATCTTCGATAGCCAGGCGCCCGCGTTGAGCACGACGATGACGAGTGCCGCGGCGGCGGCGACCCGCGCCGGGACCGCATCGGACAAGCGGGAGGCGAACGCGTGGAGATCCGTGGCCCGCAGCAGCATCACCGCGCTCCACACGGCCAGGCTGAGATAGGCGACGTAGAGCAGGAACAGGTTGTTCAGCGGGGTCGCGAAACACAACAGAACCGCTTGGTAGATCAGGTATCCCAGGGTGCCCAGCCAGACCACGAACGCTCGCGCGGACCCGCGGGCCGTGCCGATCATCGCAACAATCAGCACCGGTAGCCCGTCAGCCAGCAGCGCAACAGCAGTCCCCCGCAGATTGCCGTTGCTCACCGCCGCACCGTGCAGCAACGACGGGAATGCCACCGTGAAACCGGCAGCCAGCGCCACGATCGCGGCCAGCGCGCCGCCCAACACGTACGGACCCGGGCCAGCACGAACCACGTTGCGCCGGTCCGGATCCCGGAGTTGGGAATGGCCCTCGAGTCCAGTCATCGACACCGTCGTCATGCCGGCACCTCCTTTCGCGGCCTAGTTGGCTGCCTGCCGGTACGTGCAACAGACTCCTTGAGCATTGCCGGGGGGCAGCTCCGCGGACAGGGTCGAAGGTCTCGTCTGCCGACCACTCGGTGGGGCCGAAAGCCCCTACCGCCGCAGCACCCCGTCGAGCGAGGCTAGATCCGAACCAGCCCGCACACTGGCCGCCCACGGGTGAGTCGTTAGCATTTGTCCGGCAGTCAGGCGCCCACGACCCCTTCGCGAAGGCGGAAATGCATCGACATGGAGAAGCGGGAATGCATCGACGTGGAGGAGCCCCGGTGAGAAGCATTCTGCGTTGGATCGTCGGGCCCAAGAGCTGCCGGGCCGAATACCGGCGCCGGGTCGCGGCGGCGTTGGCCCAACCGTTGAACACCGCCATCATCAGCGACGCCGACTTGGCCGTGCACTCCGCAGCGGTCGCGGCCTACGTCCGCCGAGCAGTAGGCAAAGGCACGGACCCACCGATGCGCATCCCCGCCCAGGTCCCGCCGCCATTTTTGTCGCGGCGCAGCGGGTCGTTATGACCCGATCGAACGAACACGACCAGCTTGGGACCCGAACGGTGTCTGCCCGCACGGGCGGCGAGCACGGAGGGTCGGTGACTGATGCACCATCGTCGCGAGGCTCCGCCCTAGTCGATGCCGCGGCGACGCTGTCGACTCCGTTACCTGTCCGCACCTCGGACGGCGGTCTGTCTGCCGGCGACGTCGCTGAGCGGGTCTCCGCTGGGCATACAAACGCCGCCGATTCCCGAACGAGCAGAACCATTCTTGAGATCGTTCGTACCAACGTTTTCACCGTCTTCAACGCAGTTCTGGTCACGCTCGTCGTGGTGATCCTCTTCACCGGGCGTTGGCAGAACGGCCTGTTCGGGTTGGTAGTCATCGCGAATGCGGCGATCGGAATCGTCCAGGAATTGCGGGCCAAACGAACCCTGGATCGACTGGCCGTACTCAACGCCGCGCATGCGCAGGTCATTCGGGACGGTCAGCCAGCCGCCGAGATCGCTGTGGCCGAGATCGTGCTCGATGACCTGATCGTTCTGCGTACCGGTGACCAGGTTGCGGCCGATGGATCGGTGCAAGCGTCCACGGGG
This sequence comes from Pseudonocardiales bacterium, assembly GCA_030840295.1. GTDB lineage: Bacteria > Actinomycetota > Actinomycetes > Mycobacteriales > Jatrophihabitantaceae > Jatrophihabitans_A. The sequence continues at coordinate 4,095 of JAVEET010000340.1, forward strand.
TTGGAGATCGACGAGTCTCTGCTGACCGGGGAGTCCGAGCCGATCGCCAAGAATGTCGGCGACCCGGTCCGGTCTGGATCGATCGTGGTCGCGGGATTCGGCCGGATGCAAGCCACCGCGGTCGGCCAGGACGCCTACGCCACCAAACTGACGACCGAGGCCCGTCGTTACAGCGTGACCCACTCCGAGCTCGTTTCGGGCACGAACCGGCTGCTGAAGTGGATCTCGGTCACCCTCGTCGTCGTCACGCCCCTGTTGGTGTGGAGCCAGTTCCGCAGCATCGACAATCACGGCTGGCGCGATGCGGTGACCGGCACCGTCGCGGCACTGGTCGGGATGGTGCCCGAGGGCTTGGTGCTGCTGACCAGCCTGGCGTTCATGATCGCCACGATCAGCCTGGCCCGACGATCCACGCTGGTGCAGGAGTTACCGGCTGTCGAAGGCCTGGCCCGGGTCGACGTGCTCTGCCTCGACAAGACCGGCACCCTCACCTACGGCAACATCCGCTTCGACTCCCTCGAGCTGTGTCATGGTGCGGATGATGCTGATGTGCGGAATGCGTTGGCGCTACTCACCCGCGCCGGCGATGCCAACGCCACCGCCGATGCACTGTCGGCCGAGTTCGGCGAGACGATGTGGCACGAAGTCGACACGGTCCCGTTCTCGTCGGCCCGGAAATGGTCGGCCGTCACCGCGGACGACCATGGGATCTGGATTCTCGGCGCGCCCGAGATGGTGCTGCACACCCCGAGCGACGCAGGTCAGGTTGACGCGCGGGCCCGTGCTGACACCCTGGCCGCGGCCGGGTCCCGCGTCCTGCTGCTCGCAGCTGCCCCCGCGAACGCCGGCATCAGCAACGAGGCGCCACTACCCGCTGACCTCTCACCCGCAGCGTTGGTGGTGCTGGCCGAGCACGTCCGCGACGACGCCGAAGCGACGCTGCGCTACTTCACCGAACAGGGCGTCGCCATCAGGGTGCTTTCCGGGGACAACCCGCGCACTGTCGGGGCGGTCGCGGCGGCACTGCACCTACCGGGGGTCGCCGATGCCGGCGACGCGGTCGACGCCCGCACCCTGCCTGAGGACCTCAAGGAACTCGCCGCCATCCTTGAGACCCACAGCGTCTTCGGCCGAGTCACCCCACACCAGAAGCGCACCATGGTTAAGGCGCTACAGAGTCGCCACGTCGTGGCGATGACCGGTGACGGGGTCAACGACGCGCTCGCCCTGAAGGAAGCCGACATCGGCATCGCGATGGGCAACGGCACCCCCGCCACCCGAGCGGTCGCCCAAGTCGTCCTGCTCGACGGCAGCTTCGCGCACCTACCCCAGGTCGTCGGCGAGGGACGGCGCGTCATCGCCAACATCGAACGGGCCGCCAGCTTGTTCCTGGTGAAGAACGTCTACGCCCTGGTCTTGGCGTTAATCGTCAGTGTCACCGGCGCCGCGTACCCGTTGGCGCCGATCCAGCTCACTCTGATCTCGACGATCACCATCGGAATACCCGGCTTCGTCCTCGCCCTGGGGCCCAACCGCCGACGCTACCTACCGGGCTATCTGCACCGGGTGCTGCGGTTCGCGATCCCGACCGGCATCGTCACCGGAACCGGCGCCTACCTCGGCTACCAGGCAACAAGGGTGCTCGACCACGGGGCAGGTGTCACCGAAGCGCGCACCACTGCGACGTTGATCGTGTTGATCGTGTCGCTGTGGACGCTGCTGGTCCTGGCTCGGCCCTTGTCCGGTTGGAAGCTGGCGCTGGTGGCGGCGATGGCCGCTGGCGTGGCGCTCATCGTCGCGATCCCCACGCTGGGTCACGGGATTTTCCTGCTCGACGTCACCCCGCTGCGGCTGGCTATTGCGGGCGTCCTCGGTGCCGGCGGGGCGCTGCTCGTCGAACTCACGCACCGCAGCATCGTCCTGCTCTCCCGCATGGGCACGACACACCAGGAACCCAGTCCAGAATCCAGGAGGTGAGGAGGCTTTCGGCACTGCATGTCCGTCCTCGGCCGGTCTAGCGTCGACGGTATGGCTGACGTCAGTGACCCTCCTGCGCTTCATTCGACCTCTGACACGGCAGTGATCCTCTGCACCCCAACGAACCGCACGCAGGCGGGCTCGCCGCTCGGCTGAACTGGCATGATGATCGGTGACCGCGCGGTCGCTGCCGCGGCGACTCCCACGACCAGTTCGGCGGTGGAGACGATGCCGTCATTCGCGCCCCGGACGCCCGCGCAACCGTCGGTGCATTGCTTCCCGTCCTGTCAATCCTGCCACCCGCTGCTGTCCGTATTCCGGTGATCCGAGCGCTTCGTGTATCACTCTCGTGTATCACTCTCGTGTATCACTCTCGTGTATCACGACGACCCTCCTGCGCCGGACGACGAGCAGCGGGGATCATGGAGTAGGTGAACCGGCTAGGGAGCGCGACCAGTCCGTATCTGCTGCAGCATGCAGACAATCCTGTGGACTGGCAGGAGTGGGGCGACGAGGCGTTCGCCGAGGCCCGGCGCCGCGACGTGCCGATCCTGCTCTCCGTCGGTTACTCGGCCTGTCACTGGTGCCACGTGATGGCGCATGAGTCCTTCGAAGACAGCCTGGTGGCCGAGGCGCTCAATCGTGACTTCGTGTCGATCAAGGTCGACCGCGAGGAGCGGCCCGACGTCGATGCGATCTACATGTCCGCCACGACTGCGATGACCGGGCAAGGTGGCTGGCCGATGACCTGCCTGCTCACGCCGTCCAGCGAGCCATTCTTCGCCGGAACGTACCTGCCCAAGCAGGGATTTCTGCAACTGCTCGCCGCCGCCACCGAGGCCTGGACGAACCGCAGGGCGGAGGTAGTCGAGGCCGGCGGTCGGATCGTGGCTGCGCTGCAGACGGTTGCCGGTAACTTCTCGGCCGCACCCCTGGGCTCGTCCGAACTCGAGCAGGCAGAGTTCAACCTGGCCCGCCAGTACGATTCGCGCCATGGTGGCTTCGGCAACTCACCGAAGTTCCCGCCGTCGATGGTGCTGGAATTTCTGCTCAGACACCATGCCCGCACTGGGGAATCGCGTTCGGTGGACATGGTGGCCGGGACCTGCGAGGCGATGGCCCGCGGCGGCATGTACGACCAGCTCGGCGGTGGTTTTGCCCGTTATTCCGTCGATGCCGGCTGGGTAGTGCCGCACTTCGAGAAGATGTTGTACGACAACGCTCAACTCCTGCGGGTCTATCTGCACTGGTGGCGAGCCGACGGTTCAGCCCTGGCGGCCCGCGTGGTGCGCGAGACAGCCGAGTTTCTGCTGCGGGACCTGCGCACGTCTGATGGTGGTTTCGCCTCTGCGCTCGATGCCGACACCGATGGCGTCGAAGGCCTGACCTATGCGTGGACGCCGGCGCAATTGGTGGAGGTGCTCGGCGCGGTCGACGGCGTCGAGGCCGGCCATGCCCTGACGGTGACGCAACGCGGAACATTTGAACATGGGACGTCGGTGCTGCAGTTGCTTGCTGATCCAGCAGATCCCGCGTGGTTCGCGTCAGTGCGCGAGCGATTGTTCGCGGCCCGGTCCGGGCGGCCGCAACCGGCCCGTGACGACAAGGTGATTGCCGCGTGGAACGGCCTGGCCATTGCCGGCCTGGCAGAAGCAGGCGTATTACTCGATGAACCTCGGTACCTGACCGCTGCGATCGAGTGTGCAGAATTTCTCGTGCGGGCGCACATCGTGGACGGCCGGCTCCGTCGCTCGTCGCGGCGTGGGATTGTCTCGTCCGCAGTCGGTGTGGCAGAGGATTACGGCGATGTGTGCGAGGGGCTGCTGGCGCTGCACCAGGCCACCGGGGAGTCACGCTGGCTGAGTGTGTCCGGCGATTTGCTGGAGGTTGCACTGCGCCATTTCGCCCATCCCGAAGGCGGGTTCTTCGATACGGCCGACGATGCCGAAGCGTTGTTCACCCGGCCCCGGGACCCTTCCGACAACGCCGCGCCGGGTGGACAGTCAGCTCTGGCCGGAGCACTGCTCACCTTTGCTGCGTTGACCGGTTCGACCCGGCACCGGGAGGCCGCTGACACCGCCCTGGCATCGGCAGGTCAGCTGGCCGTGCGCGAACCCCGTTTCGCCGGTTGGACACTGGCCGTTGCCGAGGCTGCCTTGGCCGGGCCGTTGCAGGTAGCAATCGTCTCGGCTGACGAACCTGGCGTCGACCGCGCTGCGCTGGAGCTGGTCGCTGCGGCGCGGCGGAGCACGTCGCCCGGTTTGGTGCTGGTAACCGGAACGCCGGACGCGTCCGGCGTTCCGCTGTTGGCCGACCGCCCCCTGGTGTCGGGCCGAGCGGCGGCATACGTGTGTCGAGGTTTCGTCTGTGATCGCCCGGTCACCGACGTGGAGTCGCTGGTGGCGGCGTTGCGGTAGGTGTGAGCTGGTCATCGCCCGCTGACGGCTGCCCGCGCTGAGCCCGCTAGCGTTGGCTCACATGGCCTCAGAGACACAGCTCCGCGCGGGAATTCTCGGCTTCGGGTTCGCCGGTCGGATCTTCCATGCACCGTTCCTTGCCGCAGCCGGCTTCGAGGTGGCTGCCATCTCGACCTCGAACGTCGAGCGCGCGGAGCAGGCTCGGCAGGAGTACCCCGACGCTGACGTGTTCCCGTCCGCGGAGGCCATCATCGGACGAGATGACGTCGACCTGATCGTGGTCGCCACCCCCAACTCCAGCCATACCGGACTGGCCATCGCGGCCTTGGAATCCGGACACGACGTGGTCGTAGACAAGCCGTTCGCGCCCACCGTCACCGAAGCCGAACAGATCATTGCTACCGCCCAGGACACCGGCGGAGTGCTGTCGGTGTTCCAGTCTCGCCGGTTCGATTCGGATTTCCGCACCGTCCAAGCCGTGCTGGCCTCTGGTGAGCTGGGCGCCGTCCACCGTTTCGAATCTCGTTTCGAGCGGTGGCATCCGCGCGTCCAGCCGAACTGGCGCGAGTCAGCTGACCCGGCCGATGCCGGAGGGCTGCTGTTCGATCTGGGCGCCCACCTCGTGGACCAGTTCATTACGTTGTTCGGTGTGCCGCGCTCTGTGTACGCCGAATTGCACCGGATCAGACCCGGGTCCGAGGTTCCGGACGATGTCTTTCTTGCGTTACAGGGCGAAGGCGTCACCGGGCACCTGTGGATGAGCGCCGTGGCGGCAGATCTCGGCCCGAGGTTCCGGCTGCTCGGCAGCGAAGCGGCATTCGTCAAGTCCGGCATGGATCCCCAAGAGGTCGCCCTGCTGGCCGGCCTGCGACCGCCGTCGCCGGAATGGGGTCGCGAATCGGTCACCGAGTACGGACGAATCGGCTCCGTTGACACATGGCGCACGGTCGAATCCCTGGCCGGCGACTACACCGAGTTCTATCGACGGATGGCCGCGGCCATCAGTGGTGCGGGCGACGTGCCGGTTGACCCTGCCGATTCGCTGACCGGTCTCAAGGTGCTGCAGGCAGCACAACTGTCTGCCGCCTCAGGCAGCCCGACGACCGTGGCCTGAGCCAACCGCCCTGCGATGAGTCAACCGCTCCGTCGCTGACTCAACTGCTCTGACCCATCTGCTCTGACTCAACTGCTCTGACTCAACTGCTCTGGGGTAGGGAGCTCCAACCGATCTGGGGCGACGGCGGGCTGGCGGGTGCTGGATCACCGGGCTCAGGTGCGCGGCGGCGACCCGGCGGCCGGTCGTGCGGTGATGGTGCCAGTGCGGCCTCGATGACGGCCGCGGTTACCTGCGTCCAAGCCCGCCGGGATTCAGCCGACAGCGTCGCTATGGGCAGCTTTCCGCCTTCGGCGATGACCGGATCGGCTGGCACGTGCACCACCCGCCCGATCCGCTCGGCGAACCATTCTTCTTCCTCCCGGCCGAGACGCGAACCGGTGGACGACGTCACGACCAGCACCGCGCGTCCGACCAGATGTTTGGTGGTCTCCCGCCCTGCCAGCATCCGCAGCATCGCTCGCGTGACCTCCAGGTGCACCGTCGACGGCGCCGTGGGCAGCACCAGCACGTCGGAGGAGTCCACCGTGTACAGGAAGTTGGAGGCGGCCGCGTTGTTCCCGGTGTCGCAGACGACGATCCCGAAACGGCGCAGCAGTAGTTGCCGGACGATGTCGCACTCGGCATGTCCGATCTGACGCATCGCATTGCCGTCTTCGCTCGAGGCGAGTACCAGGTTGCCTTGGGGCTGGCGCCGCAGATAGGAGGCGAGCAAACCCACCTCGGCCTCGGCGCGGGCCAGCTCCGGGGCGGCAGCCAACACATCGGTCACGGTGCTCGAGGGATCGGCCAGTTCGGCCCGCCGACCCAGCGTCCCACGCAATTCGTTGACGTCCCAGGCGATCACGGCCTCATGGCGGTACTCGGCCAGCAGCGCGGACAGGATCAGTGCGGTCGGAGTCTTGCCCGCGCCACCCTTCTCGTTCGCCACCACGATCGTCCGGCTGCCGGGCAGGGCCGATTGGACCCGGTCCACGGCCACCCGGTGGCTCAGCTCGTCCTGGCCGGGTTGCAGCTTGATCAGGCCACCGGACGCCCCACGCACTTTCGCCCGCCAACCCCATTCAGCTGGCGGCGGCTTGACGCGGCTCGGCGGCTGCCGCGGCACATAGTTCCAATCGGTCGACGCGTGCGGGTGTGGGTCCATCACCGGAGCCGGCGCCGGTGGCGGCGCGGACAAGGGTTGAAAGTCCTGCTCCGGCGCTTGTCGCAGGTGCTGCGGCCGCGGATGGCGGGGCTCTCCTTGCGGCGGGATCGGATAAGTCACGGTTACAGGGCCTTTCTTTGCCGATACTGATCTCGAGGATGCTGTCGAGGTTCCGGCGAGTCTGGAGCCGAGCTGGTGCAGATGTTAGGCGAATACTGCGAGCCAGATCGCAATGTAATGGCAGATCGCGGCCACCAGGGTGCACAGGTGAAAGACCTCGTGGAATCCGAAGGTCCCCGGATACGGATTCGGCCTTCTGAAGCCATAGGCCAGCGCGCCAAGCGTATAGATCACGCCCCCGACAGCGACCAGGACCAAGGTCGCGACGCCGTAGTGGTGCAGCAACTGCGGCAGGACGAACACCGCAACCCAGCCGAGGGCGATGTAGAGCGGTACGGAGAGCCAACGCGGGGCGTCCGGCCACACGCTTTTCAGCCCGACACCGAACATCGCCCCGGTCCAGACCACGATCAGGACCGCGATGGAGGAGGCTCTGGGCAGGGTCAGGGCGGCGAAGGGTGTGTAGGTACCAGCGATGAATATGAAGATCATCGAGTGGTCGAGCCGCTTCATCAGGCCGTGCGCAGTCGGGCTCCAGCTAATGCGGTGATAAAGCGCGGAGGTGCCGAACAGCATGGTGACCGTGGCGGCGTAGATGGCGGTGGACCAGCCGGCCGCGCCGCCTCTCAGCGAGGCTGCGACGGCGATCAGGGCCGCCCCGGACACGATGGAGATGAGCGCCGCGTACGCGTGCAGCCAGCCCCGCATCCGTGGCTTCAGGACATCGGCCAGGTAGTCCGTGGCGCTCAGCTCTGAGCTCGGATGAATGCTTGTCATCTCCGCCAACTTACGCCGGCCGTAGTTCATTGCGAAAGCGAACCGGTCATTGCCAGAGCTTCCCCTGATTCCGGAGCCGCTCAGTACCGCAGAAGCGGGACGTAGCGGGAGAAGAGGGCTAACGTTGACACTCGTGGATTTGCGTAGTGCGGTGTACTCGGTCTACGAGCGGAGGCTCGGAAAACAGCTCGCGGGACGACCGGTTCCGCGACACGTTGCCGTCATGCTGGACGGGAATCGGCGGTGGGCCCGGGCGGCGGGGCTGGATGACGTCAACGACGGTCACATCGTCGGCGCCAACCACATCGACAACCTGCTCGCGTGGTGCGCTGAGGCCGGCGTGCAGCACGTGACCCTGTGGCTGCTGTCGACCGACAATCTGCATCGGGACCCGTCCGAGCTGATCCCCTTGCTACGGATCATCGAGACGGTGGCCGAGGAGCTGTCGGCGGCTGAGCAGCCTTGGCAGGTGAACGTCGTCGGCGCGCTGGACACGCTGCCGGCAAGCACCGCCGCGGCCCTGAAGACCGCGTCGGAACGGTCGGTGGGCAAAACCGGCATGACGGTCAATCTGGCGGTCGGATACGGCGGTCGCCGCGAGATCGCTGATGCCGTGCGGTCGCTGCTGCACGAACACGCTCAGGCCGGCACCTCCATCGAGGAGCTTGCCGAGATCATCGACGTCGAACACATCGCCGACCACCTGTACACCAAAGGCCAGCCGGACCCTGACCTGGTCATCCGGACCTCCGGCGAACAACGGCTTTCGGGCTTCCTGCTGTGGCAGTCCGCGCACTCGGAGTTCTACTTCTGTGACGCTCTCTGGCCGGATTTCCGCAAGGTGGACTTCCTGCGGGCACTGCGTGACTTCTCCGAACGCCAGCGGCGTTTCGGCAGCTGATCTGCCCCACCCACCTCAGAGTTCACGCATAGGAAACGTCGAGTTTCGGCGTGGCGTAGCAGGGAGGGGTCGTGTCGACGTAGCGTGCTAGTTAGGTGGACCGGGAAATCCCGGACCACTCGGGAGGTCCCTGACGGTGGTGAACACCAGCGAGGGGGCCGGCATCGCCCCCTATGAATGGGAGCGACCGGAACCCTCAACAACGGTGATCGGCGATGCCATGATCACCCGCGGTACGGCTGCAGTTCCGTGCCGCGTGTCAGCGCCCAGGAGCGTCCAGTGACCCCAGTCCGCGCACAATCCGCGACCGCGACCGCGACCGCTGCCGAGGATGTAAACCCCACCTCTGACGATGCGGCTCAGCCCGACCCGGCACTGAAGACGTTCGTCCTCGACACCTCCGTGCTGCTGTCCGATCCCGGGGCGCTGGCGCGGTTCGGCGAGCATCAGGTCGTACTGCCGTTGGTGGTGATCGGGGAACTCGAAGGTAAGCGACATCATCCCGAGCTCGGCTGGTTCGCGCGCCAGACCCTGAGGATGCTGGACGATCTGCGAATCAAGCACGGCCGGCTCGATGCACCAGTGCCCATCGGCCAAGACGGCGGCACCCTGCACGTCGAGCTGAACCACTCCGATCTGTCGTCGCTGCCCGCTGGCTTCCGGTTCGACACCAACGACTCACGGATCCTCGCGGTGGCGTTGAATCTGGCCAACGAAGGCCGCAATGTCACGTTGGTCACCAAGGACATGCCGCTGCGGGTCAAGGCTGCTTCGGTGGGGCTGCCGGCCGATGAGTACCGGGTGCACGCGGCGGTCGATTCCGGCTGGACCGGGCTGGCCGAGATGGACGTGTCGACCGATGTCATCGATGCCCTGTATGACGGCGACAAGATCGATATCGCCCAGCGCGACGAACTGTTGACCGTCGCGGATATGCCGTGCCACACCGGTCTGGTCCTGCACTCGGCCCGCGGCTCGGCGTTGGCCCGGGTCACACCGGACAAGCAGATGAAGCTGGTCCGCGGTGACCGGGAGGCCTTCGGCTTGCACGGACGGTCCGCCGAGCAGCGGATCGCCCTGGACCTGTTACTTGACCCCGAGATCGGCATCGTCTCGCTAGGTGGCCGGGCCGGCACCGGCAAGTCGGCCCTGGCGTTGTGCGCCGGGCTCGAGGCCGTGATGGAGCGGCGGGCCCACAAGAAGGTGGTGGTCTTCCGGCCGCTCTACGCCGTGGGTGGCCAGGAACTCGGTTACCTGCCGGGTAGCGAGAACGAGAAGATGGCGCCCTGGGCCCAGGCGGTGTTCGATACCCTCGGTGCGCTGGTCAGCAAGGAGGTCATGGACGAGGTGATGGACCGTGGCATGGTCGAGGTCCTGCCACTGACCCACATTCGCGGCCGGTCGTTGCACGACGCGTTCGTGATCGTCGACGAGGCGCAGTCATTGGAACGCAATGTGCTGCTCACCGTGTTGTCCCGGATCGGCCAGGGATCACGAGTGGTCCTGACCCACGATGTGGCACAGCGCGACAACCTCCGGGTGGGACGCCACGATGGCGTGGCCGCGGTGATCGAGGCATTGCGGGGGCATCCGTTGTTCGCCCATGTGACGCTGACCCGTTCGGAGCGGTCGCCGATCGCTGCCCTGGTCACGGAGATGCTCGAGGACGTCGGCCTGTCCTGAAGACCCGATCGTGTAACAACCGGCATGACAGGGATGCCGAGTGTTACACGATCGCGTCTGTTCTCAGCCGCGGGGTCGGGTCATCGACAGCACATCGAGGACCTCGTCCAGCTTGTCCTCGGTGATCGCGCCGGATTCCACGTGACCGCGCTCGATGACAACCTGCCGAATGGTCTTGCGCTCGGCCATGGCCTGCTTGGCGATCTTCGCGGCCTCGTCGTAGCCGACGTAGTGGTTCAACGGCGTCACGATCGACGGCGACGATTCGGCGTACTCGAGGCACCGTTCCACGTTGGCCTCGATACCGTCGATGCACTTGTCCGCGAAGACCCTGCTGACGTTGGCGATCAGCCGGATCGACTCGAGCACGTTGCGGGCGATGACCGGCAGCATCACGTTGAGTTCGAAGTTCCCGCTCGCGCCACCGAACATCACCGCGGCGTCGTTGCCGATGACCTGGGCCACCACCTGGCACACTGCCTCGCAGAGCACCGGATTGACCTTGCCGGGCATGATCGACGAGCCCGGTTGCAGGTCGGGCAGGAACAATTCCGTGAGTCCGGTCCGCGGACCGGAGCCCATCCAACGGATGTCGTTGCTGATCTTGTTGAGGCTGACCGCGACTGTGCGCAGGGCACCCGACAGTTCGACCAGCCCGTCGCGCGCACCCTGGGCCTCGAAGTGATCACGAGCCTCGGTCAGCGGCAGACCGGTTTCCGAGGCGATCAACGCGATGACCTCGGCGGCGAATCCGGCCGGGGCGTTGATGCCGGTGCCGACCGCGGTGCCACCGAGCGGCAGTTCCGCCACCCGGGGGAGCGTCGACTCCAGCCGCTCGACGCCGTAGCGGATCTGAGCGGCGTAACCGCCGAACTCCTGGCCCAGGGTCACCGGCGTGGCGTCCATCAGGTGAGTGCGGCCGGACTTCACCACGGTCGCGAACTCGCCGGCCTTGGCCTCCAGGGCGGAGGCGAGATGTTGCAGAGCCGGGATCAGATCCACGACGATCGCCTTGGTGGCCGCGAGGTGGATGGCAGATGGGAACTGGTCGTTGGAGGACAACGGATCATTCACGTCGTCGTTCGGGTGCACGCTCACCTGGGCCGAGTCACCAGCCCCGTCGGCGTTGAGCTTGGCCGCGGCGAGGGAAGCCAGCACTTCGTTGGCGTTCATGTTGGACGAGGTCCCCGAGCCGGTCTGGAAGACGTCGATCGGAAACTCTGAATCCCAATCGCCGCGAGCGACCTCGGCCGCGGCGGCCGCGATGGCCTCGGCCTTGGTGGCGTCGAGCAAGCCGCGCTTGGCCCGGATTCGGGCCACCGCACCCTTGATGGCTGCCAGCCCGGCAATCAGCTCCCGCTCGATCGGCTGACCCGAGATCGGAAAGTTCTCCACGGCCCGCTGGGTCTGTGCCCGCCAGTTTCTAGTACGGGGGACCCTGACCTCGCCCATCGAATCCTTCTCGATGCGGTAGTCGATTTGGTCGGTATTCGGCTCCGGGGACTGCTGGTCGGACATGATGGTGCTGCTCCCTGCAGGGTGGTGGGACCGGACATGCTGAACAGCCCGAGCGTACTGAGAGGAGCGTCCGCGCGGGAATACCTGTGGCCCGGCTAACCGCACCACATGTGGACCGGGATCAGGTGCCCGGTTCGTTCGTCCGCCCCGGCTCACCGTACTGACCCGGCTGGCCGTACTGCTCGGGCTGGCCGTACTGCTGGGGCTGGCCGTACGGGTCCGGTTGCCCGGGCATGGCCTGACCGTACGGCGCGAAGGGCTGCCCGCCCGGAGCTGCACCGATCGGCGCCTCCTGGGACGGCGGACCCTGCGGAACGCCGCTCGTGCCAGGCCGGCCATAACCCAGCTGAATCGCGGTCTGCTTGGCCTCGTCGGTGACCGGAATCGCCACCACGGCCGTGCCGTAGGCGCAGATTTCGCTCCAGTTACCGCCGAGCTCGGTGGTATCGAATCTCATCGCGGTGATCGCATTGCCGCCGCGGGCCTGCGCTTCGGCGAACAGGCGCCCCATTGCCTCGTTGCGGCTCTGGATGACCTGCTTGGTCATGCCGCCGAGCTCGCCGCCGACGAGGGACTTGAAACCGGCACCCATCTGCGAGAAGGCGTTGCGCGAACGGACCGTGACGCCGAACACCTCGCCGCAGACGCGCTGGATATCCCACCCGGGAATGTCGTTGCTCGTGACGCACAGCACGGGAGCCTCCCCTTCTAGTTACGGTCGAAGTCGATCGATGAATACGCGCGCAGCTTTGACAATTGGTGTAACGAGTCCACCGAGCGGATGGTCCCCGACTTGGAGCGCATCACGATCGACGAGGTGGCCACCGCACCGCGGTCGTAACGCACGCCTCGGACCAGCTCGCCGTCGGTGATACCGGTCGCGCAGAAGAAGACGTCCTCACCATGCACCAGGTCGTTGGTGTGCAGGACCCGACCCAGGTCATGACCGGCGGCTTCGGCTTTCTCGCGTTCGGCCTGGTCGCGGGGCCAGAGCTTGGCCTGGATGGCGCCGCCCATGCACTTGATGGCCGCGGCCGCGATGATGCCTTCGGGGGTGCCGCCGATGCCGAGCAGCAGGTCGACGCCGGTACCGGGTCGAGCGGCCATGATCGCGCCCGCCACGTCGCCGTCGGAGATGAACTTGATGCGCGCACCGGCCTCGCGCACGGCACGAACCAGGTCCGCATGCCGCGGCCGGTCCAGGATGACCACGGTGACGTCCGAGGGGCTGCCGCTCTTGGCCTTGGCCACCCGGTTGATGTTGGTGGCGACCGAGGCGTTGATGTCGATGACGTCGGCGGCTTCGGGACCAGTAGCGATCTTCTCCATGTAGAACACCGCCGACGGGTCGAACATCGAGCCCCGCTCAGATACCGCGATAACCGCGATGGCGTTGGGCATTCCCTTGGCCATCAAGGTGGTTCCGTCGATGGGGTCGACCGCGACGTCGCACTCGGGACCGGTGCCGTTGCCCACCTGTTCGCCGTTGAACAGCATGGGCGCCTCGTCCTTCTCGCCCTCGCCGATGACGACCACGCCGCGCATCGAAACGGTCCCGATCAGGGTGCGCATGGCGTCGACCGCGGCGCCGTCACCGTCGTTCTTCTCGCCACGCCCGACCCAACGGGCCGCCGCCATCGCCGCCGCCTCGGTGACCCGCACCAGCTCGAGCGCGAGGTTGCGGTCAGGCGCTTCCCGGTTGACCGCGAGTTCAGGCGGGACACTGGAACGGTAGTCGGCCGGTCCGGACGGGGCTGGTTCAGACATGTGCGCAGGCCTCTCTAGTGTCCAGTGGGGCTGCGCATGACCTTACTGAGTGTGTCCCATGTCGGGACTCACCGGCTCCCCTTGACCTGTGCCCGAAGTGGCAACCCGGCGGTCTGTGCGCCAGACAGGCCGATAGCCCGGAGCGCCATACGGGGGGTAGGCGCTCCGGGCTTTCAACGACGGGCGTTGGACCCAGTGTCCTGATCGGCGGATGACCATCGGATCTGAGGCGTTGGTCGACAATTTCTTTGCAGCGCCGCCCATTGCCGGACGAAGCGGGCACGGCTTGGCGGCGGGGAGGTCGGCGTTCAGACTGGACAAAGCAGCCGGATCACGTCGCTTCGAACGGATCGGGATCGGGGTACGTATCCGTTGATGACCTGCGCCACCGCAACGGGAGGGATGACCTGTGATGAGACCAACGAGAATCGCAGTGACAGTCAGCGCGATCGCCGCCGCCATGTTCGCCGTGAGCGGCCCGGCACGCGCCGACCAGGCCACTGGAAACGGCCGTCAGCAAGCCATGGCCAGCACCGTGGTGTACACCCTGGACTCGTCCACACACGGTAACCCAGAGGGCGTCGCCTGGGACGGCCGGCATTTCTACGTCGGAGCGACCGGCGACGGAACGATCTACCGGGGCACCCTGGGTGACCGGACCGTCCACACGTTCATCAAAGGCAAGCCCGGACGGTCCTCGGTCGGGCTCAAGACTTTCAACGGGAGGCTGTACGTCGCCGGTGGTATGACCGGCAAGATCTTCGTGTACGACCTGAGCGATCCTGATGATCGGCCGATCGTGCTCAACACCGGGACCGGGGGCTTCCTCAACGACCTCGTCGTGACCGGTAAGGGTGATGTGTATGTAACGGATTCCTTCCGTCCGACTCTCTGGCACGTCGCCGCCGGCCAGGTCAGGAAGGGGGGCTCTGTCGAGGCCATCCCGGTGTCACCCGAAATCCGCTACACCGCGAACGCCTTCAACCTCAACGGGATCGTGTCCTTCAACAACGGACGTGAGCTCGTCGTCGTGAACACCGCTGACGGCAGGCTGTATCGGATCCGTTTCGACCGAATGGGGGGACGGACCATTACCGGAGTGGATGCACAGCCGTTAGTCGGCGGTGACGGCATGATCGTCGAGGACGGCAAGCTGATCGTGGTGCGCGGCAACCCGGCGAGCCTGACGTTCTTGAAGCTGAATGAGGGACGGAGCCTGGCCCGGATAGTCAACATGGTTACCGATCCATCGCTGCGTGGCCCGTCGACGGTGGCGGCCGCGGGGCGGCGTTATCTCGTCGTGAATGCCGACTTTGCGTCTAGCCGGAAACCGTTCACGGTGTCCGGACTGCCACGTCAGGACAACGAGGACTGATCCGTGGTTGCGCCGGAACGCCGCGTGCTAATCTGGCGGAGGTTCGGGCGCGTTCCGGGGTTGGCTCGGTTGGTATGCCCTCCGGTCGACAGCGCGGCCGGAGGGCATACCAACCGCATATCAGTGGTCGAAGTAGTTCAGCGAACGCGTGATCAGATCCGCCTTGTTCGCCGCCGTTCCGTACGCCTCGAGCGGGAAGGCCAGGAATATCACCTTGTAGGCTCCAGCGGCCACCGTGAGACCGTCCGGCTGCGAGCTGTCGTCGGTGAATGCCGGGATCGCCGGGGCGATCGGCGTGATCTGATCCTCGAAGTTGGCGTTGAGCACGCTGTGATCGAGCTGTACGCTCCCCAGTCCCGTCGTTACCGGGTTGGTCGGGACCGCGGTGACATTCACCGTGGCCTTGTCATTCTGGGTTTCCGACCCGTCCCAGTTGATGTGCAGGTAGTCATGCACGAAGGCGGTCTTGCCGGCAGCCTGGTCCAGGATGTCCTGGCCCGACATCAGCAGCCGCCCGCCACCGTCGAGAAACACCTTCAGCTCAGACTCATACGGCCCGATCGGGGCCGGATAGGAGTTCCCGGTGAACCACACCACCTTCTTGTGCGCGGTGAGGTAGGACTGCGGCAACACCGGATCGGCTAGCAGGTCCCAGGTGCTGAATTTCGCTCCGGCCGCGGTCAGGGCGGTTTTGTAGCTGCCCGACGAATCCGCCGGCGTGTTGTTGTCGTTGTCCACCAGCAGGGTGTCGACGGCAACCGCGATGGTGGTCAGGGTGGCCGAAGCCGACACGGACCCAGCCGCCACCGAGGTGGCAGTCAGAGTCGTGTCGTTGCGGGCGTCATTGGCCGCTGTGGCCGGTACCGCCACCTTCACACAGACATCGACCGATGAACCGGGTTGCACGACGGGCGTCGTGGTCAATGGGGTTGTGCATGTCGAGTCGAAGGTGGTGGCCGGCCACCCGCTGGTGGCGCTGAGGGTGTAGCTGTCGGCCTGGTACCCCTGGTTGGTGAGGTGCTCGGTGTAGGAAGCGGACTCGTTCACCTTGGCCCCGCCGAGCGCACTCGCCGGATCGATGCTGACTGCGTTGGCCGGAGCGATCGGCGTGCTGTGCGGGCTCCCCGTGGCGTCCACGTTCTGGGCCGACTGGACGGTGATGCCGTCGTTGACGATGGCCGTAACAGATGCAGGCAGCTTCGGCGAGATGCGGGCACTGAAGGTCACCGACACCGAACCGCCGGCGGGTACCGTCAGGTTGTCCCATTGCACCGAACCATTACGGTAGCGACCGCCCTGACCGGCAAAGGAGAAACTGGTCCGGGCCGGTATCGGTTCCTTGATCGAGACGCCCGTCGCCGGTGCATTGCCGAGGTTCTTGACCGTGATCGTGTAATCGATGTTGCGGCCAGGGCCTACCGGCAGGCCGCTGTCGGTCTTCGAGACGACCAGGGCCGGTAGCGCATTGCGGTTGGTCAGGGTGAAGGCACCCCGGCCGTGGGTTCCGGCCGCGAGCACGCCATGGCTGGGGTCGTAATCCAGTTGCCAAACCGACACCTTCGGGATGCCGTTACCCAGTCGCTTCCAGGTCTGGCCGCCGTTCGTCGAGACGAACGGGCCCACATCGGTTCCGACGTAGAGGGTGCTGTCGCTGGACGGGTCGAGCAGCACGCTGTTCACCGGCGCATCCGGCAGGTTGCCGCTGACATCGCGCCAATGCTTGCCGCCGTCGGTGGTGCCGAAGACGTGGCCGCGGTTGCCGGGCGTCGCGGCACCGAAGCCGGCGTAGGAGGCGAACGCGATCCGGTAGTTCGACCGGTCCACCGCGAACTGCGTCACCGGGCGGTTGGGGAGCTGGTTCTTACCGACCCGGGTCCAGCTGGGGTTCTCCGAGCTGACCGCGTTCGGGCTCACCGAGACCACGCCGTCGTCGGAGCCGACGTAGACACCGTCGCCGCCGTCGGCCAGACCGATGGCGCTGATCAGGCAACCCCGGGCGCCGTTGGGGGCGGTGCCGGTGCAGCCGGTGGTCAGGTCAGGACTGATGGTCTTGAAATTCACGTCGGCCGCATTGGCCGTCTCGACGTTGTCACTTCGGTAGAGGCGATACGTGCCGAGGAACATCTGGTTGACGTTGCCGCGGTTCTGGACCCACGGCACGTAGAACTCGGCTCGATCCTTGAGGTTGATACCACCGTCGATGGCCTCGTTGCCGAAGAAGGTGTTCACCTCGGTCGGGTTGAACCGGTAGGGCGAGATGCCGAAGTAGCTGCCGAACACCCAAGCGGCGGCGGGGGTCGGACTCGTCGGGTTGGGTGTGCTCTGGTCGACGATGACCTGGCCGCCGTCCCCGCTGGACTGGTCGAACCACCGGTTGTTGGCCAGCGACTTGCGCAATGTCCCGTTGTCCTGGGTGCCTCCCCAGTACTGGCCCGGTGCCTGCGGAACGGTCGCGATGCTGGTGAACTGGGTGATGGTCAGGCCGGTGGAGTGGATCAAGGCCGCAGTTGCCGGATTCACCGTGCCGTTGAGGTTCTCCCAGTCTGCCTTGGACAGCGGATCATTCGCGCCGTTCCTGCCACCGCCCGTGTGCGATTGCCATACGCCACCGTCGTTTCCGAGAGCGACATGCTGGGTGTCGTTCGGTTGGAAGGCGAACGCGTGGTAGTCCGGGTGCAGGTCGTAGCCGAGGTTCTGCCAGGTGTTACCGCCATCCTTGGATCGCCAGATCCCGCCGGACGGAGGGGAGAAGTTGTAGCCGTAGAGGCCGAGAACGTAGACCACATCAGGGTTGGTGGGATCGGGCGCGATGACGTTGTCGTAGAAGCACTGGGTGCCGCAGTAGCCGAGTATGGAATCGCTGCCGGTACCGGTCGGAGTCGTCGTCCAGGTCGCTCCGTCGGTGGTGGTCTTGTAGATCTGACTGTCGTGATACTTGTCCGCGGTGTCGAAGTAGTCGAAGCCGGTGTAGACAGTGGCCGTCGCGTCACCCTTCGGTTGCGAGATACCCAGCGCGAACCGGGTGCCGCCCTCGAGGAAGTTGCCCTTCGGCAGGTTGCCCAGGGCGCTGGCCCAAGTGTGCCCGCCATCGGTCGAGCGGTAGATGCCGTCACCCCAGAACGACGCCCAGAGGACGTTGGCGTTCTGCGGGTCCATCACCAGGTTGGTGGCGCCGTGCAGTTCGTCCGTGGTGCCTTTGCGCAGCGTCCAATGTGCGCCGCCATCGGTCGACTCCCAGATGCCGTAAGCCTTTGCCGTCGGCGCGGTGGTGCGCCGGGCCCCGCCGCGGCCCCGCAGCGTTGCCGCGTAGAGGTGGTTGGCGTTGCCGGGGTCGACCGCGAGTTGACCCACCGCCTGTCCCGTGAAGAGCGTCGAAACGTGCTTCCAGGTGACGCCGCCGTCGGAGGAGCGGTAGATACCGTCGCCGTAGTAGCTGTCACCGGACAGGGCTCCTTCGCCCGAGCCCATGTAGACGACGTTGTCGTTGCTGGGGGCGATGGCCAGGGCTCCGACGGACTGGGTGTCGGCGTCCTTGGTACGCGAGGTCCAGGTGCCGGTAGTTGCGTTGTAGGTCCAGACGCCGCCTTGAGCCGCGCCGAGGATCACGGTGCCGTCCTTGCGGATGGCCAGTGCGCTCACTCGGCCGGCGACTGCCTCGAAGGCGTTGGTCGTCCGGCCGTTCTGCACGATCGGGTCCGGGCCCTGTTGGGCCCAGGTGCCGCCTCGAGCGGCACCGCGCTGGTTCTCACTGGCGATGCTGTTGGATTTCGTAGAGGCCGAACTGCGCAAGCTCGCGGCCTGGTCAAGGCTGAGCTGCTGGTCACCGGCGAGCAGCCGGCTCGAGTAGTACGCGTCGCGGAGCTTGGCAAAACCCGCCTCGTCCGAGCCGTTCTCGTGCTCGCCCTTGGGGGTGAGGAGGACCGGAGTGTCGTCCGGGATCGGCCCAGCCTGGCCGGGTGGCGCAAAAGCCGTCAGAAAGGACGCGGCGAAAGCTAGGGCCACACCGGGAACGAGCACGGATGTCGACCGAGAACGAGTCATGTGAACCCCAATGGCAAGAAATCAACCGAGAACCAGTCGCTTATGACGCTGGTCGGATTAGGCCCGCTTACAGTGGTTTTGTGCGCGGGCCCCGGGGGAGTGTGCCTCCCACAGCATGGTGTCCGCAAGATCACAGCAGAAACTTAACTCGACTATTACAACAGCATGATTGCAACGGGAGCCCGTCCTCGCCGCATCTGGAGAAGAAGGGTGATGACATGCAAGCGATGACAGCACGTCGCCGCAGTCCGATCGCGGCATTTCGACCCGGGCCAGTCGTCGCGGCGCTCCTCGGTGCCGTGCTGGCTCTCGGCTGCGTGACCGGATGTTCGTCGTCAACCGGGGGAGGACCATCGGCTTCGTTGACAGCGAGCGGTCCGAGCGCGGGACCGACGAGCAGTTCCAGTTCCGCCGGCTCCGGAGGTGTGAGCGTGACCGGTCAGGGGTTACCCAGCTGCGGTGATGTGCCGTCGAGTTCCGGGCCTGCGGCCAACCTCGCGAAGCTATCGCTCAAGGCGCCGGAGACCGCGGCTTCGGGCGCCACAGTGCCGGTGACAGTGACCGTGCAGGTGCTGTCCGACGGGATCCGGATCATCACCACGGCTGCGGCTTCGGACGTCCTGATCGTCCAGGACGGTCGGGTCGTCGGCCGCTCCGCCGCGCTGCGGCCACACCTCGCGGTGCCGATGCAGTTACGGCGGGGCGCGGATCGGCCGGCGCAGGTGGTACCTGACACGGTGCGGCTCGCCGGCTGCCCTGCGGGTTCGGGTGCCGATGATGCCAAGCGGCCTGCCCTGCCTACTGGGCGTTATTCGTTGGTCGCGGTACTCGGCTACGGCACGGACTCGTTGAACAATGCCGTCGACGGCCCGACGGCCTCGTCCAGTGGGATGGCCGGTCAGCGAGGGTTCACGCTGGTGAGTGATCCGGTGCCGGTAACGGTCAGCTGATCCGGTTTTGCCAACGTCGGACCCCATTGGCGAGCACCCGGACGCACCAGCCACCATGGTGGCGTGACACGACCGCTGACCCCATCCCAACGGCAGCGGCTGCGCACGCCGGCGAACCTGTGGCGGGCGCTCGTCCCATTGCTGGTCATCGTGAGCGTCACGGTGCTCGTGGTCTGGCCACGCGGCGCCACCTCGGACGGGGTGCACGTCATCGATGCGACCAGCAAGATCGCCGCAGCCCGGGCCCAGTCGGGGTTCGGTGTGCTGGCGCCCGCCGGTCTGGACCCGAGGTGGCGGCCCACCAACTCCGACCTGGTGCCCCGGGGTCCGTCCAACGGCGCGACGTTTCGCATCGGCTACTACACGCCGGCCGGCAAGTACGCGGAGTTCCTCGAAGGTGACGATGCGGCCGACGCCGTGGCCGCTTCGTACGGACCGCTGACGAGCGAGAACACGGTCGCGATCAACGGGGTTTCCTGGGACGCTTTGCGCCGTTCGGACGGCCGCCGGCTGCTGAGGCATACCTTCGCGACCACCACGCCGCCGGTGACGGTCCTGGTGACCGGCTCGGCAGGCGCGGACGAGCTGGCCACGCTGGCCGGCTCGATGCACTGACCGCTCAGCCGGCCGTCGTCATCAGGTGCTTCGCGCCAGCCTTGAGTTTCAGTACTTGGGGTCGGTCCTCGGGATCAGCGGTCGGGATCGTCCGAGGACGCTGCGGCGATGGCAGCGTCCAGGCGGCTACGGGCGCCGTCCAGCCATTGCTGGCAGATACCGGCGAGGGTCTCGCCCCGTTGCCACAGAGCCAGGGACTTCTCCAACGGCTGACCCCCCGATTCGAGCGATTGCACGATCTCGCGCAGCTCGGCTCGGGCCTCCTCGTAGCTGATGTCAGGCGCAGGCTGGCTCGGATCGGTACTCATCGGGCCCACCATAACCATCGGGTCAGACCGGTTGATCGCCGACGCCGACGGTCACACTGAATTCTCCGTTGGCCACCCGAACCCGCAGCGGCTCACCGTCGAAGGTGTCGGCGGCGTCGCGAACCAGGTCGCCTTCGGAATCCCAGAGAACGGCGTAACCACGGTTCAGCACCGCCTGCGGTGACAGGCTCACGACCCGGGCCAGCAGCTGGCCGTTCTCCGCCGTGGCGGTGTCCAGCATGGTGGCGAGCCGGCCACGAATGCGCTGGCTGGCGCGGCGATTCTCATCGTGCCCGGACGTGATCAGGTTCGAGATCCCGCGCCGCAGGCGCTGCGGTAGGCCGGCCATCAGCTCGTCCTCGGTGTCGAGGCGACGGTGGATCGCCGACCGGAGCCGCCGCCGGGTGTCGAGCAGCAGGCGCAGTTCCTCGGCGAGGTCCGGCACGATCCGTTTCGCGGCATCCGTCGGCGTGGACGCGGCGAAGTCGGCTACCAGGTCGAGCAGCGGTTGGTCGGACTCGTGCCCGATGGCCGACACGACCGGGGTCCGGCAGTTCGAGACGGCCCGCAAGAGCGCTTCGTTGGAAAACGGCAACAGATCCTCGACACTGCCGCCGCCGCGCGCGATGACGATGACAGCCACCTCCGGACGGGCGTCGAGCCGTTTCAGGGCCGCGAC